>NZ_JANRKZ010000107.1:0-3971 GCF_033763155.1 Microcella sp.
TTCCCAACGACAACATCGAGCGTGCCATCAAGCGCGGTGCCGGACTCACGGGTGAGTCGATCGACTACCAGACGATCATGTACGAGGGTTATGGCCCGGGCGGGCTCGCGCTGCTCATCGAGTGTTTGACCGACAACAAGAACCGCGCCGCTGCCGAGGTTCGCACCGCGATGACGCGCAACGGGGGCACGATGGCTGACCCCGGCAGCGTTGCCTACAACTTCAGCCGCAAGGGTGTGATTTCGATCACAAAGACCGACGGCGTCACGGAAGACGACATTCTCATGGCGGTGCTCGAAGCCGGAGCCGAAGAGGTCATCGACCAAGGTGGGGGATTCGAGGTCATCACCGACCCGTCGCAGCTCGTGGCGGCACGCACGGCGCTGACGGACGCCGGCATTGAGTACGACTCGGCCGAAGCCGAGTTCGTGGCCAACCTGCAGATCGAGGCTGACGCCGAGACTGCTCGCAAGCTCTTCAAGCTCGTCGATGCGATGGATGACTTGGATGACGTGCAAAACGTCTTCACGAACGTGTCGCTGAGCGCCGAGGTTCGCGCCGAACTCGACAACGACGAGTAGTCGCGCGTGCGAGTGCTCGGCGTCGACCCTGGTCTCACTCGCTGCGGAGTGGGCATTGTCGACATCGAGCCCAATCGACGCGCGACTCTCGTCGCCGTCACCGTGATTCAGACGCCGCCCGATCAGGCTCTCGAATCGCGGTTGTTGGCGATCGGCGAGGGAGTTGCCACCTTGCTCGACGAACACCGCCCCGATGCCATTGCGCTCGAGCGTGTCTTCGCCCAACACAACGTGCGCACGGTCATGGGCACCGCTCAAGCGAGCGGAGTCGTGCTCTACGCCGCGGCACTGCGCGGCTTGCCAGTGACGCTGCACACCCCCACTGAGGTGAAGGCGGCAGTCACGGGACATGGTGCCGCTGACAAGAAGCAGGTGACGGCGATGGTGCAGCGCATCCTTCGATTGGATGCCCCACCGAAGCCCGCTGACGCCGCCGACGCGCTGGCTCTAGCCATCTGCCACGGCTGGCGCGGCGCGGCGAGCCCTGCGGCGCGAGTGGCGGGGGAGACGGCACAGGGCGTGACGCACCTCACACCCGCCCAGCAGGCGTGGCGCACGGCGGAGAAGGCGACGCGCGCCCGTAGGCTCGACGGGTGATCGCTAGCCTGCGCGGAACCCTTATTGCCCTGACGGGCACGCGCGCGGTCATTGACGTCTCAGGGGTTGGCTACGCGGTTGCCGTCACCGAGCGGCACGCCCGAGAGCTGCGCGCGGGCGACACCGTGCGCGTTCACACCGCGCTCGTCGTTCGTGAAGACGACATGAGTCTGTTCGGTTTCGCCGACGAAACCGAGCTCGGGCTGTTCGAGTTGCTGCGCACGGTCTCGGGCGTCGGCCCCAAGTCGGCGCTGGGTGTGTTGGGCGAAATGACGCCTGACGCGATCGCGCGAGCCATTGCTGACGACGACGACGCACCGTTTCGTGCCGTCAGTGGCATCGGACCCAAGACCGCCAAACTCATCGTCGTGACGCTCGCCGGCAAACTGGTCGCTCCGACTGGAGGCGCTCCCGCGGCGGCAGCGGGTGTCTCCACAGCCGTCACGACGTCGCTGGCTGCCGCCCTCACGGGGCTTGGCTGGCCCGAGCGCACGGCCCTGGAGGTCGCCGCACAGGTCGTCGATGCTGACCCTGATGCGCCGAGCACCGGCCTGCCGGTTCTGTTGCGCCGAGCGCTTGCCCAGTTGGGACCGGCGCGAGCCCGCTCCGCCGCTGATTCTGCGGATGGGTCGCGCTCGTGAGCGACGACCTGATGCGCGCTGAGCCAGAGTCGGCCGCTGAGCTCGCGTTCGAGGGTGCATTGCGACCTCAGAGCCTGGCCGAGTTTGTCGGACAGCAGAAAGTGCGCCGACAGTTGCAGCTCCTCCTCGAAGCAGCCGGTCTGCAGAATCGCACCCCTGACCACATCCTGCTCGCGGGGCCGCCCGGCCTCGGCAAGACAACCCTCGCGATGATCGTCGCGCACGAGGGCCAGCGGCCATTGCGCATGACGAGCGGCCCCGCCATTCAGCACGCGGGTGACCTCGCAGCAGTGCTGTCGTCGCTCGTCCCCGGCGAAGTGCTCTTCATCGACGAGATTCACCGCATGGCGCGCTCTGCCGAAGAAATGCTTTACCTGGCCATGGAAGACTTTCGTGTCGACATCATGGTCGGCAAGGGTGCCGGAGCCACGAGCATTCCCCTCGAACTGGCACCCTTCACTCTTGTGGGGGCCACCACCCGGTCGGGACTCTTGCCCAACCCCTTGCGCGACCGCTTCGGCTTCACCGCCCACCTCGAGTTCTACGAACCCGACGAGCTGCACCAGGTTCTCGACCGTGCCGCTCGCCTGTTGTCGCTAGCGATTGACGAGGATGCCCTCGCAGAGATTGCTCGCCGCTCACGGGGCACACCCCGTATCGCCAACCGACTGCTCCGCCGTGTGCGCGACTTCGCTCTGGTGCGCGGGGGAGACGCGGATCGCGCAGCGGTGCGTGCGGCCCTCGAGCTCTATGACGTTGACGAGCAGGGTCTCGATCGGCTTGACCGTGCCGTGTTGCAGGCGATTGTTGAACGATTCGACGGAGGGCCGGTGGGCCTCTCAACGCTCGCCGTGTCGGTGGGAGAAGAGGCAGAGACGATTGAAGCGGTCGTCGAACCTTTTCTTGTGCGAACCGGATTGCTGTCGCGCACTCCACGCGGCCGCGTTGCAACCGCTCGCGCGTGGGCTCACCTCGGGCACGCGCCGCGGGTGACCGAGGTCGATGACCTATAGTTATCGCTGGCCCTCGGCCGAGCATCCGCTTGCCGACCGGCGCTGACATCAGCGCTACGCCGCTCCCGTCTCTGAAAGGCACCGCGACTCATGGTTTTTGACCCGTTGACGATTGTCATGCTGGGTGTGCTCGCCCTGCTCATCTTTTTCATGTTCCGCAACTCGCGCAAGCGCAAGCAAGACCTCGAGGCGCTGCAGCTCAAGATGGTTCCCGGCGCTGAGGTCATGACCAACTTTGGTCTGTTCGGAACTCTCGTGAGCATCGACGATGACGCCAACGTGGCCGTGCTCGAGACCAGCCCGGGCAGCACCGTGCGTGTTCACCGTCAGACCCTCGCGCGCGTCATCGAAGACGAGCCCGTGGTTGCCGGCGAGGCCGACGCCGAGCCGAGCATCAACGAGTCGAGCCTCGACGCACCGGCCGAGAAGCCGAAGCGCGCCAAGAAGACCGAGAACTAACCCCCTCGCTCACCTCGCGGGGCGCGCCCGTCACGGGCGCGTCCGCCTCCCCTCGCAGAAATGAGTATCACTGGTGGCCAGAAGCACCACTGAGCGCAAAGCCATTCGTTCTCTCGTCTGGCTGCTCGTCATCATCATCGCCCTTATCGCGGCGAATGGGGCGAGCGTGCTCTTCAACAACGGTCAATGGACTCCGAAGCTCGCTCTCGACCTCGAGGGTGGCACGCAGATCACGCTGACTCCGCAGCTTTCGAGCGGCGAGGCCGTGACGGCCGAGCAGTTGGAGCGCGCCGTGGCGATCATTCGTCAGCGCGTCGATGCCAGCGGTGTCAGCGAGGCCGAGATCAACACTCAGGGCAACCAGAACATCGTGGTGTCGATTCCGGGCGAGCCTGATGACGAGACGCGCGAGCGCATCTCGAGCTCGGCGAAGCTTGAGTTCCGTCCGGTGCTCATCGCCGGCGCACCGTCTGCCGACACCATTGGTGAAGAGGGAGCGGTCGACCCCAGCACTGACCCCTCGGCGTCGCCGAGCGCAGACCCGTCGGTCTCGCCGTCTGCGAGTGAAGAACCGACTCCGACCGCGAGCCCGACTGATGCGAGCGACATCGCGTGGATTACCCCCGAACTGCAAGAGCAGTTCGACACGTTCGATTGTGCGACCGTCAACGCCGTCGGCG
>NZ_JANRKZ010000108.1:0-6326 GCF_033763155.1 Microcella sp.
CCGGTCGTCGCGAGCATCCTTCTCATCATCAAGAAGGTTGTCGTACCGCGTCAGCGAGTGAAGTAGTCCCGCATGGCAACTGACCCGCTCGTGGTGATCTCTGCCGCTCTCGTTGTCGCGCACGTCGTGCTCGGCACGATCGCGATCATCCTCATTTCGGCTCGACGTCGACCGTCAACGGCGATCGCGTGGATGCTGACGATCATCTTCATTCCCTACGTCGGGGCGATCGCGTTCTTCCTCGTCGGGCTGAGCCGCTTGCCGAAGCGTCGCCGTGAGAAGCAGCACGAGGTCAGCCGCGCAATTCTCGAGCGCACCGAGGGCCTCAATCGCGTGAGCCACCGCGACGAGTGGCCTGAGTGGCTGGGCTCGTCGGTCTATCTCAACGAGAAGCTCGGCGCTCTGCCGATGGTGGGCGGCAATCGCGCCGAGCTCATCGACGACTACGAGGGCGCGATCGCGGCCATGGTGGCCGACATCGACACAGCCGAGTCATATGTGCACGTGGAGTTCTTCATCCTCACGCTCGATGCGACGACTGAGCCATTTTTCGCCGCACTCGAGCGGGCGACCGCGCGCGGCGTCACGGTGCGCGTTCTGAGCGACCACTTGATGAGCATCCTGTACCCACCGCGAAAGGCAACGCTCGCCCGCCTGGCCGCCATGGGGGCCGAATGGCACGGGATGCTCCCCTTGCGCCCGTGGAAGGGCCAGTGGCAACGCCCCGACCTGCGTAACCACCGCAAGCTCGTCGTCGTCGATGGGCGCGTGGGCCACACGGGCTCGCAGAACATGATCCAGTCGAACTACGGCAAGAAGAAGTCGATCGCTCGCGGGCTGCACTGGCACGAAGTGATGGTGCGACTCGAAGGCCCGGTCGTGCGCGAACTCGACGCCGTCTTCGTGACCGACTGGTACAGCGAGACCGACGAGTTGCTGCCCCTCGACACCTCGCCCGTGGTGCTGGGCGACGACCCCGCCCTGCTCGACGCACAAGTGTTGCCGAGCGGCCCGAGCTTTGAGAACGACAACAACCTCAAGCTCTACACGACCCTCATTCACAAGGCCGAGCGTCAGGTGAGCATCACGAGCCCGTACTTTGTGCCCGACGAGGCGATTCAACTGGCGATCATCACGGCGGCGTCGCGCGGTTTGCTCGTCGAGCTCTATGTGAGCGAGATCGGCGACCAGTTCTTCGTCTATCACGCGCAACGGTCGTACTACGAAGACCTGCTGCGCGCGGGTGTGCGCATCTACCTGTATCAGGCGCCCACCGTGCTGCATTCGAAGCACTTCACGATCGATGATGACGTCGCCATTGTTGGGTCGAGCAACATGGACATTCGCTCCTTCAGCCTCAACATGGAAGTGTCGGTCATGGTGCACGGCGCAGAATTCGTCGGCCGGATGCGCGCCATTGAGGCCTCGTACCGCGAGCACAGCCGCGAGCTCACGCTCGACGAATGGGTGACACGACCGTGGGGCGAAAAGGTGCGCGACAGCCTCGCTCGCCTTACGTCATCGCTGCAGTAGCCGACGCTCTATCCCCCTCGGGCGAGCGACAGTAGAGTCAGCATCGTGAGCGACATCGCGATTACCATGCTGATTCTTGCGATCGTGGTCATCGCGTTCGTGACCAATCGCATTCCCGTGGGCCTGATTGCCGTCGGGGCGTCGCTCGCCCTCTACGCTTTCGGCATCCTCGACCTGGGCCAAACCTTCGCGGGGTTCGGCGACCCGGCTGTCGTGTTGATCGCGGCGCTGTTCGTCGTCGCGGAAGGTTTCGACGGCTCGGGGCTGACGGCGTGGACCGGCCAGCAGCTCGTCAAGCGCGGGGGCAGAAACTCGCGGGTCATGACGGTCATCATCATGATCGTCGTGGCCGTGCTCTCGGCCCTCATCAGCGTCAACGGAGCGGTCGCCGCCCTGCTGCCTGTCGTCGTTGTCATCGCGACCAAGATGACGATGCCCGCCGGCCGCCTGTTGCTGCCGCTCGCCTTTGGCGCCCACGCCGGGTCGCTGTTGACCCTGACCGGCTCCCCCGTCAACGTCATCATGTCTGAACTGGCCGAAGAAGAGACGGGCCGTGGCTTCGGTTTCTTCGAGTTCAGTCTCGTCGGCCTGCCGATTGTCGCGGGCACCGTGCTCATTGCTGTGCTGCTCGGCAACCGGCTGATTCCGGCCCGCACCCCCTCGACCCTCGCGACCGACCTGAGCGACCACGCTCGCACCCTGCTCGCACAGTTCGGCAATGCCCAGCCCTTTGGCCGCGTGCGCGTACTGGCGGGCTCGCCGCTCATTGGCCGTACCGCCGACGAAATCGTCTTCGAGAGCACCGCCCCCGTGGCGCTCATCGCCGTTCAGTCGCCCGGGGTCGCCGGATCACGAGAGCCCTCCACACCCATTCGCGCGGGCGATGTGCTGATTCTGCAGGGAACCCCCACGAGCATCCGTTCGATCAGCGACGATGTGAAACTCGAGGGCATTGGCACGAGCACGGTCACGAGCACGTGGGCTGCCATGGACGCCGAGTACGGCGTCGCCGAGATCGTCATCCCTCCGCGGTCTCGGGCGATCGGCGACGAGGTCTTTCCGGGCATGATCACCGAGAGCGGCGACCTCATCATCGTCGCGATCCAGCGCGGTGGTGAAGACATCGGTGACCAGACCGGAATCCGCCTCGAAGCCGGCGACATCCTCTTGGTGCAGGGTCGCTGGGACGCCCTCGACACGAACCTCCGCGACTCGTCGGTCATGGTGGTGGATGCTCCCGACCAGATTCGGCGTCAGGCGGCGCCCCTCGGGCGCCGCGCGTACATCGCCCTCGGCGTGCTCGTGCTCATGGTCATCGCCCTCGCAACGGGCATCGTGCCGCCCGCCGTGGCCGGACTCGTGGCCGCCTCGATCATGGTGCTCACGCGCGTCGTGTCGATCGAAAAGGCGCACCGTTCAATTCAGTGGACCACGATCTTGCTCGTCGGCGGCATGATTCCGGTCTCGACCGCGATCACGCAGACGGGCGCAGCCGACCTGCTCGCAACGGGCATCGTTGATGTCGTCGGATCGCTGGGGCCTGCCGTGGTGCTGGCCGCGCTCGCGCTCGTCACGCTGATCTTCGGCCAACTGATCAGCAACACCGCAACGGCGCTCATCATCGCGCCGATCGCCATTTCGGTCGCCTACGAAATGGGCGTCTCTCCGCTGCCCTTCTTGATGGCCGTCGCCGTCACGGCCGCCGCAGCCGTGCTGACCCCGGTGGCGACCCCCGGCAACCTCATGGTCATGGCGCCCGCGGGCTTGCGGTTCGGCGACTACTGGAAGTTCGGATTGCCGGTCGGCCTCGTGTTCTTCGGGGTTGCGGTGTTGCTCGTGCCGGTTATCTTCCCGTTCTAGGCGGGCCTCAGCGGGCCTAGGCGCCCTGCTCGAGCACGGCGGCGGCAGCAGCGCGACCCGTGCGCACGGCACCCTCCATATAGCCACACACCCATTGGTCGCTGCCCGCGACATAGAACGGCGGCTCGTGCGTGCCGTGCAGCGGGCCGACGCCCATGACGTCTCCGGGCCGCCAACTCGTGATGTAGCCGAGCGTGAACGGATCGGTCGCCCACCGCCGCACGGTGAACTGAAGCGGGTCACGCGCTTGCGGGCCGAAGGCGAGCGCGAGCTCGTCGAGCACCTCGGCCTGCACCCGGTCGGGTGAGGTTGCCAGAAACGCGCTCTGGCGCTCGGGGGGGACGAGAGCCGAGAGAATCCCGTCACGCTGAACCCACGTGCCGCCGAGCATGCCGACCTCGGCATAGCTGGTTCCGTTGAGCCCATCGGCTGCCCAGAACGAGTCAGGGTAGGCAACCGTGACCTTCGAGGTGAGGGCGTGGCGCTGGCGGTCGAGTGAGGCGCGGCGGGCATCCGACAGCCCATCGATACGGATGCTGCGCAACGGCCCCGCCGGAATCGTCGAGATCACCGCGGCCGCCGAGAACGTCTCCCCGCTCGCGAGCACCACACGGCACCCGCGCGGCGATACGTCGATGCGGTGCACGACCGCGCCGAGCGTGATGCGGTGGCCGAGCACCTCGGCCATGCGCAGGGCAACCGTCGCCGAGCCTTCGCCGACGCGCGAGACCTCCCACACGTCGTAGTCGTAGAAGCCCGTCGCACCGACCGCGGCCTCTTTGCGCAGGTCGCTCAAGAGGGAGGTGCGCTCGACGGACTCGGCCGCCAGCGCGAGCATCGCCACATCACGCGCGCGCACGACGTTGGGGGTGGCGCCTTCAGCCCGCAACCATTGGCCCACGCTCAGACGATCGAGCTTCTCGGCCTCGGGGTGGGCCCACGGGTTGTCGGGATCAACTGAGCGCACGAGCGCGCCGAACGCGCGCTCGACCTGCTCATAGCTGCGGCGGTCGGCGTCGGTGAACCACGGGATACCCTCTCCCTGCGACCGTCCGTCGGCCATCAGCCACACATCGCGGCCGGGCAAACCGGCGAAGGCCGGCACGAGCGTGAGGCCGAGCTCGGCCACGAGCTGGGTGTAGCTCGTATGCGCCGGGCCGACCACCTCCCCGCCCAGTTGCACAATGCGTCCGTCGGCCAGAGTCGACTGCTCGACCCGACCACCCACGCGACCGCGAGCGTCGAGCACGCGAACGTCAACGCCGGCAGCCGCGAGATCGCGTGCGGCAGCAAGCCCGGCCAACCCCGCGCCGAGCACGATCACGTCGCTCGCGTGCGTCACTCCACTGTGGCTCATGTCGCGAGCCTAGGCGACGGGTGCGCGCTCCTCCAGGCCGCAGGGCTGGCCGTAGCCACCCTCGCTCTCGGGGCGCGCCATGAGGTTGAGGAAGGGCTGGGCGTCAAACGCCTCCGGGCCCAACACGCCCGCGCCGGTCCAGACACCGGTGGCGAGCAGCTCGAGCGCGATGACGGGGTTGAGCGCGGTTTGCCACACGACGCACTGGCTCTCGTACTCGGCCATCGTCCACTCGTTGTCGCTCACGTGGTACAGGTAGACCGCGCGTGGTGCGCCGTCGACTCCGGTGCCCGTGACCCACAGGCCAGCGCAGGTTTTGCCGGTCATCCGCGGCCCGAGGGTCGCCGGGTCGGGCAGACCAGCGGCAACGACGTCACGGGGGCTCACCATCACGGGCCCGTTGGCCGAGCGCACGCGCAGCGGCTCGGTCTTGTCGAGACCAAGCTGGTGCAGGGTCTTGAGAATGCCGATGAACTCGTCGCCGAGCCCGTACTTGAAGGTGACGCGCTTGGCGTCGACCCACCGCGGCATGAGCAGCACTTCTTCGTGCTCAACGTTGACACACTCGACGGGGCCAATGCCCTCCGGAAAGTCGAAGACCTCGGGCTCGCTAAACGGCGGCGTCGTGTACCACCCCGTGTCTTTCTCCCAAATCACGGGCGGATTGAGGCACTCTTCGATCGTCGTCCAGATTGAGAACGAGGGGGCGAAGATCTCGTTGCCCTCATCGTCACGCACGACGAGGTTGGCGCCGTCGCGGGTGCCGAGCTCATCGATCTCGCTAAAGAGGTGGTCGGCAGCGTAGCGCGCGAACACGTCGCTCAAGCCAGGCTCAACGCCCATGCCCACGAGCGCCAGGCGACCGGCCGCCTCCCACTGAGCCGCGGCCGCGAACTGCTCATCGCCGAGCTTCACGCCCGTGAGTGCGTACGGCTGCTCGGGGTGCGGCTTCGAGAGGCTCATCGCCATGTCGAGGTAATCGGCCCCGGCCTCGAGTGCGCCCGCGAAGATCGTGGGCACGAACTTGGGCTCGACGGCGTTCATGACGTGCGTCGCGCCGTGTTCTCGCGCCACCGCAGCCACGCTCTCGGGCTTCGAGGCGTCAATCTGGGCAGCGACAAAGCGGCCGCCCTGAGGGCCGTGTTTCGCTTCAATCCACGCGATCGTTCGCTCAGCACGAGTGACGTCATAGTCACTCACGATCATCGTCTCGAAGAACGAACGTCGGGCTGCGATCTTGGCAATGGCATCGCCGACGCCGCCGGCGCCGACCACAAGAATCTTCATATTCCAATGTTATCCATATGGACAACAATCGCACCAGCCTTCTTTTTCCCTGACTGGATGCTCGCCGCCCTCTTTGACGCGTCGACGGTTCTACCGCGCGAGCGGCGGCACGGTGCGCGGCCGAACGACGAGCCACAGTGTCGCGATCGACACGACCGACGTGATGGCCATCATCGTGCCCATGGGAACCGCCGTGGCAATGCCGAACAACCCCACGATGGGCGACAGCAACCCCGCGAGTCCGGCGTTGACGGCGCCGAGAAGCGATGCCGCCGTGCCCGCCTCTTTG
>NZ_JANRKZ010000109.1:0-3517 GCF_033763155.1 Microcella sp.
CGCCGAGATCGCAACGGCGATGCCCCAGTCAATGGCGATGGCGGCAATGCGGCGACCAAGTCGAGCAACCGAGCGTGAGCCGCTTTCGGGCAGGCCGAGACGCTGCCCCGGCCAATCGGGCGATGAGACCTCAGAACTGTCAGACACGCCCTCAGCCTAGAAGGCCCACACGGGCGTACACTGAGCGCGTGATCGACTACGTCGTCACGGGGCTAAGCGCCAACTCCGTGCCGTATTTGTCGGGTCTCGAGCAACAGCGTGCACTGCACGCTGCCGTCGCCGAGGGCCGGGCGCCCGATACTGTCATGCTTCTCGAACACGAGAGCGTCTACACAGCGGGCAAGCGCACCGAACCGCACGAACGACCCGTCGACGGCACCCCCGTCATCGAAGTCGACCGCGGTGGCAAGATCACGTGGCACGGCCCCGGTCAGCTCGTGGGGTATCCGATCATCCGTCTCGCCGACCCCATCGATGTCGTGCAGTATGTGCGCTGCCTCGAGGGCATGCTCATCGCCGTTCTCACCGACTTAGGCGTTGAGGGCGCGGGGCGCGTGGCCGGTCGAAGTGGAGTCTGGATGCGCGGCACCGACAAGATCGCAGCCATCGGCATTCGCGTGGCGCAAGGGGTGAGCATGCACGGCTTCGCCCTCAACTGCTCGAACACGTTCGACGCCTACAACTCGATCGTTGCGTGCGGACTTTCTGATGCCGGTGTCACCTCGGTGAGCCGCGAGCTCGGCCGCACGGTCACGCCCGAGCAGGTCATCCCTCTCATCGAGCGCCACTTCGGCCCGCTCGTCCACGACTTCGTCGGCGCTGCTGCGTCGCTGACCACCGCCTCGCAAGGAGCATCCGCATGACCATTCTTCCCCCCGCCTCGTCAACGCCGGCAACCCATCCCGCCGAGGGCCGAAAGCTCTTGCGTCTTGAGGTGCGCAACGCCCAGACGCCGATCGAGAAGAAGCCCGAGTGGATCAAGACGCGCGCCAAGATGGGGCCCGAGTACACCGCGCTGCGCTCGCTTGTCGGCGAACAGCAACTGCACACCGTCTGCCAAGAGGCGGGATGCCCGAACATCTATGAGTGCTGGGAAGACCGTGAGGCAACGTTCCTCATCGGCGGCAGCCAGTGCACCCGTCGCTGCGACTTCTGCCAGATCGACACCGGCAAGCCTGCGGACTACGACACCGACGAGCCTCGACGCGTCGCTGAATCGGTCGTGCAGATGAACCTGCGCTACGCGACCGTCACGGGCGTAGCCCGCGATGACCTGCCCGACGAGGGAGCGTGGCTGCACGCCGAGACCGTGCGCATGATTCACGAACTGAACCCGGGCACCGGTGTCGAGTTGCTGGCGACCGACTTCTCGGGAAACCCGGAATTGCTGCGCGTGGTGTTCGAATCGCGCCCCGAGGTCTTTGCGCACAACGTCGAGACCGTGCCGCGCATCTTCAAGCGCATTCGCCCGGCCTTCCGCTACGAGCGCTCGCTCGACGTCATTACCCAGGCCCGTGACTTCGGGCTCATCACGAAGTCAAACCTCATTCTTGGCATGGGCGAGACCCGTGACGAGGTGTCGCAAGCCTTGCGTGACCTGCACGAAGCGGGCACCGACATCGTCACGATCACGCAGTACCTGCGACCGAGCTCGCGCCACCACCCGATTGACCGCTGGGTCAAGCCCGAAGAGTTTGTTGAACTCAAGGCCGAAGCCGAAGAGATCGGGTTCTTGGGCGTGCTCGCGGGCCCGCTCGTGCGCTCCAGCTACCGGGCAGGACGCCTGTGGGCTCAGTCGATGGTCGCGAAGGGTCGCGAGATTCCTGAGTCGATGCGGGCGTTGGCCGACGCGTCGGCGGGATTCGCGCAAGCGGTCGGTTGAGCATCCGTCGACAGCGTGTTTCGCTCGTCGACAGCGCCGTAACATCCCCGAAACAAAGGGGACACTGACGGGAAATGCCCTGCGCCTAGTCTCGAGGCAGGCTGCGACTGCAGTCGTCCGGTACCAAGCTCAGGAGATCTGTCACATGTTCAGTGATTCTTCCGAGGTGCTGAAGTTCATCAAGGACACGGATGTCAAGTTCCTCGACATTCGCTTCACCGACCTCCCCGGTGTCCAGCAGCACTTCAACATCCCCGCCTCGACCGTCGATGAGGACTTCTTCACGGTCGGCCAGCTGTTCGACGGCTCCTCGATCCGAGGCTTCCAGTCGATTCACGAGTCCGACCTGCAGCTGATTCCGGACGTGTCGACCGCGTACGTCGACCCCTTCCGCACCGAGCGCACGCTCGTCATGGTCTTCGACATCTACAACCCGCGTAACGGCGAGATCTACGCTCGCGACCCGCGCCAGGTTGCTAAGAAGGCCGAGAAGTTCCTCGCGTCGACGGGCATCGCCGACACCGCGTTCTTTGCCCCCGAGGCCGAGTTCTACATCTTCGACGACGTTCGCTACGAAGTGAAGCAGAACACCTCGTTCTACTCGGTCGACTCGAGCGAAGCCGCATGGAACACCGCGCGCGCCGAAGAGGGCGGCAACCTCGCCAACAAGACCCCCTACAAGGGCGGCTACTTCCCCGTGAGCCCGGTCGACCAGCACGCTGACCTGCGTGACGACATCGTGCTGAAGCTCATGGAGGTCGGCCTCGAGGTCGAGCGCAGCCACCACGAGGTGGGCACCGCCGGCCAGGGTGAGATCAACTACAAGTTCGACACGATGGTCTCGGCCGCCGACGACATCTTGAAGTTCAAGTACATCGTCAAGAACACGGCCCTCGAGTGGGGCAAGGTTGCGACCTTCATGCCCAAGCCCCTCTTCGGCGACAACGGCTCGGGTATGCACACGCACCAGTCGCTCTGGAACGAGGGCAAGCCCCTGTTCTACGACGAGGCCGGCTACGGCGGACTCAGCGACATCGCGCGCTGGTACATCGGCGGCATTCTCAAGCACGCTCCGGCGATCCTCGCGTTCACGAACCCTTCGCTGAACTCGTACCACCGTCTGGTCAAGGGCTTCGAGGCTCCCGTCAACCTGGTCTACTCGGCCGGTAACCGCTCGGCTGCTATCCGCATCCCGATCACGGGCACCAACCCCAAGGCCAAGCGCATCGAGTTCCGCGCGCCTGACGCCTCGGGCAACCCGTACCTCGCGTTCGCGGTGCAGCTCATGGCCGGTATCGACGGCATCATCAACAAGATCGAGCCGCACGAGCCCGTCGACAAGGACCTCTACGAGCTTCCCCCCGAGGAGGCCAAGGGCATCCCGCAGGTTCCCGGTTCGCTCGAAGAGGCGCTCGTCGCACTCGAGAACGACCACGAGTTCTTGCTCGCGGGTGGCGTCTTCACCAAGGACCTCATCGAGACCTGGATTGACTACAAGCGAACGAACGAGATTCTGCCGGCCGCCCAGCGTCCGCACCCGTTCGAGTACGAGCTCTACTTCTCGGTCTAGGCCTCAGCCTCGATCGAGATAGCCACCACACCAGCGCGGGCCTCGCTCCTTCGGGAGCGGGGCCC
>NZ_JANRKZ010000110.1:0-2158 GCF_033763155.1 Microcella sp.
CCTACACGGCGGCGCAGGGCCTCTTCGTCGGCGGCATCTCGATGTTCTTCAACGCGCAGTGGGAAGGCATCGTCATCCAGGCCGTGCTCGGCACCTTCGCCGTGATCGGCGTGACGTTGGCCTTGTTTGCGAGCGGCAAGATCCGCGCCTCGAAGCGCGCGACAAAGATCTTCCTCGTCGCGATGATCGGCTACGCGCTCTTCTCGCTCATCAACTTCGGCCTCATGGCTTTCGGAGTCACCGACAGCATGTTCGGTCTCCGCGACACCCCCGTCCTCGGCATGCCGCTCGGCTTCTGGCTCGGCATCCTCGTGATCCTGCTCGCGGCGTACTCGCTCGTGCTCGACTTCGACTCGATCCAGACCGGCGTGCGGCGTGGAGCCCCCGCCAAGTACGGCTGGACCGCCGCCTTCGGCATCATGGTCACCGTCGTCTGGCTCTACCTCGAGATCCTTCGCCTGCTCGCCATCCTGCGCGGCGAGTAGCGCTCGCCGCGCGGACGCGTCAGCGTCCCGCGTGAACGAATCGGGCCGCCCTTCGGGGCGGCCCTTTCTGCGTTCCGGCGGCATTCCGGCTCGGAACGGGCGGTGGCTGGGCCAGCAGCGCGGGCACGGGCGGTGGTTCGGCCGGCAGCGCTGGCGAGGGCGTGCAGACGACTCCGGCCACCCGGCGACCAAGCGGCACGCACGGTCTTCTTGTGTGAAGCCAGATTGACGTCAAACGGGTTTCACACAAGAAATGTCGACAGGGGCGTGTGCCTGTCGCGGCATGTGCCGTGGGAGGCACACTGCGTCAGCGGCTCATCACCCTCAGCGAGCTCAGGTGACCCGAGCGCCGAGACGGCGCTCGGCGCTGGCGTCGCGCGAAGGCCAGAAATGGCCTTCGCCTTTAGCTCCAGCGCGCCGAAATGGCCTTCGCCTAACGCGCGCCCGAGCGCCGAGACGGCGCTCGGAATGACCAGCCGCGTGACCCGGGCGGCGAGACGCCGCCCGGAATGACCGCGCGCGAAGGCCAGAAATGGCCTTCGCCTAGAGCGCGGTCATTCCCATTCGATCGTGCCCGGGGGCTTCGACGTGACGTCGAGCACGACCCGGTTGACGCCCGCGACCTCGTTCGTGATGCGGTTCGAGATGCGCGCGAGCACGTCGTAGGGCAAGCGGGTCCAGTCGGCGGTCATCGCGTCTTCTGACGAGACAGGACGCAGAACGATGGGGTGCCCATAGGTGCGGCCATCGCCTTGCACGCCCACCGAGCGCACATCGGCGAGCAGCACGACGGGGCACTGCCAGATCTCGGCGTCGAGGCCCGCGGCGGTCAACTCAGCACGCACAATCGCGTCGGCCTCGCGCAACAACTCGAGTCGCTCAAACGTCACTTCGCCGATGATGCGGATGCCCAGCCCGGGCCCCGGGAACGGCTGGCGCGCGACAATCGGCTCGGGCAGGCCAAGCTCGCGCCCGATCGCTCGCACCTCGTCTTTGAACAGCGTGCGCAGCGGCTCGACGAGCGCGAACTGCACGTCGTCGGGAAGCCCGCCCACGTTGTGGTGGCTCTTGATCGTGGCCGTGCCCGAGCCACCACCCGATTCGACGATGTCGGGGTACAGCGTGCCCTGCACGAGAAACTCGATGGCCCCGCCCGCATCCTGAGCCTCGGCCACCAGGTCGGCTGCGGCCTGCTCGAAGGTGCGAATGAACTCGCGGCCGATGATCTTGCGCTTGGTCTCGGGGTCGGTGACACCGGCCAAGGCCGTCATGAACTGCTCGCGGGCATCCACGGTCACCAATCGAATGCCCGTGGCCGCCACATAGTCTTCTTCGACTTGGCGTCGCTCGTCGGCCCGCAGCAGGCCGTGGTCGACGAAGACACAGACGAGCTGGTCACCGACCGCCTCGTGCACAAGCGCGGCCGCGACAGCCGAGTCGACGCCGCCCGAGAGTCCGCAAATGACGCGAGCCGAGCCCACCTGGGCGCGAATGCGCTCGACCTGCTCGGCGATGACATTGCCACTGTTCCAGTCGGCCGGGATGCCCGCCGCGGTGTGCAAGAAGTTCTCGAGCACGCGCTGGCCAAACTCGGAGTGCTTGACCTCCGGGTGCCACTGCACGCCATACATCTTCTGCTCGTCGCTCGCGAACGCAGCGACGGGAGTGTCGGC
>NZ_JANRKZ010000111.1:0-4472 GCF_033763155.1 Microcella sp.
GCGCTCACCCGGAGCAATGCGCCACTCGACGTCGTGCAGAATCTCGCGGTCGCCGTAGGTGACCGAGACGTCGAGCAGGTCGATGACGTCTTTGCCGAGGCGGGCGGTGGCCATCTGCGAGAGCTCGACGCTGTTGCGCAATGGCGGCACGTCGTCGATGAGAGCGTTGGCGGCCTCGATGCGAAACTTCGGCTTGGCGGTGCGCGCGGGAGCACCGCGCCGCAACCACGCGAGCTCTTTCTTCATGAGGTTCTGCCGCTTGGCCTCCATCGTGGCCGCTTGGCGGTCACGCTCGAGTCGCTGCAGCACGTAGGCGGCATAGCCGCCCTCGAAGGGCTCGACGATGCGGTCGTGCACCTCCCAGGTGTCGTTGCTGACCTCGTCGAGAAACCACCGATCGTGCGTCACGACGAGCAGCGCACCCGCACCCGGCGACCAGCGCCGCTTGAGGTGACCCGCGAGCCAGTGCACTCCCCCGATGTCGAGGTGGTTGGTGGGCTCATCGAGCACCACGATGTCCCACTCGCGGCTGAGCAGCGCGGCGAGAGCCACCCGACGACGCTGGCCTCCGCTCAAGTCGTCGACGAGAGTGTGACCGGGTATGTCGAAGATCAACCCGGCAAGAACATCCCGAACATTGCGATCGCCGGCCCACTCGTGCTCGGGCCGATCGCCCACGATGGTCTCGAGCACGGTCTTGCCCGTGGCCAATTCGTCGGCCTGATCGAGCATGCCGAGCGTGACTCCCCCGCGGCGCGTGACGCGGCCGCCGTCGGGCTCTTGCTTGCCGGCCAATATGCGCAGCAGCGTCGACTTGCCGTCGCCATTGCGGCCGACGACGCCGATGCGGTCACCGTCGCCGATGCCGACCGTCACCCCATCGAGCACGACGCGGGTGGGATATTCGACGCGAAGGGCTTCTGCCCCCAAGAGATGTGCCACCCGTCGAGACTACGGCGCGCGGGCGAGGTGCCCCGACCGGGTAGAATAGGGGGATGCACGAGCACACGGCCCACCATCACGCGATCGAGACCCGACCGGTGCGGAAGGTGTTGCCCTTCACGCTGCTGTGGGCTGCCGCAATCATCCTGTTCGACCAGGGCACTAAGTTCTGGGCCGAAGCAACGCTCGAACTGGGCGTTCCCGTGCCCGTGATTGGCGAGGCCATTCAGTGGCGCCTTGTCTACAACCCGGGCGCAGCGTTTGGCATCGGCGCTGAATACACCTGGATTCTCACGATCGTGGCCGCTCTCGCCGTCGTGGGCATTGCCATCTTTGTCTCGCGCATCTCGAGTGTGCCGTGGGCCATCGCAGCGGGTGCACTGCTCGGCGGCGCGATTAGTCACCTCGGAGACCGCCTCTTTCGCGAACCCGGATTCGCACGCGGCGAGATTGTCGACTTCATCGACTACTTCGGTTTCTTCGTCGGAAACGTGGCCGACATCGCCCTCGTCGGCGGAGCGATGGCGATGGTGCTGCTGAGCCTCTTGGGTCTCAGCCTGAAATCACGCGAGCGCCGTGAACCGGCCCCGTCGCCCGAAGAACCGTCAACCGAGACGCACTAAGCGCTACTTGCAGGTCGATCGCCGAATCGTGATCGGCCGCCAAGAAGGCGACCGTGGGGCCTGAACCCGACACCAGACCCGCGAGAGCGCCCTGCAATTCGCCGAGCTCGATCGTTGCCGCAAGAGTGGGCTGCAAGTGCAGCGCGGGAGCCTGCAAGTCGTTGTAGAGATACTCGGCCAACTGGTGGGCATCGCCCGCGCGCAGCGCCTGCAAGACTTCGACGTCGACCATGGGCTGCTCGGGGGCGGGTGCGATGTCGTGCACGTTCCGCTCGCGGTGCCGGTCGAGCTCGGCATAGACCTGGGGTGTGCTGAGTCCGTCGTCGGCGAGCGCGAGCACCCAGTGAAAGGTGCCTTGCGCGAGAGCGGGCGAGAGCCGGTCGCCACGACCCGTGCCCACGGCCGTGCCGCCCATGAGCGCGAACGGCACGTCCGCGCCCAGCTGGGCAGCCAAATCGTGCAAGACCTCGCGGCCTACGTTGGTGCCCCACAGGTGGTCACACGCCACGAGGGTGGCCGCGGCATCCGCCGACCCGCCGCCCATGCCGCCCGCAATCGGAACGTGCTTCTCGATCTCGAGGGCGACACCCCCGCGGTAATCGGCGACGCGGGCAAGAAGGCGCGCGGCCCTGATGGCGAGGTTCGAGCCGTCGGTGGCGAGGCCGCTCGTGTCGATGGGGCCACTGAAGCGCACCGAGAAGTCGTCGGCGGGGCGCGCGTAAACCTCTTCGAAGAGCGAGATGGCCTGGTAGGCCGTCGCGACCTCGTGGTAGCCATCGTCGAGCAGCGAGCCGACCTTCATGAACACGTTGATCTTGCCGGGCGCCCGCACATGCACCACTCGGTCTGCTGCCCCCGTGCTCATGGCTCCACCCTAAGCCAGCGCGCCGCTAGCCTGGGCCCACCATGCAGTGCGACTACTTCGACGCCGGGCTCTGCCGCTCGTGCACGCTCATGGGTCAGCCCTACGCCCAGCAGCTCACCGAAAAAGAGGCGCTCGCCCGGCGGCTGCTGACACCGTTCGGGGCGGATGTGCACTGGCTCGCGCCCGGCGCAAGCGCCGAGAGAGGCTTTCGCGCCAAGGCCAAAATGGTCGTCGGCCGCACCGTCGCCGCGCCGACCCTGGGCATTCTCGACGGGGCAGGGCACGGGGTCGATCTTCGGCACTGCGGCATCATCGCGCCGGGCATCCTCGCGGCTTTTCCGGCCCTCATTGAGGCGATCACGCGGGCGGGGCTCGACCCCTACGACGTTCCGTCGCGCACGGGCGAGCTCAAGCACCTCATCGTGACCGAAGCTCCGAGCGGCGCGCTCATGGTGCGGTTCGTCGTGCGGTCTGAGGGGTCGGTTGCCCGAGTACGGGCGGTGCTGCCGTGGCTGCGGGATGTCCTTCCGCACGTGCGCGTCGTCACCGCGAACATCCACCCCGAGCACAAGGCCGTGCTCGAAGGCGAGGTCGAACACGTGCTCACCGAGGAGGCCGTGCTGCCCTTCGCGGTCAACGACCTCGAGCTGCAGGTACGGCCTCAGAGCTTTGTGCAGACCAATACGGCGATCGCCGCCGCGCTCTACGCGCAAGCGCGCGAGTGGGTCGACGAGCTCGACCCGGCCTCGGTGTGGGATTTGTATTGCGGGGTGGGCGGCTTTGCGCTCCAGACCGCGTCGTCAGCACGGGAGGTGGTCGGAGTCGAGGCCGCGCCCGACGCCGTAGCGAGTGCCGAACTGGCCCGCGACGCGCGGTACCCGGCCGAGAGTGACCGGCAGCGCATCCGTTTCATCGCGGCCGACGCCACGGCGTTCGCCCTCGCGGCAACCGAGGTGCCCGAGCTCGTCATCGTCAACCCACCGCGACGCGGGCTCGGCAACGAACTCGCCGAGTGGCTACAGGCGCGGGGGCCGCGGCACGTGATCTACAGCAGCTGCAACGCCGAATCGCTCGCGCGCGATCTCGCCGCCATGCCGGCATACCGATTGCGGCGGGCGCGCGTGCTCGACATGTTTCCGCAGTCGACGCACTTCGAGGTCATCACGCTGCTCGAGCGCACCTGACACGGGTCACAGCGGCGACGGATGCTGCGCTCACGCCGGCGCAGCCCGAGCAAGCCGCAAAAACTCGGGCAGCCCGAGCATCTCGCCCCGCGCGGTCGGGTCGAGCCCCGCAGCCTCGAGCGCGGTGGTCGCCGCGGCGGACGAGCCGAAGAGTTCGGCGAGCGCTTGCCGCAACATCTTGCGACGCTGCCCGAACGCGGCGTCGACGAGCTCGCCCATGCGCACTCGCTCAGCCTCGGTTCCGGGCATCTCGTGCCGCGTCATGCCCACGAGCACCGAGTCGACGTTCGGCACGGGCCAGAACACCTGCCTGCTCACCTGGCCCTCGACTCGCCAGCGCCCGTACCAGGCGGCCTTGATCGACGGACCGCCATAGACCTTCGAACCGGGCTCAGCCGCGAGTCGGTGCCCGACCTCGGCCTGCACCATGACGAGCACACGACGAATCCCGGGCTCGAGAGACAGCAAGTGCAGCAGCACGGGCACCGAGATGTTGTAGGGCAAGTTGGCGACGAGAGCAGTGGGGCGCTGATTGCCCGGTGCATCGGGCACCGACGGCACGCGCAGCGCGTCGGCGGTGACCACGGCGAGCGCGGCCTCGGGCTGCAGCTGGGCGACCGTCAGGGGCAGCTGGGTGGCGAGGCGAGCATCCACTTCGATGGCGACGACCGGATGCCCGGCCTCGAGCAATCCGAGCGTCAACGACCCAAGCCCCGGGCCGACCTCGAGCACGGGCTCGGCGGGCAGCAGCGCCGCGGTCTGCACGATGCGGCGCACGGTGTTGGCGTCGTGCACAAAGTTTTGGCCCAGCTTCTTGGTGGGCATGACGTCGAGCAGTGCCGCGAGGTCGCGCACTTC
>NZ_JANRKZ010000112.1:0-13583 GCF_033763155.1 Microcella sp.
TCGGCCGGAGACACGGGTAATCCGTCAAGTTCGACCACGCCCTCGTGGTCAACCAGACCGAGCACCGCTCCGAGTAACGAGCTCTTGCCGGCGCCGCTCGGCCCGGTGATGGCGAGCAGGGTGCCGGGCATCCACGACGCCGTCAGTGCGTCGATGACCACGTGGTCGCCCCGCCGCACGGTGAGCTCGCGAATGGCAAGCGCGGGAACCGATGCCCCTGGCGCGCTCGTCACGTCAGAGGCGTTCGCGGCGTCACCCGCGGGCGACTCACGACGAGCACCACGGGGAGCCGACTCAATGAGCGCGAGCACATCGTCGGCAGCGGCGATGCCCTCACTGGCCGCGTGGAACTGCGCGCCGACCTGCCGAAGCGGCAGGTACGCCTCGGGCACGAGCACGAGCACGAAGAGCCCGAGCGCCAGCAAAATCTCCCCATCGATGAGCCGGATGCCGATCGATACGGCTACCAGCGCTACCGAGAGGCTTGCGGCGAGTTCGAGCGCGAAGCCCGAGAGAAACGACAACCGCAAGACGGTCATGGTGCGTCGGCGATACTGCTCTGTCACGGCCGCGATGCGATCGGCCTGTCGGTGCTGACGGCCGAAAACCATGAGGGTCGACAGGCCCTGAACGACCTCGAGAAAGCCCTGAGAGAGCGTTCCGAGCAGTGCCCATTGACGCTGTTGCACGGCGCGGGTCGACATGCCGATGAGCACCATGAAGACCGGAATGATCGGCAGCGTGACAATGACGGTGATGCCCGTGGCGGGGTCGGCCACCAACAAGACGGCGACGATAATCGGCGTGGCCACCGCGGTCAGGATCAGCTGAGGCAGGTAACGACCGATATAGCCATCGAGAGCATCGAGCCCTTGGCCGAGCAATGTGGCCACGCGAGCGCTCGACGTCAAACCCAGCAGCGCCGAACCCCCGGCATCGACCGCGGCGATCACACGGGCGCGCAATTGGCTCTTCACGCGTGCTGCCCCCTGCACCGCGAGGCCGTCAAGAAGTGACTGCGTGAGGGCACGGGCAAGAATGCTCACGGCGGTCGCAATAATCGGGCCGCCGAGCGCGTCGATGGGGGTGCCCTCAATGACACCCGTGATCGACTGTGCCGCGAACCAACAGAACGCGATGATGCTGAGCGTGTGGGCGACCGCGACAACCGCACCGGCCGCCAGCAGAGTGCGGGCGGCCGACGCGGTTCTCAGCAGTCGGGGGTCGAGGGGTTTCAGTGTGCTGCCACCGGAATCGACTCACGAGTGACGCGACGCCGGAACACCCAGTAGGTAAACACCTGGTAGGCGAGCACGAGCGGCATCATGATGACCGCCACCCACGTCATGACCTGCAGCGTGTAGTCCGAGCTCGACGCGTTCTCGATCGTGAGGCTGAAGGCCGGGTCAGTGGTCGACGGCATCACGTTCGGGTACAGGGCAGCCAGGATGCTCGCGACGGCGAGGGCGATCGTTGCAGCCATGAGGCTGAAGGCAATCTTTTCGCGACCGATCCGGTTGGCCACCCACGAGCCGATGAGGGCCACGGCAGCAGCGGCCGCAAGACCCACCAGCACCGGCAAGTGTGCGATGTCAAGGTGCTGCAAAACCGTCCACACGAGGAAGGCCGCGGCCACCACGATCGTGATGAGTCCCGAGCGAACGGCGAGCGCCTGGGCCCGCAGTCGCAGGTCACCATCGGTCTTGAGCGCGAGGAACTGCACGCCGTGCGTGAAGAACAGCATGAGCGTCGTCAGCCCGCCGAGCAGCCCATAGGGGTTGAGCAGATCGAAGAGGGTGCCGGTGTAGGTGCCGGTCTCGTCAATCGCCACACCCTGGATGATGTTGGCGAAGGCGACACCCCACAGCAGTGCCGGAACAGCCGAGCCGACCACGATCATCCAGTCAAACCAGCTCTTCCAGCGGTCAGACTTACCCAGCCGGCGGTACTCAAACGAGACACCGCGTGCGATGAGGGCGAGCAAGATGAGCAGCAGGGCCAGGTAGAAGCCGTCGAACAGGGTGGCGTACCAGTAGGGGAAGGCCGCGAAGAGCGACGCACCCGCCACGATGAGCCACGTCTCGTTCAAGTCCCACACCGGGCCAATCGTGTTGATCATGACGCGCTTATCGGTGTCGTCTTTACCGAGGAAGGGCAGTGCCATCCCGACGCCGAAGTCGAAGCCGTCGAGCACGAAGTAGCCGATGAACAGGAATCCGACGATTCCGAACCAGAGGTATGCGAGGTCCATGATGCGTAAGTCTCCGTATTCCTAGTAGACGGTCGCGAGCTTGGTGGGGTCGACGTCGGCTTGTCCGCTGTCGTCAGAACCGTCGCTGTACGTCGCCCAGTCCTTCGGGCCATCAACGGCGGCGCGCACGATGAGCGTGAATTCGACGACCGCGAGCACGCCGTAGATGAGCGTGAAGGCGATGAGCGAGATCAGCACCTCGATGCCCGAGACGCCGGGTGAGACGCCATCTTCGGTCTTCATGAGGCCGAACACGATCCACGGCTGCCGACCCATTTCGGTGAAGATCCAGCCAACGAGGCTCGCGACGAGTGGCACGGGTGCCGACCAGATCGCGACCTTCCACATCCATCCCTTTTGCGGAGTGCGACCACCGCGCGTGAGCCACAGGCCGACGACCGAGACGAGCGCAGCAATCGCGCCCAGGCCGATCATCCAGCGGAAGCTCCAGTAGGTGATCCAAATGATGGGCGTGTAGTCGCCAGGGCCGAACTCGGACTGGTACTGCGCCTGCAGGTCGTTGATGCCTTCGACGGTTCCCATAACGTCGTGCGTCGAGAGGAACGAGAGCACGTAGGGAATGCGAATCGAGAAGAGTTCGCTCGATCCGTCGGGCGTGCCCCACGTGAAGATCGAGAACGACGCGGCTGTGGTGGTCTCGTAGAGCGCCTCAGCAGCAGCCATCTTCATCGGCTGAGTGGCCACCATGACGAGGCCCAACTGGTCGCCAGAGATCAGGATGCCCACGAACGCCACGAGGTTGACGATGAGCCCGAACCGCAGTGCGGTGCGCATTTCGTCGAGGTACTGGTTCTTCGACAGGTGGTAGGCGGCCACCGCGACCATCACGACGGCCGCGAACATCAGTGAGGCGAAGAGTGTGTGGGGGAACTGTGCAAGAGCAACGGGGTTCGTCAGCACCGCGCCGATGTCTGTGAGCTCTGCCCGACCCAACTCCTCATTGATCTCGAAGCCCACCGGGTTCTGCATGAACGCGTTGGCCGCGAGGATGAAATATGCCGACAGGGTCGTCGAGAGGGCCAGCAACCAAATGACCGCCAGGTGCAGTTTCTGCGGGAGCTTGTCCCAGCCGAAAATCCAGAGCCCGATCATGCTGGCTTCGAGGAAGAAGGCGAGCAGGCCCTCCATCGCGAGCGGGGCGCCGAAGACATCGCCGACGAAGCGCGAGTAGTCGCTCCAGTTCATGCCGAACTGGAACTCTTGCACGATGCCGGTGACAACGCCCATGGCGAAGTTGATCAGAAAGATCTTGCCGAACAACCGCGTCAAGTGCAGGTACTTCAGCTTGCCGGTGCGCACCCATGCGGTCTGCATGATGGCGACAAGGATGACCATGCCAATCGTGAGCGGAACGAAGAGGAAGTGGTAGAGGGTCGTGAGACCGAACTGCCAGCGGGCCAAGATGAGGGGATCGAGCCATTCGACCACGAGGGGGTCACCTGCCTTGCGAGATGGGTGGATGAAAATCGGCGAAGCTGCCGGTTTCGAGCCTAGGAACGCGGGCGGCACACCACAGGGGCCGAAGGTCCTGATTGTCAGATGGTTCGTGGCGGCCGTCGATAGGCTCGCGACGTGAACGAGTGGCTCGACGCGATTCTCGACCTCGTGCAGGGGGTCGACCCCATGCTGCGTACGGCGCTCGCCGGACTGTTCATCATGTTGGAGACAACGATTCTGTTGGGCCTGATCGTGCCGGGCGACACCGTCGTACTGGTCGCGAGCACAGCCGTTGACTCACCAGCCGAATACTGGGCGCTCACGATCACGGTTATCGCCGGCGCCCTCGTCGGAGCATCCATCGGATTCTCGATCGGCCGCTTTTTTGGGCCGCGCGTGCGTGCGTCTCGCCTGGCCGCGCGTATCGGCGAGAAGAACTGGGTGCGCGCCGAAAACTTTCTCGACCACCGCGGCGGGGTGGCCGTGTTCATCTCACGGTTTGTGCCCGTCTTGCACTCGCTCACACCCCTCGTTGTCGGGATGAGCCGCTTGCGGTACCGCACCTTCATGGCCTGGCTCACGCCGGCGTGCATTACCTGGGCGTTCGCATATGTGACCGTCGGGTCACTCGCCGCCGAAGGCTACCGGAGCATCGCCGAACAATTGGACTATGCGGCGTTCATCTTTATTTGCGTCATCGCCGGATTCTGGCTGCTGGTGTTTGCGGTCAAGAAGCTTCTCGACCGATACGTTGGCCGGTTTGCCGACCACGCGGGTGACGGCGACGCGACGACGCGCGACGACTAACCTCGCCCCGGCGTGCACGAGGGGCGGACGCCCACGGCGCCCGCCCCTCGCGAGAACAACAAGAAAGCTGGCTGGTTAGCCGATGAAGCCGTTCTCGGTGAGCCACTGCGTCGCGATCTCAGCGAAGCCGAGCTGGTCGACCGTGCTCTGAACGTTGAGGGCGACGAGACCCTCGGGCGTCAACGCCGCGCTCACGGCGTTAATGATGTCAATCGCCTCTTGCGGCAGGTCGGCCGAGGCAATCGGAACGACGTTCGACGCGAGGAAGAGACCCTCGGGGTCGCTCAGCGTGACGAGTCCGTTCTGACCGATGCGGGGGTCAGCACTGTAGACGTTCGCGACGTTGACGATTCCCTCGAGCAGCGACTCAACGGTCGTGTCACCCGTCGCTTGGAAGCTCACGGTGACGCCGTAGACCGACGAGAGGCCGGTCGGGCCGTACGGGCGCTCTTCGAGCTCGGGCGCACCGCCGAGGATGAGGCCCTCGACACCCGCAAGATCGGCGATCGACTCGAGACCATTGGCCTCAGCGAACTCCGCCGTGACGTTGTAGCTGTCTTGGTCGGTAGCAGGCGACTGGTCGAGCACCTGAAGGCCCTCGGGAACGACCGTCTGCAACTCGGCAAACACCTCGTCGGCCTGCGTGGCCGTCGTGTCGGGGCTCCAGAACTGGAGGAGGTTGCCGGTGTACTCGGGGAAGAGGTCGATCTCTCCCGCTTCGAGAGCCGGAATGTAGGCGTCGCGCTGGCCGATCTGGTAGTTGCGCTCGACCGTAAAGCCACCCTCTTCGAGGGCCTGAGCGTAGAGCTCGGCAATGATTTCGTTCGAGTAGTACGCCTGCGAACCGATGATGATCGTTTCGCTCGGTGCATCCGAGTCGGTGTCCGGGGCCAGCGGGTCACCCGATGCGCACCCTGCCAGGGCCAATGATGCCCCGACCACGGCCGCCGTCATGGCAAACCGGCCCTTGTTCCTTGCTGTGAACATGCGTTCGTCTCTTTTCTTCAGGTGGTGGCGGTCACATCCGCCGTCGCACGTCGCCCGGCTGGCGTCGTGCGCACATCGGTGTCGCGGCCTGCGCGCACTCCGCGCGGCACCGCGTAACGTTCGAGCACCGCGAACAATGCGTCGAACAGTAGGGCAAGCAGGATGACGAGGATGGCGGCGCCCAACATCTGGTCATAGGTGCGGAGGGCGATGCCCTGCACGATGTCGTAGCCAAGACCACCCAAGTTGACGTACGCCGCCAACGTCGCGGTCGCAACCACTTGCAGGGTTGCGCTGCGCAGACCGCCGATCAACAGCGGCAGGCCGAGCGGCACTTCAACCTTCCACAGGATCTGCCACTCGGTCATGCCCATCGAGCGCGCGGCGTCGATCGTGCGCCGATCGATCACCTCGAGTCCCGCATACGCTCCGGCAAGAATGGGCGGTATCGCGAGCAGCACGAGCACAAACACGGTCGACGGCCCTCGCAGCGTGACGCCCACGAGCATCACGAAGAGGTAGAGCAAACCGAAGGTCGGCAGCGCTCGCGCGGCGCCCGAAATGCCAATGGCGAGCTCGCGCCCGCGCCCCGTGTGTCCGATCAGCCAGCCGACGGGAATCGCGATGAGTGCGGCCGCCAGTACTGCGAGAACCGTGTAGAAGAGGTGTTCGGCGATGCGCACCGGAATCGACCCGTCGCCCTGCCAGTTGAGGGGGTCGACAAGCCAGAGCCACGCATCCACAAAGAGACTCATTGCAGCGCCCCCTGCTGCACGCCGCGCCCGACGGCACGAACGGGCGTCTCGATGCCTTGCTGACTCTCGACCGACCGGTTCGTCGTCGGACGGCGCACGCGCGTCCAGGGCATGAGCGCGCGGCCGAGCAGCACGAGCGCCCCGTCAAAGAGCAACGCAACGATGACCGTCATGACGACGCCGGCAAGCACTTCTTCGACGATGCCGCGCTGAAACCCGTTGGTGAACAAATACCCGAGGCTTTGCACCCCGACGACGATGCCGACGGTGAGCAGGCTCACGGTGCTCACCGCCACGACGCGAAGACCCGCGAGCAGCACAGGCCCGGCAAGCGGGAGGTCGACCGTCCAGAACCGACTCCAGCTTGAGTAGCCAACCGCGGTCGCGGCTTGCCGCACATCGGGGTCGACGCTCTGCAGCGCCTCCGCGACCGAGCGCGCCATGATCGCGACGGCATAGATCGTCAGGGCGATGAGCACGTTCGCTTCGCTGAGAAAGCCGATACCGAGCAGCGGCGGCAAAATCACAAACAACGCGAGCGAAGGGATCGTGTAGAGCAGGCCGACCAGCGTGAGGATGAGCCCGCGTGTGAGCCGATAGCGGTAGGCGAACCAGCCGAGCGGAATCGCGATGATGAAGCCCAGCACAATCGGCACGATGCTCAACCGAATGTGCTCGAGCGTGAGCTCGAGGATCAGGTCAAGGTTGTTGATGACCCAGGTCACGCTCGACCCTTGTCAACGAGCCGACCCGCGAGATTGCCGTCGCCGTCGATGAGCACCTGTGCGCCGTTGACGGTCTGGATGCTGAGCGCACGCTTGCCGCGATCGGCGCCGATGAAGCTCGCGACGAAGTCGCTCGCGGGGTTGGCGAGAATCTCAGCGGGCGAGCCCTTCTGCGCGATACGGCCACCCTTCTCGAGAATGACCACCTGGTCGCCCAGCAAGAACGCTTCATCGATGTCATGCGTGACAAACACGACCGTCTTGCCGAGCTCGCGTTGCAACCGCACGAGCTCGTGCTGCAGGTCGGCACGCACGATGGGATCGACGGCGCCGAACGGCTCGTCCATGAGCAAGATGTTGGGGTCAACAGCCAGTCCCCGCGCCACCCCGACGCGCTGCTGTTGGCCCCCCGACAGCTGAGCGGGGTATCGCTCGGCCATGTCACGATCAAGCCCGACGGTGTCCATCAATTCGAGAGCACGAGCGTGCGCCTCTTTCTTGGGCACGCCGTTGAGACGCGGGACCGTCGCGATGTTGTCGATAACGCGGCGGTGCGGCAACAGCCCTGAGTTTTGCATGACGTAGCCAATGCGACGCCGCAACTGCACCGGCTCAATCGTCGAGACGTTCTCCCCGTCGATCTCGAGCGCACCGCTCGTGGCATCGACCATGCGGTTGATCATGCGCAGCAGGGTGGTCTTGCCGGATCCGCTCGACCCCACCAGAACGGTCGTTTGTCGGCTGGGCATCGTCACGCTGAAGTCGTCAACGGCCAGGGTGCCGTTGTCAAACCTCTTGGAGATGGAGCGGAACTCGATCACGGTGCTCTCTCCTCTGCCGTTGTCAAATGCGCACGCGCACAGCGCATGCCCAGTCAAACAGCATTGAGAGCAGAAGGTATTCCGAATTGCTCACATTCTGGGCACTTCTCCAGACGGAGCAACCACGTAGCCGTCTCGAGACGACCGACGGCGCCTCGTGACTAGAGGCGACCAGCCAGAACGGCGCGCACCGCGCGGTCTGCCTCAGTCAACAAGCGAGCGTCGCCCTTCGGCGCGCGAGCGAACGCTCGTGCCACCAAGGCGTCGATGATCTCGATCGCCGTGCCGACCGTGAGCCGCACGTCAGCAGAGTCGCTCACGCCGTACCCGGCAACGAGGGCGTCGGTGACCGTGTCAGCGACGACGGCGTTGGCCGTGGCGTCCGTCTGCGGCGGGAGCAGGTCGAGCACGTCGCCGACGCGAAGCGAGCGGTAGCCCGGCTCGGTGCGGAACAGCTCGGCTGTCACGTGCGCGACCGCGAGCACAGCATCCGTCGCCGACGCGTGGCGCCCTGCCGCCAGTTCGGCAGAGATGCTGCCGAGCAGTCGTTCCGAGTTTCGGGCCGCAAGACTCTGCAACACGGCAATGCGGTCGGGGAAGTAGCGGTAGACGGTGCCGATCGATGCACCGGCGCGCTCGGCGACCATCGCGGTCGTGAGGCGCTCGTAACCAATCTCGTCGATCACGGCTGCCGCCGAGTCGAGCAACGTGGCGAGGCGAGCGGTGCTGCGGGCCTGAACCGGCTCATTACGAATGAGTGCGGAGGTGCTCAGCAATGCCGTTCCGGAGTCAATGACGTTCACGGTGTTCCCTTTCGACGCGGCCAGCGTACTCCTCGATGTGAGCGAATCACGCGTTGGCGCGATGTTTATTATGGCTACATATTCGCTCTGCGAATGCCGCAAACAGTGGACAGATCTGTTCACCCCGACTCCACATGGGGGTGTTCTGCCCACCGCGGACCGTTCCGTGGTGGCCCAGGTCTGACACACTGGACGCGTGCCAGCCACGAGCGACAGCCCCGCCCCTGCGCCGCGCGCTCCGTGGGCGCGCCGGGCGGTTGCGCTCGAAGATCGCTTTCACCGCATGCGCGAAAAGCAAGGTCGGCGTCGTGGCCTTGAGCCCGTGGTGATTCCCTACAGCGGCTATGGAGGTGCGGGATTCGTTCGCGTGTTGTGTCGCGTTTTGCTGGCGCGCACTGACCGATCTCGCCCCACCCCCACGACGATTCGTGGGTGGCGAAGCTTCGTGAGCATCCCCGTCGCGGATTGCGCAGTAACCATCACCGCGGGAGGCCGCGAGTTCACGGTCAACGCCGACCGAGGCGGGGTGGTCGACGTTGACCTTGAAGTGGATCTCGCCCCCGGAGTGCGCACGATCACCCTGCAAGCCACCGGGTCAGCCCCTGTGACGGCGCGCATCTTTGTGGTGGATCCGGATGCTCGCATCGGCATCGTCAGCGACATCGACGACACGGTCATGGTCACGGCGTTGCCTCGCCCCTTCCTCGCCGCATGGAACACGTTTGTGCTCGACGAGCATGCGCGTCGCCCGGTTCCGGGCATGGCCGTGCTTCTCGAGCGGCTCGCCCGCGAGCACGCCGGATCTCCCGTCATCTACCTGTCGACCGGGGCCTGGAACGTTGCCCCCACGCTCGACCGATTCATGAGTCGACACCTCTACCCGTCGGGCACGATGTTGCTTACCGACTGGGGGCCGACGCACGACCGTCTCTTTCGCAGTGGCCAACAACACAAGCGCGAAAGTCTCGCGCGCCTCGCCCGTGAGTTTCCGCACATCCGGTGGGTGCTGATCGGCGACGACGGGCAGCATGACGAGGCCATCTACCGCGCGTTCGAAGCCGAGTTTCCTGACAACGTCGCGGCCGTCGCCATTCGACAACTGACGACTCCCGAAGCCGTGCTCGCCGGTGGCCGGAGCCACCTCGATGATGACGATGCCCGACCTGGCAAGGCGCCGTGGGTGTGGGCGCCCGATGGCGCTGGACTCGCCGAGCAACTCGCGCGCGTCGGCGTGCTTCAGGCCACCGACGAGTAGCGCTCGCCGCATCCCGTTTCGAACACATGTTCGATAGACTCGTCTCGACGACGACTCTGGTGCGGGGAGGTGCGGCATGGCCCGACGCATGTCGCGGCGCGCGTCAGCGGAGCATCCCGTGCTCTTCGTCGATGCCGCCGACATTCCCTCCCCTCCCGTTGTCGTCGCACCGCCGCGCCCGCGAGCGACCGAATCGCTCGTGCCGTTCGCGGCGCTCTTGGCAGTCGCAGAAACGTGCGCCCTGGTCGAGCTCGACCATCGCAGTTCGGGGCGCACAGTGCTCGTCGGCGGCGAACGCCGAGCGCCAGAGGGCGTGGTCGGCGCCGATGCGCTGCTCGACGACGGCACCGCGGTCATTCCTCTCGTGCTCTCAGCGCGATCATCACGAGCCCTGCGAAACGCCCTCTCGAGCAAATTCGTGCTCATCAGCGGCCGGGTCGGGGGAAGCGACAGCGGCCTTCACATTGAGCCTGACGAGATCGTTGACCTCCGCGCCCTCGCGCGCGACTGGGCCGGTCGGCAGTGAGAGTCTTCTCATCTGGCCGCCGCGCGCCACTCCCCCGCCGATAATGGTGAAATGCAGCGATCCGCGCTCCCCCGGTTCTCGGTGCGATCGCGCATTCTCGCCGTCATTCTCATCGTCACAGCGCTCGGGATGTCCGTCTCGGGCATTGCCGCCTACATCGTTCAACGCGACCGCGTTGTCGAGGGGCTCGACGCCGAGTTGCTCGCGTCGGTCGAAGCCGCTCGCGGAATCGTGACCGGCACTTCGACCCCCACCGATAGCGAATCAGAGAGCGACGCAACCGTCGATGCGCCCCCGGCGACGACAGCGGGGGCGCTCGACGACATCTTGTCGCGCATCGTGCCCGGCCGACACGAAAGCAGTGTCGGCATCATCGATGGCCAAGCGCGCCTCATTCCGGGAGTCGAAACCGCGTTCTCGCTCGAAGATGATCCGGAATTTATCAAGCGTGCCTGGAACGAAGCATCCGGCGGTCAGGTCACCGTCGGGACAGCGATCACGACAGTGGGAACCCTGAGGTATGTCAGCGTTCCCGTTGTCATCGACGGAGACCCCGAGCTGGGCGTCTATGTCACGGCTCTCGATGCGCAGCGCGCGGTCGACGAAGTGGGTGGCGCCTTTCTGACCTATGCCGGGCTCGCCGCGTTGTCTCTTGCTGCCATCGGGGTCATCGGCTGGTTCGTTGCTGGTCGACTGCTCGCGCCGCTGCGTCGTTTGTCAGAAACGGCGTCGCGCATCACGGCCGAAGATGTGAGCGAGCGGATTCCCGTTAATGGTCGGGATGACGTATCGGCACTCACCGAAACCGTCAACGCGATGCTCGATCGCATCGATGAGGCGCTCACGAGTCAGCGCCAACTGCTCGATGATGTGAGACACGAGCTCAAGACGCCCATCACGATCGTGCGAGGCCATCTGGAGCTGCTCGACGCCACCAAGCCCGACGATGTTCTTGCGGTGCGTGACATCGCGATTGATGAACTCGATCGCATGGCAGAGCTTGTCACCGACATCGACGCACTCGCGCGGGTTGAGCGACACAACGTCTTGACAGAACCGACCGATGTCGGAGACCTAACTCACCTCGTCTTCAGCAAAATGCAAGCGATTCCGGGCCGCACGTGGGTTCTCGAGAGCACGGCCGATGTCGTTGCGCCGTTGTCACCGTCACGCCTCACGCAAGCGTGGCTTCAGCTCGCCGACAACGCTGCAAAGTACTCGCCCGAGGGGTCAACGGTGCGGGTGGGCAGCACGGCGTATGCGCGAACTGTTGAGTTTTGGGTTGCCGACGAAGGGCCCGGAATTCCGGCCGGGGCCGAGAAACGCATCTTCGAGCGCTTCGGGCGGGCCGACACCGGTCGGGGAATCGCCGGCTCGGGACTCGGACTTCCGATCGTCGCGGCGATCGCGCGCGCCCATGGCGGGTACGTCAGTCTTGACAGCTCACCCGCAGGCGCTCGGTTCGGCATTGTTGTGCCCACCCTCGAGGTGGCCGCTGCCCCGCCGCCGCCCGCTGTCGGCTTTGACGACGCCGAGAACTCTCGTCTTGCCAGCCCGTCCACACGCCCCGCAAGGAGTTCTGAGTGAGCAGCATCTTGATTGTCGAAGACGAAAAGCGCATTTCGTCATTCATCGACAAAGGCCTATCGGCCGCGGGCTACACACCCACCGTCGTCGAGAACGGCCTCGATGCTCTCGACTACATCGCAACGGGTTCGTTCGATCTCGTGTTGCTCGACGTTGGCCTGCCGGGAATTGACGGCTTTGAGGTTCTCAAGCGGTTGCGCACCCGGGGCGAAACCATGCCGATCATCATGTTGACCGCACGGACGAGCGTCGACGACACCGTCGCGGGCCTCGACGGGGGCGCCAACGACTATTTGCCGAAGCCGTTCAAGTTTGACGAACTCGTGGCCCGCATCCGTCTGCGCCTGCGAGAGTCGACCCAGCAGACGGTCGTCGAATCAGTGCTCACGCACGGAGACGTGACGCTCGACTTGAAGACGCGGCGAGTGTCGGTGGGTGGCCGGTCGCTCGACTTGTCGGCTCGAGAATTCGCTCTCGCCGAGCAATTCTTGCGACACCCCGAACAAGTGCTGTCGCGCGAGCAGCTGCTCAGCAGAGTGTGGGGCTTTGACTTCGACCCTGGATCGAATGTCGTCGACGTCTACGTTCGCTACTTGCGTTCCAAGATCGGCGCAGATCATATCGAGACCGTGCGCGGCATGGGCTATCGCTTGGTGTGACGCCACGCGACCCGCACGCTAATCGTCGGAGTCGCTTCCTGAACCGGAATTGCCGGAGCCGCTGTTCGACCCGCTGGAGTCGTCGTCGACACTCACGGGGCTCGGGACTGAGGTGCCCGCCGTCGCAGCGGGACGCGGCGCCACCGGTTGCGGCGACGGAATCGTGACCGGGTCAACGCCGGGTGTCGATGCAGGAGCGGGCGAGCTCGTCACTGTCGGTTGAGCGACACCATCGGTGCCAATGCCTTCTTTGCCCCCCACGGGCGTCGTCGAGATCGGGGGAACCTCGGCGGTTGTGGTCGAGTTGACGAGGGGCATTGCCTGGGCAACGCCGATCGCCCCTGACGCGATGACGCCGAGGCTCAACGCGGACAGTGCGGAGATCGTGATCCAAGACGGTGTTGCTGCCATGGCTCTCTGCTCTCGTTGGGGCAGCTCTCTCGCTGCACGATTGGTCCTTATCAGTGTGAAGGTTCGCGCCGGTGAAAGCGATAGCCCTCGATGAGAGTGCTCTCATCGAGGGCTATCGTTCTGGCGGGCATGCCGTGAGTCGTGCGGCACTGTGTGCCGCACCGTCGGCTTAGCCGTTCGCGTTGTCGTCGGTGCTGTTGTCGTCGGTGCTGTTGTCGTCCGTGCTGTTGTCCTCATCGGGGCCATCGACCGAAGCCGGGCTCGCCGGGGTCGGAGGCGTGTCAACCGACGCAGGGCTCAGGGGCGACGCAGGGCTCAGGGGCGAGGCCGGGGTCTGCGGCGTCACCGGGCTGTCCGCCGACACCGGCGACGCCGGCGACGGGGTCGCGGGCGACGTGATGCTGTCGCTGTCGACGCGGAAGTCGAGCTCGATGCGGTCGTCACCCCCGGTCAGAGTGTCAATGCCGGGAACCGAGAGGCCCGTGGCGTTTTCGATCAACGGAATAGCGTTGGCGACGCTCGCCGCGCCCCCAGCGAC
>NZ_JANRKZ010000113.1:0-5346 GCF_033763155.1 Microcella sp.
TACCGCACGCGCTTCGCGGCCCCACCCACCGCGTGACGACCAGTGATGTCGCGGCATCGACGCCAGCAATCGCACGCAGGCTGTGTGCCTGTGGCGGCACGTGCCGCGGGAGGCACACTGGCTGAAGAGAATCAGCCACCTCGCGCAACCGCTCCCCTCGGCCGTGAGATCCCGCACCGCCGCTCTACTTGTGTGAAACCGTGTTGACGTCAAACGCGTTTCACACAAGAAAAGAGGGCGCTCCGGCTCGGACTGTGGGGCCGCGCCAGGGAGGGCACGGCGGTATCGTGGCGAGGCGGCCGCACAGCCCCGTGGCGAGGCGACCGGGCGCGGCCGGCAGCGCGGCCGGCAGCGCGGCCGACTAGTTCGTACCTATCGCCGCCCGCCAGAGAGCGCGCAGCTCTTCTTCGTCGGGCAGAGAGGTCGGCCGCAGTTCGGCGTCGTCGGCCACGAAATAGAACGCCGCCGTCACGGCATCAAGCGGCATACCCGCCCACCGCGCGTAGGCGAGGCGGTAGAGCGCCAACTGCAACTCCTTTGCCGCGCGATCAGCGTCGTCGCGCGGGGCTTTGCCGGTCTTCCAGTCGACGATCTCGACCGTGCGCGGGCGACGCGCTGACCCGGGGCCGCCGGATCCATCGCGCACGGGGTCGAAGTCGGGGTCGGTCGAGTACACAGCATCGATCTTGCAAATGACGATGCGCCCCTCGAAGGGCAGGTGCAGTTCACGCTCGACATCGATCGGAGTACGCGTGGCCCACACCGCCCGTTCGAAGGTGGCCTGCAACGCGAGCAGAGCATCCGCATCGATACCGTCAGCCCCACCGCCGCCCGCGACCGAACCCGAGAGAGCCCCCGCGAGCCCGCCCGCCGCAAGGTCGAACTCGGCGTCGAGCCCGTCGACGGCGTCGGGCATCGCGGCAAGGCCGTAGCGCTGTTCGACCCAGCGGTGAAACACCGTGCCCAGCCGAGTGGCGCGGTAGGGACGCTGCGGCATCGGGCGCCGTAAACGTTCGGCGACCTCGGCCGGAGCCGTGATGAAGTCTTTGAACGACGAGGCCGGTACCCGCACCGGCACGGTCACTCGACCGCTCGCGGCAAGGCGTTCGGCGCGCTCGGCCAGCAACAGGTCAATCTCGCGCTGCCACCCTCGCCGGTCGTCTCCCCGAACCGCTGGGTCAGCCGCACGCACGCGCTCTGCGGCCGCGAGCACGCGCTCGCGACGCTGACCGAACGGGTCGAGCGGCCACCACGGCTCATCACCGCTGTCGTCGACCGTGGGGTTCACGTCATTCTGCGGAACATCGGGCAGGTCGGCGATGATGCCCCGCTCAACGAGCGGAGCGAGAAACGCGCTCGGCCCTCGCGCCTGCGACTGCGAGGCCCAGAACGAGCCCGTGAGCAACAGCCGGTGCCGAGCCCGCGTCACGGCCACATAGGCCAATCGGCGCTCTTCACGCTCGAGGTGCGCAGCCACCTCGTCGCTAAACACCGCACGGCGTTCGAGCAACTCTTTGCGCGTCTCGGCACCGCGCCACGCAAACACCGGCAGCTCGCTCGCGTCGCCGCGCAGCTCATAGGGCAATACCCCGAGTCGCAACCAGCCCACGGTGCCGTCGCGCGGCTTGCTCGGCAGCTCGTCAGCGACCATGCGCGGCACAACGACGTGATCCCACTCCAAGCCTTTCGAGCCGTGAATCGTCAACACTTGCACCGTTCCCGGCTCGGGATCTTCTGAGCGTGGCGACAGGTTGTCTCGCCATTCGGCCTCGCGCAGCCAGCCGAGGAATCCCCCCAGGGTCGCGTGGTTGGCCAGTGCCAGATACCCGTCGAGTGCCTCGAAGAACGCCTCGCGGGGCGCCTCACCCATCGACCGCGCGGGGTTTGCCGCCACCTCGATGTCGAGCATGAGGTCGTGCTCAACCGCCACCACGAGGTCGGGCAGATCGAGGGCCGTGCGGGTGCGCAAGGTCGCGAACAAGCGCCCGGCATCCCGCAACCGCTCGAGACCGACGGACGTGAGACCCTGCAGCTGCGAGTGACCGTCGGGCGCCGTCGCCACAAAGTCGAGCGCGTCGACGAGCGAGACGCCGTCGGTGCGGGCGACGGATGCGCGCAGTCGCTCCTTCACCTCGTCGCTGAAGGCGCGTTGCGCCAGGTCGCGGTCGCGTAGCCACGAGGCGACCCGGCTGAGCGCGTGCAGATCGGCCACGCCGATGCGCCACCGCGGGCCCGCGAGCAGACGCACGAGCTCCGTGCCCGCAGCCGGATCGTCGATCACCGCGAGCGCGCAGACGAGATCGGCAATCTCGGGCTGTTCGAGCAGCCCGCCGATGCCCAACACGTGCACGGGAACCTTCGCCTCGCGCAGCGCGGCGAGAAAGATGGGTTGTGTCGTGCGGTTGCGCATGAGCAGGGCGGCGCTCGCCCGCAGGGGCCGGCCCTCGGAATCGACCGCGCCGGGCGCGCTGCCCGGCGGGGGCTCAGCGACCCGCTCGGCAAGCCACGCAGCGACGGCGCGCGCTTCATCGTGCACGGTCTCCGCAAACTCAACGTCGATGGGTTCACTACTCGCGACCGGCGACGGTTGCAGGGTGGCCACGGCCACTCCCCCGCGGGCGGTGAGCGGGGCAACCAATTCATTGGCCGCCGCAAGAATGACGGTGCCGTTACGCCATGACGTGCTGAGCGAGTAGCGACCGACGGCTTCGCCGGCGGTGGTCGTGAAGCGCTGGGCGAAGTCGTCGAGGTTCGAGGCGCTCGCGCCGCGCCACCCGTAGATCGACTGGTGCGGGTCGCCCACCGCCATGACCGGAGTGCCGCCAAAGAGCTCGGCGAGCAACCACGTCTGCGCCACGTTGGTGTCTTGATATTCGTCGAGCAGAACCACCCGATAGCGATCGCGCAGTTGCTCGGCGACACCCCCGTGCCGCCTCACGATCGATAGCGCCAGGCTCACCTGATCGGCAAACTCGACATAGCCATCGCGCTGCTTGACCTGTTGCAACTTCTCAACGAGGTCGATGATCGGCAGTGTCGCCCCGAGAGCGAGCAGCTTCTCGAGGTCAGCGCGTCGCTCGAAGCGATCGCCGAGGGGCAGGTCGGCAACGCCCAGAAAGTCGGTGATCACGCGACGCACATCGGCGATATCGGCGTCGTGTTCCGCGACGGCGTGGGCCAATTGCAGTACCGTCGCCGTGATCTTGTCGACGCTCAGGTCGAGGTCGGCCAGTCGGTCGTCGCGGGCCGCCGTGACGAGCTCGCGGGCGAGTTGCCAGGCGCTCGCCTCTCGCAGCACGACTCCGTCGGGGTCTCGCCCGATCAGCACGGCGTGATCGCGATACAGGCTTGAGGCGAACGAGTTGTAGGTCGCCACGGTCGGCTGGGTGAATGCGTCGACGACAACGGTCGACGCCCCGAGCAGACCCGACGAGCCGAGTTGAACCAGTCGTTGACGGATGCGCGCCGCCAGCTCACCCGCGGCCTTGCGAGTGAAGGTAAGGCCGAGCACCTGCTCGGGTGCCACGTGCCCATTCGCAACGAGCCACAGCACGCGCGCCGCCATCGTCTCGGTCTTTCCTGACCCCGCCCCCGCGACCACGAGCGCGGGCTCGAGCGGCGCCTCGATGATGGCCCGCTGCTCGTCGGTGGGGGCGTGCTGGCCCAGGGCCGCGGCGATGTCGATCGCACTGAAGGTCATGCGCTGTGCCTCACTCATCGCCCGTCACCGGCCCCACACGGTGGATGCGGTGCTCACGCGCCGCGAAGTCGAACCGGTCGACCGTGCGCACGCCCGTGAGTCGCGCCACCGCAATAGCCGCGACCGCCTGACGCACCCGCTCGCGAAAGCCCTCGAGTCGCTGCTCATCGAGCGGAAGCTGCACGGCTTCGCGGTAGTCAGAGCCCTTGACGCCCTCGCGCACGTAGAGCAGCCGCGCCCCGCCGGGGTGATGCGGAAGCCCCTCGAGCACGCTGTCGAGCACCTCGTCGAACGCACCGTCGGCATAGGCGAGTTGGTAGGCCCCGAGCTGAGCGTGCTCGTCGATGTCGGCTTGTTTCGTGAGCGGTCGGCCCGTCTTGAGATCGATGATGCGCACGCCGCCGTCGGCATCCACCTCGATTCGGTCGACGACACCCGCGATGCGCGCGCGGTCGACGATGGCCTCGAAGCGCTGTTCGGCGGCGACGAGTCCGCGCCCCTCGGCCTCGGCGTCGCGCAAGTAAGCGGCCACGCCCACGGCGTAGCGACGCGCGAGCCGGCGCTGCTGCTCGGCAAGCCAGGGTGACTCGAAGACGAGCTCGCTCCAGCGACTCTCGATTGCGGCCCAGATGTCGTCGACCTCGGGCTGGGCCGCCGTCTCCATCGCCCAGTGCACGATCGTTCCGATGCCCATGGCCGGGCCCGTTTCGGCCGGAGCGATGCGATCGAGAAACCAGTCGAGCGGCGAGCGCTCGATCGACTCGAGCTTTGAGGGCGACAGCGAGACAGCGTCGTCGTCGGCAAAGAGCGGCGCTTCGGTCGACGGGCCAACGAGGCCCCACCACGACTCAGGGCTCGCTCCAGGAACCCGTTCGGCCGCGAGGCGCGCCAGGGCGAGGGCCGCTTCACCGCGATCGCGGTCACGCGCCAAGCGATCATCGTCAACGAGTTCACGGCGCAATCGGCCCACTATGCGGCGCAGTGAGCGCGCCCGCACGGGCCGCGCACTCGAGGCGGCAATGGCGGCATCGAGCGCCGCGGCCGACTCGGCACTCGCGTCAGCGTCGGCAATACCCAGTGCGTCGGCGCGCTCGCGCCGCGCGTGCTCGCGCACGAGCGCAAAGAGGGCACTCGGCTGATCGTCGTCGCCCGCCGTCGCCGTGACAACGAGTTGTCGCCGCGCGCGCGTGGCGGCGAGAGTGAACATGCGCAGTTCGTCGTCGAGCACGATGCGACGCTCGTCGAGATCGTCAACCGGCAGGCCTCGCGCAACGCGACTGATGAGCGGAGCGCCGAGCAACGAGCCCCGCACGCGCGTATTGGGCCACACCCCCTCGGTGAGCCCCGCAATGATGACGACATCGGCGTCGAGCCCCGTCACCGCCGACGGTGTCGCGACAAGCACGGCGTCGTCGCCCCGCAGTGGCGCGAGCAGGTCGTCACCCACATCACTGTCAAGCACGCGCGCGAGAAACGACTCGACGGTCGCGTCGGGCACCGTGTCAACAATCGTGGCCGCCGCCGTAAACACGGCCACGACGGCGTCGAGCGCTCGATTGGCTTCGGCCGCCGCGACCCCAAACCCGGCCGCATCGCGGCGCCACCCTTCGGCAACGTGCGACTCGCTCCACGCCAGCCAGAGAAGC
>NZ_JANRKZ010000114.1:0-3290 GCF_033763155.1 Microcella sp.
GGTAGAACACCTCGACGGGCTGGCCCAACACGCCCCCCGCGGCGTTGACGTCGCGAACGGCGACCTCGACAGCGGCGACCATGCCGGCTCCGATCGACGCCACATCGCCGCTCATCGGAAACAGGGTGCCGATGCGCAACACGCCATCACCCGTGGGCCCCGCCGTCTCACTCGCCGATGACGTCGGGATGGGAAGTGGTCGAGGCACGCTGCACCCCGTGAGCACGAGCGCCATCGCCACGCCCAGAGCGATGCCGGCGAGCCGAGCCATAGTGGTGCTCCTTTGTGAGACCAGGGGTACTGGCACCCTACCGCCGCCCGAATAGGCTGGCCCCGTGCCCGCGCCGTCACCTCTGCCGCTGACGGCGCCGTTCACGCCCCTGTCAGGTGCGAATGCGCGTGACCTCGTCGCCCGCACGCACGGCCTCGTCGTCGACTCGATGACCCGGCTGCCCACCGAGCGTGACGACACATTTCTCGTGAGCACCTCACTCGGGCGGTTCGTTGCCAAGTTTGCACACCCTCATGACTCGGTGACCGAGCTCGCCGACCAACTTGCCGTGCTCTCCGCTCTTGACCGCAGCTACCCTCAGCTGCCGGTGCAACGGATCGTGGCGACCGTCGACAACTCGCTCATGGCGAGCGTCGTCGATGAGGCGGGGCAGTCGCGACAGGTGCGCGTGCTCACCTACCTCGACGGAGAACCCTTGGGGGCGCGCCCCCGCCCGCTCGAAGTCATGCGCGAGCTCGGCGCGCTGCACGCACGCCTGGCGACTGCCATTGCGGACATTGGTGATGGCACCACCCCTCGGCTGCTGGGATCACCGACACCGTGGAACCTCTTGGCCGTCGATCACTACGCGCCGCTGGTGCATCACGTTGCCGACGCCGACGTGCGCCACCTCGTTCGGGAGGTGGTCGACGACGCTCGGGATGCCCTCCTCCCCGCCGCCCGCACCCTCCCTGCCCTGCTCGCCCACAACGACCTGCACGGCGACAACGTGCTCGTGCGATCCGAACCCTTCGCCATCACCGGGGTGCTCGACTTTGGCGACATGACGCGCACCCCGCGGGTTGCCGACCTCGCTGTCGCGGCGTCGTATGCCCGCGGCCGAGTGGGTGACGCGGGCGAGCCGTGGGGCGCTGCACGCGCCTACGTCGCCGGCTTCGAGACCGAGCAGCCCCTCACCGACGACGAGCACGCGCTGCTGCCCGGGCTCGTGGTGCTGCGGATTGCCCAGCGCGCCATCCTGAACTCGGCCATCGCCGCCGCCAACCCCACCGCCGCGGAGTACGCGAGCCGCAACCTGAGCGCCATCGCTCGCGACCTGCGTGAGTTGCGACAGAGCATCCCGAGCACGATCGGAGCACGCGCATGATCGGACCCGCTACCTACTATCGACCGGAGCACCGCGACGCCCTCGACGCCCGCACGCGCGAGCTCATTGATCGCCGCGAGGCTGTGCTCTCGCCCGGCTACCGCCTGTTCTATGCGCACCCCATCGAGTTTGTGCGCGCGAGCGGAACCAAGCTCTATACGCGGGATGGTGACGAGTTTCTCGATGTCTACAACAACGTGCCGTCGGTCGGTCACGCGCACCCACGGGTCACCGCGGCCATCGCCGAGCAGTCGGCGCGACTCAACACGCACACGCGCTATCTGAGCGAAAGCCTGATCGAGTATGCCGAGCTTCTGCTCGGCTCATTCGGTGCCGGGCTCGACACCCTGACGCTCGTCTGCACGGGGTCAGAAGCGAACGACCTGGCGCTGCGGGTGGCCAAGCACGCGACGGGTCAGCGCGGTGCGATCGTCACCGAGAACGCCTACCACGGGGTCACGACCGAGATTGCGGCGATCTCTCCCTCGCTCGGTGGAGTCGACTCACTTGCCGACTGGGTGCGCACGGTGCGCCCTCCCGTCGGCGACGGGTCAGCAATGGTGGCGGATGTTCGCTCGGCGATCGCCTCGCTGCAGGCCGCGGGCCACGGAGTCGCCGCGTTCATCGTCGACACCGCGTTCGCGAGTGACGGCTTTCTCGCCCCCTCGCCGGCCACGACCGCGGCTCTCGCGGACGCGCACGCTCTGGTGCACGCCGCAGGCGGACTCGTCATCGCCGACGAAGTGCAGCCCGGCTTTGGGCGACTCGGTCGGCGGGCGGGTGAGCCCGGACTCTGGGGCTACCTCCACCACACCATGACGCCCGACCTCGTGACCATCGGCAAGCCGATGGCCAACGGGCACCCGGTGGCGGGGCTCGTCGCCCGACGTGATCTCATGCAGTCATTTGGCGACCACGTGCGCTACTTCAACACCTTCGCGGGCACCCCGGTGTCGATCGCCGCGGCCCGCGCCACGTGGGACGTGCTGCACGACGAACAGTTGCCCGAGCACGCGGCAATGATCGGCGATGACCTGCGCGGCATGCTCCACGAACTCGCCGCGCGGCACGACCGACTGCGCGACGTGCGGGGCAGTGGCCTCTACCTCGGGGTCGACATCGTCGACCCCGCTACGGGCGAACCCGACACGCGTGCCGCGGTGGCTCTCGTGGGCGCCTTGCGCGAGCGGCGCATCCTGATCAGCGCATCGGGGCGTGACAATGCGTCGCTCAAGCTTCGCCCTCCCCTGCCCTTCTCGCGCTCTGACGCCGAACGATTCATCACCGAATTCGACGGAGCGCTGACCGACCAGGGCTAGACGCCGCTACACCGATTCGACGGGACCGGTCTCGAGAGGCAGGGTGCGTCGCTCGCGCCGGGCCTGGCGACGGTGAACAACCGCCTCGGCCGAAAGCACAATGAGCGCGAGCCACACGAGGGCGAATCCGATCCAGCGTTCGAGCGGCATGGGCTCAAGCAACACAGCGACCCCGAATACGAACTGCAGCAGCGGTGCGAAGTACTGAATGAACCCCATGACGCTCAGCGGAAGGCGTCTCGTCGCCCCCGCAAAGAGCAGCAACGGCACGGCCGTGATGATGCCGGCGAATGAGAGCAACACGGCGTGCCCGACTCCCGAGGTGCCGAGCGTGATGCCGCCCGTGAGCTGCACGACGACAAGGGCCACGACGGCGACGGGCACGAGCCACGCGGTTTCGAGGGTGAGCCCCGCAACGGCCGACACCCGGCCGCCCATGCGGTTCTTGATGTAGCCGTAGAAGCCGAACGAGAAGGCCAGTGCGAGCGAGATGTAGGGAGGCTGGCCATAGCCAATCGCGAGCACGACCACCGCGAGAACGCTGATGCCGACGGCAACCCACTGACCGACACGCAAGCGCTCGCGCAAGAAA
>NZ_JANRKZ010000115.1:0-4503 GCF_033763155.1 Microcella sp.
GTGTGAGGGTTCGTGCTGCTCGCCCGGAACCAGCCCGCAGAGCTGCGACATTTGCCGCGGCTCGGGCCAGATTCAGCGCACGGTGCGCAGCCTGCTCGGCAATGTCATGACGAGCAGCCCCTGCGGAACCTGCCGTGGCTATGGCACCGTGATTCCGAGCCCGTGCCCCTCGTGTGCCGGTCAGGGGCGCGTGCGTGCTCGCCGCGCGATTCCCGTCGACATCCCGGCCGGTGTTGACACGGGCGTGCGTATTCAGCTCACGGGCCAGGGCGAAGTCGGCCCCGCCGGCGGGCCTAACGGCGACCTCTATCTCGAGATCAAGGTCAAGACGCACGAGACCTTCAGCCGCAATGGCGATGACTTGCTCGCGACCGTCGAAGTGCAAATGACCGATGCCATTCTCGGCACGACGGTGACGTTGCCGGGACTCGATGGCGAGGTTCCCGTCGAGATCAAGCCGGGAACCCAGAGCGCCGAGATCATCACGATCAAAGAGCGCGGCATCACGCGCTTGCGGGGCTCGGGCCGCGGCGACCTCAGGGTGGGCGTGCAAGTCGTCACACCCGTGCGGCTCAACGCGAAAGAGACCGAACTCATTCGGCAGTTCGCGGCCAGCCGACGGCCCGTGCCGCCGCAGTTCTCGACCTTCCAGCAGGGCATCTTCGCGAAACTGCGCGATCGCTTCTTGAACCTGTAGCAATGGCCCACTTCTACCTCGACGAGTCGCTCGCAGCACAGGTCGCCGCGGCCGAGGGCTCACCGGCGGCGTCGGTCGTGCACTTGCGCGGCCCCGACGCGCGGCATGCGGCGACCGTCGCGCGGGTTCGCGTGGGCGAACAGCTGCGGGTGGGCGACGGTGCGGGTGTGGTCGTGCACGGCGTGATGTTGGCCGTTGAGTCGGGTGACGTCGCACTGGCGGTCGAGCGCGTCGAGCGTTATGAGCAGCCCCGACCGAGCATCCACCTCGTTCAGGCCCTCGCGAAGGGTGACCGTGATGAACTCGCTGTGCAGGCCGCGACCGAGCTCGATGTTGACGGTGTGATTCCGTGGCAGGCGGCCCGCAGCATCTCGCGGTGGGACTCCGCGAAAGCGGTCAAGAATCGTGAGCGCTGGCAAACGATCGCGCGCGAAGCGACGAAGCAATCGATGCGAGCCTGGATGCCCGTCATCGAGCCCCTCGCCACGACCGCACAGCTCACGGCCCGCGCCGCGCAGTCGACCATGCTCGTGCTCGACCCGACGGCCGAGCACGCCCTCACGTCACTCACGGCGCACGACCTCGGGCACGGCGATGTCGTGCTTGTCGTCGGGCCCGAGGGGGGCATTGCGCCGGACGAACGGGATGCCCTGGTCGCCGCCGGAGCGCGGTGCGTGCGCCTCGGCGCGAGTGTCTTGCGCACCTCGACCGCGGGCCCCGCGGCGATCGCGGTGCTCTCGGCAACGCTTGGGCGCTGGTAAGCATCACCGGGTGCGCGGTCAGGCCGGCGCTCTAGACTGGGGCCATGAGCAGCACCGAGCCGACGATCTTTGAGCGCATCATTGCGCGCGAGATTCCTGCCGACATCGTGCACGAAACCGAGACGATCATCGCGTTTCGAGACATTGCCCCGCAGGCTCCCGTACACCTGCTCGTGGTGCCCAAGACCGCGCTCTACCGTGACGTCGCCGAGCTTGCTGCGGGCGACCCCGCCTTGCTCGCCGAGGTCGTGTCGACCGCGCAGGCGCTGGCCAACGACCACGCCGACGGCCACTTCCGGCTCATCTTCAATACCGGCGCGAACGCCGGCCAGACCGTCTTCCACGTGCACGCTCACGTGCTCGCCGGAGGACTCACCGAGGGATCCCTTGCCCACTGACGATTCTGCGCGCGAGGCGCGCGCCCGCGAACAGCTCGACGTCGACGGCGTCGCGATGGTTCGACTGCTTGGCCCCCACGACCGCTTGCTCAGCACGGTCGAAAAGCAGTTTCCGCTTGTTGATGTGCACGTGCGCGGCAACCAGATCACGCTCGAGGGTGACCCCGCGCAAGTGGCGGCGGCGCGCCGGCTCGTTGACGAGTTGCTCGTGATGGTGCGTGGCGGCCACGACCTCGGCGAGACCGAGGTGACGAGCTCAGCGCGCATTCTTGAACAGGGCGCGGGCAGCCCGGCCGAGGTGTTGAGCCAGGCCATTCTGACGAGTCGCGGCAAGAGCATCCGCCCCAAGACGCTTGGTCAGAAGGCCTACGTCGACGCGATTGATGACCACACGATCGTCTTCGGCATCGGCCCGGCCGGAACCGGCAAGACCTACCTCGCGATGGCCAAGGCCGTGCAAGCGCTCACGCGCAAAGAGGTGGACCGCATCATCTTGACGCGCCCCGCTGTCGAAGCCGGCGAGCGACTGGGTTTCTTGCCCGGCACGCTCACCGACAAGATCGACCCCTACCTGCGGCCGCTCTACGACGCGCTCAACGAGATGATGGACCCCGAGCTCGTGCCCAAGCTCCTCGCGAGCGGTGTGGTTGAGGTGGCCCCGCTTGCTTACATGCGTGGCCGCACGCTCAACAATGCGTTCATCGTGCTCGACGAGGCCCAGAACACGAGCCCCGAGCAAATGAAGATGTTCCTCACGCGGCTCGGGTTCGGCTCGAAGATCGTTGTCACGGGCGACATCACGCAGATCGACTTGCCCACGGGCGCAAGTGGCCTGCAACTCGTCACGCGTGTGCTCGACGGAATCGACGACATTCACTTTGCGCGATTGACGTCAGATGACGTCGTGCGCCACTCGCTCGTCGGCCGCATCGTCGACGCCTACACGAAGTACGACGCCGAGAAGCAGGCGCAGCAGTACGCGCGCGAGAACGGCCTGCCCGATCCCCTCGAGGGGGCGAACCGCGAAGATCGCCGCCGCGGGCTGCAGGGCACGCCGCGCGACCGCGCAAACCGTCGCCCGCGACCCGGAGCGGGAGGACGCTGAGCATGGCCGTCGAGATCAACAACGAGTCGGGTATCCCCGTTGACGAAGCGGGTTTGCAGCGGTTGGCATTGCACGCGTTCGAGCACCTCAATGTGCACCGCGACGCCGAACTCGCCATCGTGCTCGTCGACGAGGCCGCCATCGAACAGCTGCACGTGCAGTGGATGGACGAGCCCGGCCCCACTGACGTTCTGAGCTTTCCGATGGACGAACTGCGCCCCGGCAGTGACGACGAGCCCACCCCGCCCGGTCTGCTCGGCGACATCGTGCTGTGCCCCCAGGTGGCGATTCAGCAGGCTGAGGCCGCCGGACACTCGACGCACGACGAACTGCTGCTGCTGACGACCCACGGCATCTTGCACCTGCTGGGCTTCGACCACGCCGAGCCAGACGAAGAGAAAGAGATGTTCGGCATTCAGCGCGACATTCTCGTGAGCTTCACCCTGGCCGAGCGGGGTCGTGGCGCATGACGGCAGCTCTGCTCTTCTTCGTCGCAGCGGGGTTGCTCGTCGCGATCGGTGGCTTGTTTGCATCGCTCGACGCCGCGCTCGGTGTGGTGAGTCGGGCCGAGCTCGTCGACATCGCGTCGAGCCGCAGCAACCCCCGTCGCCTGCAGGCGGTCGCTGCCGACATTGGCGCCCACGTCAACGCCCTCAACTTTTTGCGCATCGTCGCAGAAACGATCGCTGCGGTTCTCGTGACGATCGGCTTCGCCACCCTCATCGCCGAGTGGTGGTGGGTGTTGCTCATCAGCGCTGGCATCATGATCGGCGTTTCGTTCATTCTGGTCGGCTCGAGCCCGCGGTCGGTCGGTCGCGCTCACCCTCGCGCGATGCTCGGCGCTTTCGACTGGCTCATTCGCGGCGTGCGTCTCGTGACGGGGCCCTTGGCGGATGCTCTCGTCGTGATCGGCAATCGCGTCACACCGGGCCGGCCATCGAGCGCGAGCTTCTCGAGTGAAGAGCAATTGCTCAACATGGTCGACGAAGCCACCGAACTCGACGTGCTCGAAGAAGAAGACCGCGAACTCATCCACTCGATCTTCGAGTTCAACGAGACGATCGTGCGCGAAGTCATGGTGCCGCGCACCGACATGATCGTCATCGAGCAAGGTGCCACAGTGGCCGAGGCGATGACGCTGTTTCTCAGCCGCGGCGTCTCGCGCGTGCCCGTCGTGGGCGAGAGCGCCGATGAAGTGCTGGGCGTTGTGTACTTGCGCGACGCATCCCGCCTGACGTTTGAAAAGCCGAAGCAAGCGGCCACCGCGCTCATCGATGAGCTCGTGAAGCCGGCGCTGTTTGTTCCCGAGTCGAAGAAAGCCGACGACGCGTTGCGGCAATTGCAGCTCGAGTCGAACCACCTCGCCCTCGTCGTCGACGAATACGGCGGCATCGCGGGGCTCGTGACGATGGAAGATCTCATTGAAGAGCTCGTGGGCGAGATCGTCGACGAGTACGACCGCGAGACGGCCGACAGCGAGCAATTGGGCGAGAACAGCTATCGCGTCAGCGCGCGTATGCCCATTGACGAGCTCGGCGATCT
>NZ_JANRKZ010000116.1:0-1505 GCF_033763155.1 Microcella sp.
CGGCGGGCGAACTTCACAATGCCGATGTTCTGCGGGTCAGTCTCGTGCGAGCCAAAGGCCTGGCGGTAGGCGAGCAGCAACAGCAGGGCGCCAAAGATGTAGAAGATCCACGAGAAGTTGGAAATGAGCGTTGCGCCGACGGCAATGAAGATTCCCCGCATGATGAGGGCGATCGCGATGCCGATCAAAAGCACCTTCTGCTGATACATCTTGGGCACCGCGAACGCGGTCATGATGAGCAAGAAGACGAAGACGTTGTCGACCGACAGCGCTTTCTCGGTCAGGTATCCGGCGAAGTACTCACCGCCGAACTGCCACCCCGACACCATTCCGATGCCCACACCGAAGATCAGCGCCAGCGTGATGTAGAACACCGACCACTTGGCCGCTTCGGCGATCGTGGGCTCGTGGGGAGTACGCACGTGGGCGTAGAACTCCCAGATGAAAAACGCGATCGTGACCGCGATGGTGATGATCCAGATGAGGGGTGTGACACCCATAGGGGCTCCTTGGTCAGCAAAAATGACCAAGGTCTCTTCCGGCCCTTACAGCACTGGGCCAAGCCACCCGGAACACGATGGCGTGTTCGTATTGACGGGCCGACTTCGAAGGAATACTCCCCTTGACCCGTTGAGTGTAGCGGGTGAATCGGCGAGGTTACGGAACCAGGTTGAGACGGCGCGTGCTCACTCCCACGGTGAGCCGTTGACCCCAGCCGATCGCCAGGTAGTCGTCTTCGATTCCGTCGCCGAAGGCCACGAGCGTGTCGGATTCGACAACGAACTGCAGCGCCTCGCCCTCGTTGATGAGGCCGGCGGTGAGCGTGCGTCCGGTTGACCGCGAGGGCCAGGCCTCTCGGATGTACCAGCCGAGCATCGCTGAATCCACGGCCGGCAGCACGTCACCAAGCCCACGATCACTCGCGATCGACGCGGCCCAGCCGGTGCTGCCCGTGCCCGTGGCAATGATCACGCCCGACGACGACTGCCGCTCGCTCTCGCCCGTGGGCGTCGTCACGACATACCGCGACGACTGGTGCCCGTCATCGCCCACATAGAGCTCATTGAGTGCCGTGAGGGTTTGGCCGTCGTCGAGCGTCGCCTGCACCATGGCGCGCGCGGCGACGGATGCTCGCCCCGCGATGACCGCCCCAATCAGCTCTCCGGCATCGGTGGCCGCGTGCGGCACGAGGATTCCCGCGTTGCGCTGCGGCTCGGGGTCGATGCCAATGACGGGTTGCCCGTCGAGGTACTTGGCCACGTTGGCCACGAGCCCGTCTTGGCCCACGATGACGATGACGTCTTCGGGCGAAAACACGTAGCGGTCAAGGTCGCTGCGCTCGACGCGCGCCTGACGCACCCCCTCCGGAAGCGCCGCCGAGACGCGTGCGAGGCTCGACTGCATCGACTCGTGGCGGGCAATGACCTCGTCGATGCTGCGTCCTCGCGACGAGAGAAAGAACTCGGCCTGCCCGCGGGTCGCGTGGCGCGCGAGCAACTCGGTGT
>NZ_JANRKZ010000117.1:0-1861 GCF_033763155.1 Microcella sp.
TTGATCCCACGCGGCTTGCCCGCGCACGTCGACGAGGTGAAACACCTCACCTGCCTGCCGTGCCGCCCACACGTCAGAGGCGTCGGTTTCGACCGCGAGCTTGGCGGCGTAGTGCGCGGCCGTGGTCGGCGAGTCGGCGAAGGGCCCGAGTGCGCTGCTCATGCGGCCACCGCCTCGGTCGACGCGGGGGCCGCTTCTTCGGTGAGCGCGTTGATGTAGCGGATGAAGATGGCGATCCAGGCGAAGATGATCGCGAAGGCCACGAGCTCATAGGCCGTGAGGTTGAAGTACTGCACGGGGTAGAACAGCAGGGCCCCCACGATGAGCGCGGCGGCAAACGCGAAGCTCACCACGAAGAAGCGGCCCGGCAAACCGGTGAGCCACCACGGCGAGGCAAACAGCAGCACGAGAAACGCCACGGCCATGCCGATGGCCGACGTGTTATGCAGCAGGATGCTGAACGACAAAGGGAAGATGCCGACGCACGAGAGCATGACGCCCATGACGACGAACACGATCGAGACGGTGCGCGGCGCGTGGGCCTTCGTGAGCACACCGCGGTCAACGAGCACCTGCAGGTCGCGCTGCAGGTAGAGCGCGAAGGTCGTGACCAAGAAGCCGGCGATGATGAGCGTCAGGTTGAAGAGGCTGCTCGAACGGTCGCCAAAGGTGCCGAGTTGGCTGAAGTGGTACTCCCACCAGGCCGGATCACTCGCGGTCGCCATGGCCGTAATCGTTCCGAACGTCATGAAGAGCACCAGCAGACTCGAGAGCTTCGGAGTCGTGATCGACGAGACCGAGATGTAGATCCAGTAGCCGGCGAGGGCCGTGACGGTGGCCATCGCGATTGTCGTGAAGGGGGCATCCAGCACCACGCCCTGAAAGCTGCGCTGCAGCAACAAGAACGTCGCGATGGCCGCGAGCACCGCCAGCACCGAGTGCACGAGCGCGACCGAGGTGGCGTCGACAATGAACTTCCAGGGCTTGAGTTCGAGGCGCCACTGCTGGCCGAGCACGCTGCGACTGCGCCAATAGCCCACGTAGGCGACGATGACGCCCGCGATCAGAATCGAGGCGGCGCTTGCGACGCCCAGCGAGATGCCGCCCCAAATGGGCGGGTTGGTGCCGGCGAAGAGAAAGCCGCCAACGACAAGCGTCACGGCAGCGACGGCGGTCGCGACGGCAAACGCCTCGCTCTCGACATCGAGCAGGGTGCGGGGGGCGGGGGAGGCAGGCGGGGCAGCGCTCATGCGGTCAGTCTAGAGACGGCGACGGATGCTCGACAGTGGTCACGCGCCGGGAACACTTTCAGCCCTCATGTGGTTGGGTTTCTCTATGACCGACTCTCTCGCCCCCGCAGCCAACACCATCACCATGTACGGAGCCGACTGGTGCCGCGATTGCCGCCGCACCGAGTCGCTGCTCAACGACTTGGGGGTGGAGTGGACCAAGGTTGACGTCGAGGCCTCCGCCGACGCCGCGGCTCAGGCCCAGGCGATCAGTGGCCGCACGAACATTCCCGTCGTCGTGTTTCCCGACGGCTCGCACCTCGTCGAGCCGAGTGACGCAGCCGTACGCGAGAAGCTCGGCGTCTAGCCGAGCTCAGGGTTCACTGCCTCGGCGTCTAGCCGAGCCCAGGGCGTACCCTCAACCTGAGGGCCCTCGGAGGCTCCCCAACTAAAGGAGAGCCCCATGGGCGAAAAGTCTGCCCGCAAGAACACCCCGAAGACCGCTGCCGCGAAGTCGCTGAAAGAGAAGCGCGTCGCGAAGGCCGACAAGAAGGCCTCGAGCGGTCGCTCGCAGAACTCTGACACCGTTACGAACGTCACGAACAAGTAATCCGAGCTCGAAACAGTGACGG
>NZ_JANRKZ010000118.1:0-21119 GCF_033763155.1 Microcella sp.
CCGCGAGTGCTCGCTCGGTCGTCGCGATGAGCGCGAGGTCGTCGGGCCGCGGCGTGCCCACGATGATCGTCGTGGCAGAGTCACACACCCACCCGTTGACCGATGCGGCGAAGTCGAGTGACAGCATGTCGCCGTCACGCAGCACATAGTCGTGGGGCAGCCCGTGCAGGGCCGCATCATTGACCGAGGTGCAAATGACTTTGCCGAACGGCGAACCACCGAATGACGGGTGGTAGTCGATGTAGCAACTTTCGGCACCCTCGGCGCGACTCATTTCGTGCGCAAGCGCATCGAGGTCAAGCAGGTTGACACCCACATCGGCGGCGGCGCTCGTAGCACTGATCACGCTCGCGACGAACCGGCCCGCCGGTCTCATCTGGTCGATTTCGGCAGGCGTGCGCAGTTCGATCATTTACGTCCTCGGCAGGGGAATGTGGGTGCGCAAGTACGTGCCGCACAAGTCGCGCGTCGCTTCGATAAAGCGAGCATCCCCATTCTTGTCGAGTTGGAACGCCCGCGTGAGCAGGCCGCTCGCGATCTCGACGGCTACTTCGAGGTGAAAGACCAGGTCGTCGTCGGGTGTGAGGTCGTAGGTGCGCCCCACTTGCTCAGCGAATGCGCGCGCGAGAATCGCGTTGTTGCTGAGTTCGGGGTTGATGAACCGCTGATCGATGACGTCACCGAATCGCAAGGCGCGAAAGCCGGGTTCGGTGCGCGTCATGTCGATAAAGGCGTCGAGTGTTCCATCAAACGACGACCAGGGTTCGACGGGCGAATTCTTGATCCCCTGCCAGACGCGCTCGAGGTAGCGCTCCATGTTGCGTGCCGCGAGGGCCCGCAAGAGCGACTGGATGTTGGGAAAGTACCGGTATACGACGCCGACTGACGATCGCGACCTCAGGGCGACGGCGCTCGTCGTGACGCCGTCGATGCCGGCGTCATCGATGAGCGTTGCCGCCGCATCAAGCAAGAGAGTGATGCGTTCAGAGCTGCGCTGCTGCACCGGCTCGGTGCGCATAACGACGCGATCGGTCGCCAGTGCGGTGTGTGCTGTCATGTGGATCCCCCCAGATCATCCTCTGACTGCTGCTTCTTCTATGGTGCCACTGATTGGGTGAGCGTCGCACAATGTGGCATGATTTCTCTTTGTGCCTCGGCACGGCTCTGCCACAGGGGAGCCGTGCATCTGCGGGTGCCACGCAATACTTCGAATTCCCCTAATGTCGCGATCGACCTGTGGCGGTTGCAGAGAGCGAATCACCATGCACATCCTCGACCACGTCGACGCCGCGTCACTGCGCAGTGACATCCCCGACTTCCGCCCCGGCGACACCGTCAAGGTGCACGTCAACATCATCGAGGGCAGCCGCTCGCGTATTCAGGTCTTCCAGGGCGTCGTCATCGGCCGCTCGAACGAGGGCATTCGCGAGACCTTCACGGTTCGCAAGGTCAGCTTCCAGGTCGGCGTCGAGCGCACCTTCCCCGTGCACTCCCCGGTCATTGACCACATCGAGGTCGTGACTCGCGGTGATGTTCGCCGCGCCAAGCTCTACTACTTGCGCAACCTCCGCGGCAAGAAGGCGAAGATCAAAGAGAAGCGCGACGCGTAGTCCGCGCTCCGCACACCTCTCGAGGGCCTCGTCGATTCGTCGGCGAGGCCCTCGGTCATGACAGCCCCGCGCGGCCTAGACTGGCGCAGAGCACTTGGGGAGTCATGACTGAGCACACACCGCCTGCCGCGAGCGGAGCATCCGCGGCGGCTTCATCGGCCCGCACACCGGCCACACCGCCCGTCAGCCGCGGGCGCAGCGTCGTGCTCTTTCTGCGCGATGTCGTCGTCATTGTTGCCGCCGCGCTCGTCATTTCGTTTCTCATCAAGACTTTCTTGATTCGCTCGTTCTACATTCCGAGTGAGTCAATGCAAGACACGCTTCTCGTGAATGACCGCATCATCGTCAATCAGTTGGTTCCCGACGTGATTCCGATCGAACGCGGCGACGTCGTGGTGTTTGCCGACCCGGGCGGATGGCTGCCCGATGTCGTCGAGCCGCCCCAACCGCCGCTGGCCGCGGCAACCGACTGGGTGCTCTCGCTCATCGGGCTCAGCGCTTCAGACAGCGACGAGCACTTGGTCAAGCGCGTGATCGGGTTGCCGGGTGACCGCATTGTGTGTTGCAACGATCTGGGGCAATTGAGCATCAACGGAGTGCCGCTCGACGAGCCTTACGTCACCCTGCCCGATGGCACGACCGACGTGAGCGGTCAAGACTTTCAAGAAGACGTACCCGCGGGCTCGCTCTGGGTCATGGGTGACAACCGCTATGACTCGGCCGACTCGCGATTCAACGGGGTGGTGCCGATCGAAGATGTCGTCGGCCGCGCTTTCGTCATCAGCTGGCCGTTCGAGCGCTGGCAGTGGATCGACAGTTACCCGCTCGTCTTTGACGGGGTCGAGCGCGCGGAGTGAGTGTGCTCGCGTGAGCGCTGCTCCCACGCTCGAGGTCGAGCGGTCGTTTTTCTCAGCCGGAGCGCCCGTCGTCATCGGAGTCGATGAGGTCGGCCGCGGTGCGATTGCGGGGGTTGTCGCGGTCGGTGTCTGCGCGATTCTTCCGTCGGTGGATGCTCCGCCTCCGCGCTTGCGAGACAGCAAGGTGCTCAGCCCCGCGCGTCGCGCCGAGGTTGAGCCGCTGGTGCACGCCTGGGCTGCCGCTGTCGCCGTGGGCGAGGCGGAGCCGGCAGAGATCGACGCGCACGGAATCGTCGCGGCGCTCGGCATGGCGGCGCGGCGCGGGCTGATCGCCTTGCACGAGGCGGGTGTCGACGTCGCGGGAGCGACGGTGTTGCTCGATGGCAGCCACGATTGGCTGACCCCCGCGTTGAGCTCGCCGCCGCACATTGTGACCCGCGTGAAGGCTGACCGCGATTGCGCGAGCGTGGCGGGAGCATCCGTCGTCGCGAAGCAACACCGCGACGCGCTCATGGTCGCTGATCACGAGCGATGGCCGGCGTATGGCTGGAGTGGCAACAAGGGATACGGCAGCCGCGAGCACCTTGCGGCGGTTGCCGCGCACGGGCCGTCGCCTCGGCACCGGCTCACGTGGCTGCGGGAGCCCTCTCTGCTCGACGGTCTAGACTGAGTCAGCCATGGACGACGAAGAATTCGACGATTACGACCGCGAAGTCGAGCTCGCGCTCTATCGAGAGTACCGCGATGTCGTGTCGCAGTTTCAGTACGTCGTCGAGACCGAGCGACGCTTTTACCTCGCCAACGAGGTTGAGCAGGTTGTGCGCGACATGGGCGGCGATTTCTATTTCGAGCTGACCCTCACTGACGTGTGGGTGTGGGATGTGTACCGCGCCGACCGCTTCGTCAAGAGTGTCAAGGTGCTGACGTTCAAAGACGTCAACGTCGAAGAGCTCGGCAAGAAAGAGCTCAAACTGCCGAAAGAGCTGGCGCTCGACGAATAGATATTCGTCATACGTACGAAACGTTCTCGGGTTATTCTGAGCCTCACGCGGCGCACCCCCTGTAGCGCCCTCATCGAGGCTGATAACCATGACGGCACCTCTTCATAACGTGCGCCGCGCTGTCGCGTCGCTGTTGATCGTCGCCGTCGCCGGGGTGGGGGCGATCGCCGCGTCGACTGCGGCACATGCCGCGCCAGCAGCGCCGATCATCAACGCGCCTCTCGATGACACTCAAGGCCTTTTTTCGGTCACGGTTGAGCCTGCTCCCCATCCGCTCGACCAGACCGTCAACGTCTACTACCGCTTTGTCGCGACGGGTGTGGAGACGCTGGGGTGCAGTGTGGCCGTGCCGGCGAACACCCCGTCAGGAGACACGTTCCCGTGCGATGTCTCCGTTCCGTCTGGCGCGTACGGCTTCTACGATCTCTTCGCGATTGCGACCGACGTCGATGGCGATAGTGCGCCCAGCAACACTGTTTCGTCGGTTCGCTACGGCGGGGCTGCAGACCCCGGATCAATCGTGTTGGGCTATCCCCTTGACGGACCCGGTGACCCGATTGACTTTTCGTCTCAGGGTGGCGGAATCATCGTCACCGGTCAGGGACCCGCTCTCGGTAGCGCCGACCTCTTCGGCTACCCGGTGTCGGCCGGTGTGGGGCCAGAGCAATACTTGGGCAGCTCGAGCATTGATGACACGGGCTACTTCGCGATCTTGGCGGCGCTGCCGAGCTATGGCGTCTGGGAGCTCCGGGTATTGGTCACCGACATCGAAGGCACCTCGATTGACGAGCCGTTGGGGGGTGCGACGATCAGTCTTCTGGTGTTCCCCGGCGAGCCAAATGTCAGTGTCACGCCGCTTGCAGGCGCCCTCGACATCACGATCGATGGTTTCTCGACGACGACCGTCGGAGCGGCGCTCACCATCGACGCATTCACGGGCGGCAGCGAGGCACGGGCTTGCCCCGCGTCGTGGGATGCGGTGATTGACAACCCTTCGTTCGTCGGGCCATCGGCGACGTGTAGCCTCACCCTCGTGCCGCCAGGGGTTCATCGCCTTGAGTCGGTGCAGTGGGCTGACGGCGTGACCGGTGCGGTGCGCGAAGACCTCGTCTACATTCCGGGCACTCCTACGTTGACTGTCGACACCATCCCGGGCGGTGCAATCTATAGCGGCACGATTGATCGCCTGGTCTCAGCACTTTCGGCGTCGGGAACGGTGATTACCGAGAACCAGATTGAAGTGCTCGATTCGATCGGTGATGTGCGGTGTTTCTCTGCGGTTGACCCGGTCACGGGCGATTGGTCGTGCACGTCTCAAGAAGATCCCGGCGATGAGACATTTGTTGCCGTGGCTCGGTCATTCGGGTTTGCTGATGACCCCGGCGTTGCCGGTTCGTCTGCAGGGTACATCGGCGGCGTTTCCGAACCGTCGGTACCAGTGCTCGTGACGGTTCCGGCATCGGGAACGCCTCCACCCCCGACGATGACCTATCGATTGGGCGCGGCGTCCATCGATGTCGAGGCCGCAGGAGAGCCCAATAGCGCCGTCTCGGTGCGTCTCTACCAGGTCGAGCAGGTTGACGGCGAAGGTTATACATATGGAGACCCGGTTGACGGGTGCGGCCTTCCCGACCCGGGAGACGTGGGCGGGTCGCCTAACGGCGCGCCGCCCACGGCGCCGTCGTTCGTCGACAACTGTGTGTTCGACGGCCTCGCGCCCGGAATTTGGAACGTCTTCTCGTGGCAGTCGCTCTACTTCGAAACCAGCGATAACCGCGATCACTACGTGATGATTCCCGCTGCGCCGACGGTGAACGCGTCGCTCGATGCAGACGGCGAGGTAGTGGTTCGGGGTCAGGGAACTCCCGGATACCGCGTTCTCGTTCGGCAGGTCGACGGCGACGCCGGATGCACCGCAACGGTTGCGGCCAGTGGAAACTGGAGCTGCTCCATCTCGGGGGCATCTGGGCTTGTTCGAGTGCGAGCGCAACAGCAATCGCAAGGCTTCGTGGCAACACCTCCCATCGGGTTCGGTGTCGTGGCATCGTTCGACGGCTACTCGGCGTTCACGGCACCTGTCTCCGTTTTCGTTCCGACTCTGCCGGCGACCGACAATCAACCACTCACCTGGGTGCTCAACGGAATCGGCAATGGCCCACTCGTTCCTGGTCAGGTTCTCGACCTCACCGCCGAGGGCTTGCCCCCGCAGACCACCGTCGTGGTCGAGATTCGATCGACACCTCAGGTGCTGGGATCAACGGTTGCCGACGATCTCGGCGCGATGGCCCTGTCGGTCACCATCCCGCTCGATATCGAGAGCGGAGACCACACGATCGTGGCTACGGCCACGCCTCCGGGGGGCGAGCCATCGGTCGTTTCGGTTCCCGTGACGGTCGAGGGCGACCCGCTCCTCCCGGGGGCAGCGCCGGAAGCGACCCAAGCTGACGGATCTGACGGCGGAGCGGCATCCGGGAGTGGCGGCGCGGTCAACCGGTCCAACCCGGCGGCGCCCTCGGTGTTGACCGACAGCATCCCGACCGTTCAACGCATTTTCAACGATCCATGGGTCGCTCTGGGCTCGGGCGGTCTGGCCCTGGCCATCCTCTTGCTGGTCGCGTTTCCCGCCGAGTTGCTCAACAGCACCCTCTCGCGGAACACTGGCCGCCTTGGGCGCTGGCTTGTTGCTGTCGAAGAGCGAGCCGAGCGTGTGACCGAGTGGTTCGCGCGCGTCTCTCGCACACGCGCCGCAGCGGCCGCTCTTCTGGTCGGGATCACATCGGTGATCTTCGGTTTCGTCGACCCGAACTACGGATTCGACCCGGTGTCGGCTCGCTCAACGGTGTCGCTCGCCATCGGCTTGTTCCTGATCACCTACGGGGCAGCCTGGATCACGGGCGCCATTGCTTCACGAGTCTGGAACGTTGAGACAAAGGTGAGTCTCGAGCCCGTGGCTCTGCTTTTTGCGGTTGTCGGTGTGATCGTGGCGCGGTTGCTCGAATTCTCGCCCGGCTTCCTGATTGGTCTCGTGATCGGCCTTGACCTGGTGAGCCGCGTCGATGCGGCCGTGCGCGCACGTGTGGTCGTGCTGAGCACGGGAGTTGTCGCGAGCGTGGCCGTCTCGGCGTGGATCGGATACTCCGTTCTGACGGCGGTTTCCACGGGAGAGCCCGGCTGGTTCGAGCTCTTGATTCACGATGCGTTGGTTGCGACGACGGCTGAAGGACTCACTGCTGCGCTTGCCTCATTGCTGCCACTGGGCTTCTTGGCCGGTCACGACGTGTTCCGACACTCGAAGCCGCTCTGGGCCGGAACCTTCATCGTGATCGCCGCGCTTTTCGCGCTTATCGTGTTGCCGACGGCACAGGGTGCGACGGCAAGCGTGGCCGACATGACGTTCTGGATCATCGTCATGGTGGTGTTCGCGGTCGTGACACTCATTGTCTGGGCAGCCTTGCACTTCACGAATCGAACCGGCGATCCCGACAGCGAGTCTCGTGAGGTCACGGAGCAATCAGGCGCGACGCGATAGCAGCGTTTGTCATCCGCACGAAACCTTCTCGCGTTACCCTGATCGTCATCGCGCCCCCGCGAGACGCCCTAGTCAAACCCGAGGCAGGAAACGTCGTGTCGATGCTGTCAACTTCCCTCCGCCGTGCCGCGGCCGCCGGCGCGATCACGGCGATCGCCGCCGCTTCACTCGTTGCCGGGGTTTCGGTAGCCAACGCGGTTCCCGGCGCTCCGACGATCGTGACGCCTGCAGACGGATTCACCACTATTTCGACGACGATCTCGGTGACCGGAACCGTCGTCGATGCCGGTGGTTTTGACCAGAACGTCACCGTGACGGCCTCCCAGGGAGGTGTGGTTGCGACAAGTTGCACGTCGTTCGTGTCGTATTTCGACACCTCGTTCGCGTGCGACCTCACGGTGGCTGCCGCGGGAACCTATGAGCTCGTCGCCACCTCGACCGAGGTGTCGGGTGACGGTGTCGCAAGCGTGCCGAGCAATGCGGTCACGGTGGCCGTCGGAACAGATACACCCGTCACCGTGACAAGCCACCCAGAATTCGATAACGAATGGTCGTCGCTCACTCCGACCCTCGCGGGCGTGGGTCCGGCACTCGGCAGGGTGTCAGTCTTCGTGTACCCCGAGGGAACGCCACCGGTCGGCAATCTTTACTGCGAAGTCGATCCGGTGCCTGCCTCGGGAATCTGGTCGTGTACGGGAACGAATCCGACATGGGACTACGGCGCGGCATCATTCCGTGCTGACGGGTTCGATGTAACGGGCGCGCAGACAGCCTCTGACTTCGGCGACTTCATTCAGGGAGCGTTCGTTCCGGGCCCGCCGACCTCGAGCTATGTTCTCGGGCCGGCGAGCGTTACCGCCACCGTCCAGGGTGCGAGTGGGGCGTTTCTTCAGACGGTGGTGTACGAAGCGGAGCTCAACGGCGAAGGATCAGTGTTTACCGAGCGTCAAGTCTGTGGCGCCTCGGGAAATCCCCCGGTGGTCACGTGCGCCGCAACAAATCTGACGCCGGGCATCTGGAACTTCTACACCGAGCAAGACGTGGCAGAGGTCTTCTACGAGAGCGCTAATGACTACGTGCTCATCCCTCCTGTGCCGGGCGGGCCATCCGCAACGCTGCTGAGCGATGGTTCTGTGCGATTCAGTGGCACCGGGGTCGCGGGATACCGTGTGCTCGTGCGCACCGTTGGTGCCTCAACGGTGTGCTCGGCCATCGTGAGCGGAAGTGGCACCTGGCGATGCGACGCTGACCTCCCCCCGGGCGCCGCGAGCTACCGAGCGATTCAGCAGTCGGTGGGCTTCGATACCAATGACTACGACGTGGGTTCTGATCGATCGCTCAACGGCTTCTCGGCCTACACCTCGACGGTGTCGGTCACGGTTCCGTCACCTGTCGCGCCCACGCCGTCACCCACTCCCGTGCCGTGGACGCTCGAGGGCTACGACGGCGGTGCCTTGACCCCGGGTCAGGAGTTGACCCTGTTCGCACAAGGGCTCCCTCCGGGAACGAGCGTCGTCATCGAGATTCGGTCGACGCCGCAGGTGCTCGGCACGGCGCTCGTCGACGCCCAAGGCTCTTTCGAACTTGCGGTGACCATCCCGAGTGATCTCGAGGTCGGGGATCACACGCTTGTTGCGATTGCGACGCCTCCGGGTGGCGTTGCCTCGACCGTCGCGATTCCCGTCGCGGTTGTCGCGTCGCCGGTCGATGCCGCAAAGACCTCGGTGGGTGCTCCCATTGTTGACAAGAGCGATGCCGCTCCCGGGCCGCTCGGAAGCGACGGTGGCGGTTCAGCGGTCGATCGTTCGAACCCCGCCGCACCGTCGGCGATCAGCGATCAGATTCCCACGATCGATCGCATCATTCGCACGCCGCTCGTGCTGGTGGCCGGTGGCGGACTTGCCTTGGCAATCCTGTTGCTCGTGGCTTTCCCGGCCGAGTTGCTCAACAGCACTTTGGCGTCGAACACGCGGCGCATCGGGCGCTGGTATGCGGCCATTGACGCTGCCGTTCAGCGGGCGACCGACTGGTTTGCGGCGGTCACGCGAACGCGCGCGGTGGCCGCTGCCGTGCTGGTGGTTGTGACGTCGCTCATCTTCGGCTTCATTGATCCCGATTACGGGTTTGACCCGGTCTCGCTGCGCATGACGTTGTCGTTGGCCATCGGTCTGTTCATCGTGACCTATGTTTCGTCATGGATTAGTGGCGCCATCATCAGTCGTGTGTGGGACATCCCGACGCGCATTAGCCTTCAACCCGCCGCGGTTGTGTTCGCGATCATTGGTGTGATCGTGGCGCGTCTTCTCGAGTTCTCGCCCGGATTCTTGATCGGTCTCGTGATCGGTCTCGATCTGCTGACCCGTGTCGGCAGCGTGCACCGGGTGCGGGCGACGCTTACGACGATCGGCGTCATGGTGGGCCTTGCCGTTCTGGCCTGGGGCGGGTTCTCGGTGATGAGCGGCTTTGCCCCGGGCGAGCCGTCGGCCGTGTGGATGCTCGTGAGCGACGCACTCGTGGCGACCACTTCTGAGGGCCTCACCGCCGCGCTCGCGGCGCTCTTGCCGCTCGGTTACCTGCATGGGCACGAGATCTTCCGCCACTCGAAGAAACTGTGGGCGGCCACCTTCGTCGGTGTCGGAACCATCTTCGCCCTCGTCGTGCTGCCGACCGCCGGCACCGGACCAGGAGACGCCGCACAGCTCGGCTTCTGGATTCTCGTGATGGCGGGCTTTGCCGCCGTCACCCTGACCCTGTGGGCTGTGCTGCACTTCACCGGAAACGACGAATCTGACGATGAAGACGTCGAGCACGAGGTAGAGGCCGTGCGCTAGGCACTCCTCCTCACCACACCGGCCGGTTCGGTCGCCACTCTAGAGTGCGCGGCTGAGCCGGCCGCCGTGCTTCTCGCGTGCAGCACCCTGCTCGGCAGGAGGCGCCATGGCACGCAAAGACGAGCTCGGCCGGAAGGGCGAGCAGCTCGCAGTAGACCACCTCACCGCGCTGGGGTACGTGATCATCGACCGCAATTGGCGATGTGCGATCGGTGAGATCGACATCGTTGCGCGGCACGGCTCGACGGCCGTTGTCGTGGAGGTCAAGACGCGGTCGGGCACGGGGTTTGGGCATCCGCTCGACGCTGTGACGCCCCGCAAGCTCGCACGCCTGCGCCGGCTGGCCGGAGCCTGGTGTGACGCTCACGAGGGCACGGGCGGGGCGTTGCGCATCGACGTCATCGGTGTCGTCGTCAAACCTGCGGGCGTCACCATCGACCACGTGAAGCAGGTCTGCTGATGACGGTGGCCCGCACCCTGGCCGTTGCCTTGCACGGAGTAGACGGCGCGCTGGTCGAGATCGAGGCTGACCTCGCCAATGGATTGCCCGCGTTTACGATCATTGGCCTTCCCGACGCCGCACTGGGCGAGGCGAAAGACCGCGTACGGTCGGCCGCTGTCAACTCGGGGTGCGACCTTCCGGCCCGCAAAGTCACCGTCAATCTGTCACCCGCATCGTTACCGAAGCACGGCTCGGGCTTCGACCTGGGCATCGCGGTAGCAGCGCTGGCGACGACCGGTGTCGTCAGCACCGAGGCGATTGACGGGGTGGTGCACCTCGGCGAGTTGTCGCTCGACGGTCGGCTGCGTCCGGTCGCGGGCGTGCTGCCCGCTGTGCTTGCTGCCCGCCGAGCAGGTGCCCGCGCCGTCGTCGTGCCGAGTGGCAACGGCGACGAAGCGCGGCTTGTTCCGGGCATCCGCGTCATCGCCGCAACGTCATTGCGCGATGTGCTCATTACCCACGGTGCACCGCTTGACCCAGTGGCGGTCGACGCACTTCTCGCGCCCGCGCATGCCGAGCCCGACGTCGCTTTCGGTGACCTGGCTGATGTGATCGGGCATCCCGAAGCCGTAGAAGCGCTGCAGGTTGCCGCAGCGGGTGGCCACCACATGCTCATGGTGGGTCCGCCAGGCGCGGGCAAGACGCTTCTCGCGTCGCGGTTGCCGGGGCTGCTGCCGGACCTTGACCCCGATGCGGCAGTAGAGGTGTCATCGATTCGTTCACTCGCGGGCCTTCCGTTGGGCTCTTCTCTCGTGACGCGCCCGCCCCTCGAGTCGCCTCATCACAGCGCGACGATGGCATCGCTCGTCGGGGGCGGGAGCGGGCTGGTTCGCCCCGGAGCCATCTCTCGAGCAGCGCACGGCGTCTTGTTTCTCGACGAAGCTCCCGAGTTTGCCGGCGCGGTTCTCGACGCTCTTCGACAGCCGCTCGAGACCGGTGAGATCACGATTCATCGAGCGCGATCGACGGCACGATTTCCTGCGCGGTTTCAGCTCGTGCTCGCCGCCAACCCGTGCCCCTGCGGTCAGGGCGGGGCTGACGATTGCACCTGCACGCCCCTCATGCGGCGACGGTATTTCGGGCGACTGTCGGGGCCGTTGCTCGACCGCATCGATCTGCACCTCACGGTTCGACGGGTGAGCGTGGCGCAGCTGACCGAGGGCGCCCACGGAGCAATCACGACGGTCCAGGCCCGCGAGCGAGTCTCGGCCGCTCGCGAGCGCACTCGCGAGCGCTGGGGTGCGCACGGGTGGAACCTCACCGCACACGTTCCGGGCTCGATCGTGCGCTCACCGCAGTGGCGCCTCCCTGCGCCTGACCGGGCCTCGCTTGATCGCGCACTCGAGCGAGGTGCTTTGACGATGCGCGGCTACGACCGCGTATTGCGCGTCGCATGGACCTTGGCCGATCTCGACGCGGTTCAACGACCGAACGCCGAGCACGTTGGCCGTGCACTGTTCTTGAGAAAGGGAATCTAAGTGAGTCGGTGGGGTATCGATGACAATCGCATTGCGGCGGCGCTGGCGGCCGTTCGACCCGAGGGCACGGCCGAGTTCGCCGCGGAGCTCGATCACGACGACCTCGTCGATGATGAGCCACGCGTGCTCGACGACCTGTTCGCACGCGCTATCTGGTCAGTGCTGGTCGAACCGGGAGACAGCACTGCCGGAGCGCTCATTGCCGCGGTGGGGCCGGTGACCGCAGCGCGTCTGGTGATCGATCGAGCGCCGGCGCAGGCGATCAGTGACGCGACGCGTGGCGAGGTCTCGGTTGATGCGGCGGCGAGTGGCACGGCTCGGTGGATTGAGCGTTTGCGTGCGACCGACGTGATGCGCAGTCTCGAGAGCGCAGCTCGATGCCACGCGATCATGGTTGTTCCGGGTGACAACGAATGGCCCGAGGGTCTCGACGCGCTCGGTGACAGTCCGCCCGTGCTTCTCTGGGCTCGGGGCGATACGGGGTTGATGCGACGCCCCGGTGTCGCCATTGTCGGAGCCCGAGCCGCGACCGGCTATGGCGAGCACGTCGCCATGGAGTTTGCCGCTGGCCTGTGTGCGCGCGATGTGGTGGTGGTGTCGGGAGGCGCATACGGGATCGATGGGATGGCGCACCGCGCCGCTCTCGCGAGCGGCGGGGCCACCATCGCTGTGCTTGCCGGGGGAATCGACCGCATCTATCCGAGCGGGCACGAGGCGCTGTTGACGCGCGTCGCCGAGCACGGTCTCTTGTTGTCGGAGGTTCCGTGTGGAACGGCGCCGACCAAGTGGCGATTCTTGCAACGCAATCGACTGATCGCAGCACTAGCGGCCGCCACCGTCGTCGTCGAGGCGGGGCGCCGATCGGGATCCCTCAACACCGCGGGGCATGCCATCACGATGGGGCGACCTGTTGGCATTGTTCCTGGGCCGATCACGAGCGCGGCCAGCGCCGGGTGTCACGAGACCTTGCGCACTGAACCGGTGGAGTGCGTGACGAGTGTCGCTGAGGTCATGCAATTGGCGTTCGGGGCAGACGGCGTGCTTGAGCTGCCTGATCCACTCGACCCGGGCCCGAGTGACGGCGAGGGTTCTGAGGCACCACCGATCGAGGTGGCGCTGGTGGTTGACCCGCTGCAGGTTCGTGTGATGGACGCGCTTCGGCCACGCAGGGGTCAGACTCCGGTTGAAGTAGCTCGCTCGGTGGGCGAGGCGGCGGAGCGCATCCGCGGAGTGCTCGGCGTTCTCGAGCTCGAGGGCCACGCACTGGTCGGCGCCGACGGGCTGTGGCGGCGCGCGACGCGCGTGTCAAAGCCCGCACGAGACGGAGAGACCGCCGCGCCGCGCGAGTAGCCTGATTGCATGACGCAGATGGGCCAATACCCTCCCGCGAGCCACGTGCTCGTGCACATTTCCGACACGCACTTGCTCGGTCAGGGGCGAGCGTTATACGGAAAGGTGCCCGTCGAAGACCGTCTCGCTGCAGCGCTGGCTCGCCTCGAAGCCGGGCCGGTCAAGCCCGACGCACTCGTCTTCACCGGCGACCTCGCCGATCTCGGTGAACCCGACGCCTATGTTCGGTTGCGTGCCGCCGTTGAGCCCGTCGCCGAGCGACTCGGCGCCGAGGTCATCTGGGTCATGGGCAATCACGACGAGCGGGCGCCCTATGCGTCGCTACTGTTCGATGAGCCCGAAACGGATGCCCCCCAAGATCGCGTGCACGACATTCGTGGGCTACGGGTCATTTCACTCGACACGACCGTGCCGGGCTACCACCACGGTGACATCACCCCGACCCAGCTCGAATGGCTCGCCGGTGTGCTTGCTGAACCGGCCGAACACGGCAGCGTGCTGGCTGTGCACCACCCGCCGGTGCCGACGCCCCTCGAGGTCATGGCTGTTCTCGAACTCCACGACCAGCCGGCGCTCGCCGAGGTGTTGCGCGGCACCGATGTGCGCATGATTCTCGGCGGTCACTTGCACTACTCGACGCACAGCCTGTTCGCCGGGATTCCCGTGTCGGTCGCCGCCGCCACCTGCTACACGCTCGACCTCGGTGCCGACGCGGCACGCCTGTTGAGCGGCGTCGACGGTGGCCAGTCGTTTGACTTCGTGCATGTCTATGGCGACCAGATCGTGACCTCGACAATTCCGCTCGACAGCTTCCCCGAGGTGACGGGCTTCTCGTCGGAGTATCGCCCGATGATCGACCAGATGCCGCCCGACGTTCGGCTCGAGCAACTGTCGAGCAAGACCTCACACCTCAATCTCAACGAGGCGGCCGCGAGCGACGTCTAGAAGCGCGCTCGTCGCTGAACCGAGGGTCGGCGCGCGCTGCGCAACTGCGGTGCGGGCTGCGCGACTGCGGTGCACGCCGCGACTACGCGTCCGACGAGCCTTCGAGAGCGGAGGCACGGCCTGGCGCGCCAGATGAGTCGGCGGGAGCATCCGCTCGCCACGATCGAGCGCGCGGTTCAACCGTCGTGTGCGTGCGGTAGGTCGCGACTACGCTCTCGAGGTAGCGCGTGATGATTGCTTGTTCGGCGTCATCGAAAGCGTGAATCGCCCGGTCGACTTCGGTCACCATCGGCACAATGCGACCCATTGCGCGACCGACAGATGCCGGCGCGGGCACCACGAGCGTGCCGCGTCGATCGCCAGGGTTGGGGGTGCGGTGCACGTGGCCGAGTGACTCGAGACGGTCGATGACCGTCGTCACAGCGCCCGACGAGAGGCCGAGTCGTTCGGCCAAGGCCGTCGGACTCAGCGGACCGGTGGCGATGAGGTGCTCCATGGCCGAGAGGTCGGTGGGGTTCACAGACAGGTCGTCGCCGAGGGATCGCTCGAAGTCGCTCGTCACATCAAGAAACTCGCGCAGCAGCAGCGTCGCGGCGTGTGATTCGCCGAAGCTGGGAGTCTGCTGATGGGAGTCGTTCACAGGGCAACTCTACCGCTAGTTTCTTCGATAGTCATGTATCTCGATGATCGAGATAGTGTTCTCGCTGCACCTGAAGCACCGAACGTTAACCACCATCACCCCCCACCCTTTCCAGGAGATCTCGTGATCGCGATTGCGCGTTTCATCACCGCAGCCAAGACATCGTGGATCGTGCTCGTCGCCGGCATTGCCGCGACGGCTGCGCTCTTCGTTGCTGCCGGCTATCAGTCCGCTGACTCGGCCCCACCGGTGGGGCTGCCCGACTCGGCGGAGTCGGTGCAAGCGGCCGCTCTGCAAGAGCAGTTTGCTGACGACGATGCCACGAGCGGTCTGCTCGTCTTCGGCCGCGAGAGTGGTGAGCTGAGCGATGACGACATCGCCGCCATCATCGAGCGCACGGTCGAGTTGGCTGATATCGCGCTCGACGGCTTTGTGCCGCCGCCCACAATTTCTGACGACGGCACGACGGCACTCGTCGTGCTTCCGTTGTCGATTGAAGAGAGCGTGAGCGTGCAGTCGGAGCGCGCCGACGAGATTCGCTCGATCGCCGCTGACGGTCTGCCTGATGGAATTCAGGTGTGGTTCACCGGAGCCGAGGGCTTCTTGGTCGACATTTCGGCCGTGTTCGAGGGCGCCAACTTCGTGCTGCTCGGTGTGACGGCTCTCGTCGTCGCCTTGCTGCTCATCATCACCTACCGCAGCCCGGTGCTGTGGATCGTTCCTCTTGCCGTTGTCGGTGTCGCTGACTTCATCGCGGGCATCGCGGCTCGACTTGTGGCGGACGCCGCCGGCATCACGCTCGATGGCTCGGTCACGGGCATCCTCTCGGTTCTCGTTTTCGGTGCTGGCACGAACTACGCCCTCTTGCTTATTGCGCGCTACCGCGACGAACTGCGACTCAACCAAGATCGCCGCGTAGCGATGGCGATCGCCCTGCGTGGCGCTGGCCCCGCGATCATCGCGAGCGGATCGACCGTGGCGTTGGCGCTGGCCACCCTGCTGTTCGGCGAGCTCTCGGGCAACCGTTCGCTCGGACTTGCCGGTGCCGTGGGAATCGTCGTTGCCATGGCGTACGCGCTGATCGTTCTGCCCGCGGCGCTCGTCGTCTTTGGGCGCTGGCTCTTCTGGCCGCTCGTGCCGCGCTACGGCTCGCCCGACGTGATCTCGCGTAGCCCCTGGGGCAAGCTCGGTCGCGCCGTGAGCAAGCGCCCGATCGTCGTCGCCATCGCGGGCTTCGCCATTCTCGGCGCACTCGCATCGGGCATGACGACGCTCAACGTCGGGCTGTCGCAGAACGACCGCTTTATCGTCAAGCCGGAGGCGGTGCTTGGCCAAGAACGCATCGCCGAGGCGTTCTCGGCGGGCGCCACGGCCCCCGCTGCCGTCATGATTCCCGCCGGTGACCTCGACGAGGTTCTCGAGGGCGTGCTTGACGTTGAAGGCGTGGTCGAAGCTCGGCCGGGTCCGTCGAACGACGACATCGCTCAGGTCGACGTCGTGCTCGACGCCGACCCTGAGAGCCAGCGCGCGTTCGAGATCGTCGCCGACTTGCGGCTCGCCCTTGATGACCTCGGTGATGGCACCGGTCTCGTCGGCGGCATTGATGCCGAGGGTCTCGACTTGCGTGATGCACAACAGCGCGATCAGAACCTCGTAATTCCGCTGATTCTCGTGCTCGTGTTGCTCGTGCTCATCGTGTTGCTGCGCGCGCTGCTCGCTCCCGTGCTGTTGCTCATCGCCGTCGTGGCGAGCTACTTTAGTGCCGTCGGCATTGGCGCGATTCTCTTCGCGACGGTGTTCGGGTTCCCCGGCGTCGACACGACCGTGTTGCTGTTCAGCTTCTTGTTCCTCGTGGCCTTGGGTGTCGACTATTCGATCTTCCTCGTGACACGCGCGAAAGAAGAGGTGGCGACGCTCGGCACAACCGAGGGCATGGTGCGGGCACTCGCCGCGACCGGTGGCGTCATCACGAGCGCGGGTATCTTGCTCGCTGCCGTGTTCGCGGTGCTCGGCGTGCTGCCGCTCATCACGCTCACGCAAATCGGCGTCATCGTGTGCATCGGTGTGCTCATTGACACCTTGCTCGTGCGCACGGTCATCGTTCCCGCGATGGCGTTCATCGCGAAAGACCGCTTCTGGTGGCCGCGCCGCCCCGAGCTCACCGACGCTGAGGCGGCGGCACGCGGGGCCAATGGTCAGGCCGAACGGATGCCCGACGAGGCCCCCGCTGCCACCAAAGAGCCGGCGGCTGCTGTCTAGAGCCGCGCACCGCGTCGCTCGCGCGACGAGAGCGGTGTGAACTCACCCTGTGCCCGCCCGGCTTGTCGCCGTGGCGGGCACAGGCATGAGGGCGCATGCTGGGGGAGTGCCCGTGCCAACCACCCCGCTCCGTGACGCTGTCGCGCAGTATCTGCGCGCGGTCGAACTCGAGCGGGGGGCAAGCGCACACACCGTGCGGGCGTATGCGGGCGACCTGGCGACGTTCGTCGACTTTGTTGACGAGCGCGGCGCCGAGCCCGACCCAGCCCTCATCGACCTCGAACTGCTGCGCGAGTGGGTCTGGAGCCAGAGCGATGCGGGCCTCGCGGCATCGAGCCTCGCGCGCCGAGCATCCACCATGCGGGGCTTCACGGCGTGGCTCGCCCGCACGGGCCGCGCGCCGGCCGATGCGGCTGCTCGGCTGCGAGCTCCGCGACCCGACCGACACTTGCCGCGCGTGTTGTCGCGCCCGCAGGTTGACGCATTGCTCGACGGGCTCGCGACTCGGGCCGCGACGCGCGATGCTCAGGCGCTGCGCGATCTCGCGATGATCGAGGTGCTCTACGCGAGCGCCCTCCGCGTGAGTGAACTCGTCGGGCTCGATCTCGGTGATGTCGACGCAGAGCGGCGCGTGGTGCGCGTGCTGGGCAAGGGGGCGAAGGAACGCGTCGTGCCCTTCGGCGTGCCTGCCGCTCGCGCCCTGAGCAACTATGTCGACGACGGCCGGCCGCTTCTCGCCACCGACCGCAGCGGCGCGGCCCTCTTTCTCGGGGCTCGAGGTGCCCGCGAGTCAACGCGGGCGGTGTACGCACTCGCGGCGGGCCTTCTTGCCGATCAGCCGGGAAGTGGACCCGCCGGCCCGCACACGTTTCGACACACCGCGGCGACGCACTTGCTCGACGGCGGCGCCGACCTTCGGGCCGTGCAAGAGATTCTCGGCCACGCGAGCCTCGGCACCACGCAGATCTACACCCACGTGAGTGCCGAACGACTGGCCTCGGTCTACCGCACCGCGCACCCACGGGCCTAGGCCGAGGCTCACTCGAGCGGTAGCAACACCGCTCGCTGTAGACCGCCGAGGTAGAGCAGTGGCGACACGTACTCGCCCGCGACGCGCACGCCGAGGTGCACGCACGGCTGGGAACAGTGACCGGGTTCGAGCGTGCCGATCACCTGGCCGGCGAGAACAACGTCGCCCTGCGCCACGAGTGGTGTCACCGGCTCGACCGTCGCGAGAATCTGGCCCGTGCGAATGGTGATGACGGGGCGGTCGACGACGATTCCGGCAAAGTGCACGACCCCGCTCGTGACGGCATAGACCTCGGCTCCGTCGGCGACCGCCGCCAGGTCAACGCCGCGGTGGCCGATGCCGTAGGGCGAGGGCGGCGCGAGGAAGGGTCGCTGCACGACGCGAGGCCCCTCGACAGGCCACATCCACGAGGGGTCAGCGGGGGCAACTGCTCCACTAAGGGCGACGGGCAACAGCAGAACGAGGGCGGCAAGGCGCATGGCGTGAGCATGGCGGTGAGCCGGGCATCCGTCGCCCGATGTCGGTCGACATGGCTGAACCAGAGGCGTAGCCAGGGCAGTGGGGGAGCGGTGATATGCTGGGCGACGCAGTCGTGCGTGTCGCGGCTGACTTCGCGTGTCCATTTCGTGGCGCACATCCCCATCAGTCCCGCCGGTCCCCGAGCAATCGGGGGCACCACCGTGCGGGTCGGGGCCAGCGCCGGGCACCAGGGCCCTTCCCGTCGGGCGGGGCGACAACTGAGAACAGAAGGAGTACGGCCATGGCCGTCGTTACCATTCGCCAGCTGCTCGACAGCGGCGTGCACTTCGGGCACCAGACCCGCCGCTGGAACCCGAAAGTCAAGCGCTTCATCCTCACCGAGCGCAGCGGCATCCACATCATCGACCTGCAGCAGTCGCTCGCCTACATCGACAAGGCCTACGACTTCGTCACCGCGACGGTCGCCCACGGCGGCACCATTCTCTTCGTCGGCACCAAGAAGCAGGCGCAAGAGTCGATCGCCGAGCAGGCCACGCGCGTCGGTCAGCCCTACGTTAACCAGCGCTGGCTCGGTGGTCTGCTGACCAACTTCCAGACCGTGTCGAAGCGCCTCGCGCGCATGAAGGAGCTCGAAGAGCTCGACTTCGACGACACCACCAAGGGCTTCACCAAGAAAGAGCTGCTGATCAAGAAGCGCGAGCTCGACAAGCTGCACAAGTCGCTCGGCGGTATCCGCAACCTCACGAAGACCCCGAGCGCCATGTGGGTTGTTGACCCCAAGCGCGAGCACCTCGCCATTGACGAGGCCAAGAAGCTCGGCATCCCCGTCATCGGCATCCTCGACACCAACGCCGACCCCGACGAGCTGGCGTACCCGATTCCGGGTAACGACGACGCGATTCGCTCGGTGGCGCTGCTGACGCGCATCATTGCGGATGCTGCTGCCGAAGGCTTGATCCGCAAGCACGCGAAGCCGGCCGCTGAGGGCAACGTCTCCGCCGTCGAGCCGCTCGCTGAGTGGGAGCGCGAACTGCTCGAGCAGGGCGCCGCTGCCGCTGAGGCTCCCGCCGCTGAGGCCCCCGTGGCCGAGGCTGCTGCCGACGAGGCGTCCGCTGAGGTTGCCGCCGAGGCCGCCGCTGAGGAGCCCGCAAAGAAGGCCCCTGCCAAGAAGAAGCCCGCCGCCGAGGCTGACGCCCCGGCCGCTGAGACCGAGTAAGGACACCTCTATGGCGAACGTCAGCCTGGAAGACATCAAGACCCTGCGCGAGCGCCTCGGCACCGGCATGGTCGACACGAAGAACGCCCTGGTCGAAGCCGAGGGTGACCTCGAGAAGGCCACCGAGATCTTGCGTCTCAAGGGTGCCAAGGGCAACGCGAAGCGCGCCGACCGCTCGACGAGCGAGGGCCTCATCGCCGCGCACGAGGGCGCCGACGCGACGACGATGATCGAGCTCGCGTGCGAGACCGACTTCGTTGCCAAGGGCGAGAAGTTCGTTGCGCTCGGCGAGCGCGTGCTCGCGGCTGTTGTGGCCGCGGGTGCCGACTCGGTCGAGGCGGCCCTGGCCGCTCCGGTTGACGGCTCGACCGTCGCCGCGATCATCGACGAAGAGGCCGCCATCATCGGCGAGAAGTTCGAGCTGCGTCGCGTAGCTCGTGTTGCCGGCGCGAACTTCGCCGTGTACCTGCACCGCACCAACAAAGACCTGCCCCCGCAGGTTGGAGTTGTCGTGGCCTACGAGGGTTCTGACGCCGAGACGGCGCGCAGCATTGCGCAGCACATCTCGTTTGCCGACCCGCAGTACCTCACGCGCGACGAGGTTCCGGCCGAAGCGGTCGAGACCGAGCGTCGCATCGTCGAAGAGATCTCGCGCAACGAGGGCAAGCCTGAGGCCGCCCTGCCGAAGATCGTGGAGGGTCGCGTCGGTGCCTTCTTCAAGCAGGTTGCCTTGCTCGAGCAGGACTACGCGCGTGACAACAAGCTCACGGTCGCGACGGTTCTCAAGGATGCCGGTTTGACCGTGACGGGCTTCGCTCGCTTCAAGGTCGGCGCCTAGTTTCACTCGTTCGAACGCCCCGGGTCTGGACCAGACCCGGGGCGTTCGTCGTTGGTGAGGTGTGTGGCGCGCGCCGACTGTGCGCGATTCGGTGCGATCGCGCCGGCTACTCCCAAATGGTCAGCATGCCGTCGGCAAGAGCATCAATCTCGAGGTCCGTGCTGTTGCACAACACGCTCATGACGGTTGAGCGGTCGGCCGACACCCAAAACAGCGTCACAAATCCTGCCCAGCCGCCGCTGTGGCCCAGGTTGCCGTCGGGGTCGATGCCGATTCCGGCGCCGTACTGCCCTCCTGCCCCGTCATCCGCAGCGCCCTCGGTCATGGCCCGCACCGCGGGGTCGCTCGTGTCGGCGTAGATCGTTCCCCACTGGGCCAATTCAGTGGCCGTGGCGACGACCGAACCGTCACCGATTTGCAGCCACTCCACGCGCGACTCAGAGCCGCCCTCATACGAAAGGGCCACGTCGTCGGCCGTCGAGGCCGGTTCGAGCCTCATCGCGGTGTCGGGATACACCTCCCGGGCAAGAATCGTGGCGAAGTCGGTGCCGCT
>NZ_JANRKZ010000119.1:0-4146 GCF_033763155.1 Microcella sp.
GGCGATGAGCTCGTGCTCGCGCATCCGGATGACCCGCTCGATGCCGCGACGCTCGCGGTCGTGGTGGCGGCGCCCGCCCTCTACTTGCTCGGCAACCTGCTCTTCAAGCGGTCGATCGGCCGGCCGTGGCTGCGGTCACACCTTCTCGGCATGGCGGCCCTCACGTCGCTATGGCTCGCGGCGCCGCTCATCCCCGGCATCACGCCGCTCGCTCTCACGTGGATGGTCAACGGCATCGTCGCCCTCGTCGTCATCATTGACGAATACGTGTGGCCGACCGACGAGCACGACGAAAGCGCCGAAGCGGTCGCAATAGGCTGAGAGGGTGAGTAACCCCCACCACTGGATCGTGACACTCGTGTGCGACGACCGCCCCGGCATTGTGCATGCCGTCACGGGCGCCATCGTCGAGGCCGAGGGCAACATCACCGAACTGCAGCAGTTTTCGAGCCTCGGTTCGGGCCGCTTCTTCTTGCGCCTGCAGACCGAGACCCACGCCGACGAGCACGAGCTTCGTGCCGCCCTGCAACCGGTCATCGACCGCTATGGCATGGAGTGCCGCATCGACGCCGTGGGCCGGCCATTGCGCACGCTCGTGCTCGTGTCGAAAGCGGCGCACTGCCTCAACGACCTCTTGTTCCGGCAGCGCAGTGGGCACCTGCCCATCGAGATTCCCCTCGTGTTGGGCAACCACCCCGACCTCGCCGAGCTCGCGGCGTTCTACGACGTGCCGTTCGAGTCACGCGCCGTGACGTCGCCCGAGGAGAAGGCCGCGATGGAAGCGCGCATTCTCGAGGCCGTCAAGCAACACGACATCGAGCTCGTCGTGCTCGCGCGCTACATGCAGATCTTCTCGCCCGAGCTGTGTGCGGCGCTCGCGGGGCGAGCCATCAACATTCACCACTCGTTCTTGCCCGGCTTTAAGGGCGCCAACCCCTACGCGCGGGCCCACGCCCGTGGCGTCAAGCTCATCGGGGCGACGGCCCACTTCGTCACGAGCGACCTTGACGAGGGGCCCATCATCGAGCAAAACGTCACGCGCGTCGACCACTCACGCTCGGCCGACGAACTCGTCGTGATCGGGCGCGACATCGAGAGTCGCACCCTCAGTCAGGCCGTGCGCTGGTTTGCCGAAGACCGCGTGTTGCTCGACGGCCAGCGCACGATCATCTTCACGTAACGAACGTTCACTCAGCGTCGACGATGCGTATGGGGAAGTCTCAGCGAATCTCCACCGAGACCCGAGAGGCTAACCCCGAGTCGCTGTCCCGATCACGATTCGCCTAACCACCAGGAGCCACGTTGAGTCCCATGATTTCCGGCACCGCCCGCACCACGGCTGCTCGCATCGCCGTCCCCCTCGGGGTATCCGTCGCTCTGCTGGGAACCATCACAGGGTGCTCGACCGCAGCGCCCGCCGAACCCGCCGAGCCGGTCGACGCAAGTTACCGCGACGGCGTGTACCAGGCCAATGGCCCCTACGAGTCTCCGAATGGCGCGGAGAACATCATCGTCGTCATCGAACTTGAGAATGACATCGTCACCGACGTCGAGATCACGGTGAACCCCAACAACCCCACGACGGCTGACTTTCAGGGGCAGTTTGCCGATGGCATCGGCGACCTGGTCATCGGTGAAGACATCGACTCGCTCAATGTCACCGTTGTCGCCGGCTCGTCTTTGACGAGCAACGGGTTCCGTGAGGCCCTGAAGGCCATCAAGGCGGATGCCCTCGAGGGCTGACGCCGAGCCGACCGCTCTTTGGCCGACGAGGTTTGAGGCGATCGGCGCCCCGTGGCGAATCGGCATCGGCGGCCTCGACACCCCGGTGAGCTCGCTGGGCACGGCCCTCAATGCCGACGAGCTCGCTGCCGTGCTCGCCCGCATCGACCTGTTCGACCGTGACTGGTCGCGCTTTCGAGACGACTCGCTCGTGTCGCGCATCGCACGCGAGGCCGGGTCGTGGCGCTTGCCCGCCGATGCCGGGCCCATGTTCGCGCTCTATGAACAACTGCATGCGCTGACGGATGCCCGCCTCTCGCCGCTCGTCGGAGCCTCCCTCGAGCGCCTCGGCTACGACGCCGCCTACCGACTCACTCCCGCCGGAGCCCCGGTGCCCGCCCCGAGCTGGACCGACACCATTGCCCTGCGGCACACCGCCGAGGGGATTGCTCTCGACACGGTTGCTCCCGTGGTGCTCGACGTGGGTGCCGCCGGAAAGGGCTACCTCGTCGACATCGTCGGCGACCTGCTCGCGGCCCGCGGCGTGGGCGACACCGTGGTCGATGCGAGTGGCGACGTGCGCGTGCGGGGTGAGCGCAGCATCCGTGTGGCGCTGGAAAACCCGGCCGACCCCACCAAGGCGGTCGGTGTCGTCGAGCTGCACAATGCGGCCCTGTGTGCGTCGGCAACCAACCGTCGCGCGTGGGGCGACGGGCTGCACCACATCATCGACGCCGTCACCGGCCGACCGGTTGATAATGGCGTGATCGCGACGTGGGTCGTCGCAGAGAGTGCACTCGTCGCCGACGGGCTCGCAACAGCGCTGTTCGTCACCGAACCGGCGCGCCTGAGCGAGCAGTTTGCGTTCGAGTGGGTTCGATTGAGCAATACCGGGCGGCTCGAGGCGAGCCCCGGCCTTCGAGGGGAGCTGTTTGCATGAGAGCACGCATCGACGCGCTGACCGGGCGAGTGAGCATGTACCGCCTGGCCACCATCACGCTCGCGGTCGTGCTCGCGCAAGCGGTGCTCTTCGCGTTTCTTGATGCCATCGGGCCTGACCCCTTCGCTATTCTCGGCACGCTCGGAGTCGTCATGGTGGCGACGCTCGGCGCCAACGAGATCGCCGCTCGCCTCGCCCGCGTGGTGCCGCATCGCGAGTCGAGCGTCATCACCGCGCTCATCGTGACGTGCATCGTGCAGGTGAGTCTGACGACGCCCGCCCTCATTGCCGCGGCAGGCGCCGGCATCATCGCCGCACTCTCGAAATACCTCATCGTGTGGCGCGGTCGGCACCTGCTCAACCCCGCTGCGACGGGTGTTCTGGTTGCCGGCATCATCGGCTACTACGCCGGCCAAGGCGTGGGCTTCTGGTGGGTAGCCACGCCGGCCCTGCTGCCGGTTGTGGCAATCGGCGCCCTGCTGCTGCTCGACCGCACGCGCCGGCTCGACGTTGGCCTCATTTTCATCGTGCTCGCTGTCGTGCTCAGCGGCAGCCGCCTCGTCGTGACCGGCAGCGATCCGCTCGCCGCGGTTTCGACCGTGCTGCAGCTGTTCCCCATCGTCTTTCTCGCGGGCTTCATGCTCAGTGAGCCGCTCACGCTGCCGCCGCGGCGGTGGCAGCAATGGCTCACGGCGGCCGCGGTTGCCGTCGCGTTTTCGGTTCCCTTCAGCTTTGGGCCCATCTACCGCTCGCCCGAGCTCGCCCTCGTGCTCGGCAACATCGTCGCCTTCGCCGTCTCGCGCCGCACCGGCTTCTCGCTGCGGCTCGTCGAGCGTGTTCCGCTCTCGCCCTTCGCCACCGAATACCGCTTCGAACCGTCACGCCCCGTGCCGTTCGCCGCGGGGCAATACCTCGAACTGCACCTGCCGCACGCCGCCGACATTCGCGGACTCCGTCGCACGTTCACGATCGCGTCACCGCCCGAGCAGGCCGCAGCGGTCGACGCTCCGCGCATCGCGATCGGCATGCGCACTCCCGAGGGTGGCAGCTCGTTCAAGAAGGCCCTTGGCGCCCTCGAGCCGGGCAGCCGCGTGACGGTGACCCAGACGGCCGGTGACTTTGTGCTGCCTGCTGACGCGAGCATCCCCTTGCTCATGGTCGCCGGCGGAATCGGCATGACCCCGTTCGCGAGTCAGCTCGCGAGCCTTGCCGAGCGCGGCGAGCAGCGCGACATCGTGGTGGTCGTCGTCTCGTCGAACCCCGGCGAAGTGCTCTACCGCGAGGTGCTCGAGCGTGCCTCGGCCCGCACCGTTGAGCTGACTCCCGATCAATTGACGACGGATGCCCTGCGCGAGCACGTGCCCGACCTCGCCTCGCGGCGCGGGTACGTCTCCGGCGCGCCCGCGATCGTGGCCGCAGCCCGCACGGCTCTGCGCCGGGGTGGAGTGCGGCGCGTGCACACCGACTACTTCGCGGGCTACTAG
>NZ_JANRKZ010000120.1:0-5668 GCF_033763155.1 Microcella sp.
CTCCGCGCGATCGCGGACGAGCTGGCGTCAGGCAACGGCATCCTCATGGAGCGCGACGGCCTGCGGGTCACCGTCACGCTGCCCGAGGAGGTCACCATGGAGGTCGAGGTCGAAATCGAGCACGACGAGCGAGAGTTCGAAGTCACGCTCTCCTGGTAGTCGCGGCGCCAGGTCTGCTCGGGGCATTGGGCCGACTAACGCGCCCAAGCACCTAGTGACTTCGCCGACCGCGACGAAGTAACCTCGAGCGCTCTCATCGAGCTGGCCGGCGGCGGCTCACGACTTGGTCGCGCAAGTACCGCCAGAGCGGCCGCACGGGAATCGGCCCCGCACCGGTCCTCGTCGACGTGTACACGACGCCGCGATCGTCAACGATCGAGACGCGACATCGGACGACGACTGTCCGTCGTGCCGCGCCGTCAGACACCCACAGCTCGACTGAGGCGCCCGACACCCAATCGACGGCCATCTTCCGGGCGACCAGATGCCGTTCGAGGTCTCCGACCACTTGCGCGGCAAGTCGATCTAGGCGTGTCGATGATGGAGTCACGGTGCCATTGGCGAGATCGATTGTGAACTCTCGCTCACCGCTCTCATCGAAAGCTCTGCCGACCTCGCCGATCGGCCATTGGCGATCCCATGGGGTGTCTCGCACTATGTGACCGCTGATCCCGTCAGCGATATCGGCCAGTTGCCGTCGACGCGCCATCGAACGTAGATCCTCCCGCTAGGTCACGACACAAACACCAGAGAGCGTCACATGGCGCCTTTGGCCGCGTAAGGGGTAAAGGTATGGCGCTTTCCCCACCGCTGCCAGCCGGGTGCCGGGATCAAACCCCACAGGCTTTCTCGACCTCGCCGTGACCACAGGTCTCCGCGAGTCGTCGAGACCCGCACGCGCGAGCGCCCGGAGGCGCGGAACTCCGTGGCGCCATCTTCGATGACCCCTCTCACGAGGTCGCCGACTGACGCCATGTGGTCGTCAGAGTAGGTCAGCTCCCACCGGCTGCTGTTTTCCGTGCCCACCTGGATGTCAATCCACTCTGTTGCGACGACCCACACGGGCGCGGCAGTGTCGACAACTGGGGCCAAAGAGAGGACGACGCTGTCGTCTTCCTGCGAGACGGTCACCGTTCCTGCCCGACCCACCCACACCCGCGCTTTGTCGGCGAGAGCCTCGATGAACTCGCGACGGCGATCAACCGGAATCGGCACGAGATCACGAGACAGATGATTGGGAACGTCGTCCATGTACGTGGCCTTTCTGGTTACGCACAGATCCGGATGTCGACAGGATCGCAGCTCAGGAGCTAGTCGACCAACTGGTCAAGTCGTGGAAGCGAGTCTGGCATTTCATCGGTCACCCAGTAGTACTCCATCGCTGTCAAACGACCGTCGCGTAGCCACAGGAAGATCTCGCCGATGTAGTTGGCATCGCTATCGGGCTTGGCCCCGTCGACGCGAACCGAGCAACCCGGCCCAATCTGTCGCCCATCGGAAAGCAAGCGACCAGCAAAGTACTCAGGAGCGTGATCCGGGGTGGCGATATCGAAACTTTGGGACCCTTCGAACCACCAGCCATCGTGCTCAGCAAGTGCTATTTGAGCCAAGAGGAGTCCCGCATCCGGGGCTGCCGATGCAAGCCGCTGAAGCAGCACACGCTCAGCGTCACTGAACGGTCGTGACATCGCGCCTCCCCAGGTGTCCACATTTGCCGGATCTCTCCAACCTCACAAACCACGATCTCGCAAGACGTGATCAGACTCGAGATCGTGGAAGTGCTCGTCGATGAAGGTGCGGAGCTCGCTCGACGGTATCCACTCAATCGCCCACTCGTCGAGTGCCGCGTTCAATTCTTCGTCACCGGGCCAAAAGGAGTCGGTGCACTCGGCGCCCGGCTCGTCCCACGGGACATCATGCACCTCCCAGAACGACGGGGAGAGCAGCACGAGCAAGACTGCTCGGCCGGCAAGGTCGCCGGCCGTAGCGCGGCCTCCTCGAACACTTGAGTCGAGAAGCATCAGACCGTCCGCCCTTCTGCACTACGCGCTAAAGCGGAACTGGACCACTTGATCGTTCATCGTCTCGTGCCTCGACTTGTTCGCGGCCATTTGCGCAGCAACGACCGAATCGACAGGGCCACAGTCACAGAGAGCATGACAATCGCCGTGCCTAACGCCGCGACCGCTGAGCCGAGCGTACCTTCGCCCCATCGACCCCCTAATTCGATCGGAGCGCTCATGTTCCCACCCGACTCGATCCAGAGCGTCGCGAGGATGCTGACCACCACGGTGAGCACGACGGCGAGGACGACTGCACCGGCGAGTTCACCCCACGGTTTCCGGTGCGGTTTGCGCCGAGGTCTACCCACAGACGGACTCCTCGTTTGAAGACGACGTAACTATGGCGGACCTCGACCACGTTGCCGTTCTGGCCTTGCTGATTCGCTGACTCATTCACAACTCCCACGGCTCGACTCGGTCGCGGCCGAAAGCGATGAGTCGATCCAGCCAACCCCGCCGAAAGCCATGGTGAGCGATCGCGAGAATCTTGCCAGTGACAAGCTCGATGTGCTCAGCCTCCGAGCCTGAGAACTGCTCCATCTCGCAAACCTTGAAGCGACCGACGTCAAGGTCAAAAGACCAGTCGTAGGCGGCAACCAATTCAACTGCCGCTCCCCGTCGGTTCGGAGGGCGGAATCGGGCCGTCGTCACGTGCCACTCTGGACCTCCGTCTGCGACGGCGATGGACGTGCGAGGAAACCGTTGTGCGACTCTGCTCACAACCGACTCCACGAGTTGCCGCCCGCGATCGTCCTCGCTGATCGACAAAGCCTCGCCCGCCGCTACACGTTGAAGCGGAACTCGACCACGTCGCCGTCTTGCATGACGTAGTCTTTGCCCTCGATGCGGGCCTTGCCCTTCGCGCGGGCCTCGGCGACCGAGCCACAGGCGACGAGGTCGTCGAAGCCAATGACCTCGGCCTTGATGAACCCGCGCTCGAAGTCGGTGTGGATGACGCCCGCGGCTTGCGGGGCCTTCCAGCCCTTGCCGATGGTCCACGCGCGCGACTCTTTCGGTCCGGCTGTGAGGTAGGTCTGCAGGCCGAGGGTGTCGAAGCCGATGCGAGCCAACTGCGCGAGTCCGCTCTCGCTTTGACCGGTCGAGGCGAGGAGTTCGGCGGCGTCGGCGGGATCCATGCCGATCAGTTCGCTCTCGATCTTGGCGTCGAGGAAGACGGCCTTCGCGGGGGCGACGAGCGCGGCCAGCTCGGCCATGCGGGCGCTGTCGCCGAGCACTCCCTCGTCGACGTTGAAGACATAGATGAACGGCTTCGCGCTCAGGAGGCCGAGTTCGCGGATCGGCGAGGCGTCAAAACCCGCGGAGGAAAGCGTGGTGCCGGCGGAGAGCAGCGCGTGAGCATCCTGCGCCGCCTGCAGCACCGAGGGGTCGGCCTTCTTGCCCTTGACCTCTTTTTCGTAGCGCGGGATCGCCTTCTCGAGCGTCTGCAGGTCGGCGAGCATGAGCTCGGTGTTGATGGTCTCCATGTCGCTGGCCGGGTCGACGGCTCCGGCGACGTGCACGACATCCGAGTCGGTGAAGGCGCGCACGACCTGCGCGATCGCATCCGACTCGCGGATGTTCGCCAAGAACTGATTGCCGAGGCCCTCGCCCTCGCTCGCACCCTTGACGATGCCCGCGATGTCGACGAACGACACGGAGGCGGGGAGGATGCGCTCGCTGCCGAAGATCTCGGCGAGAACCTTCAGGCGCTCGTCGGGCAGCTCGACGACTCCGACGTTGGGCTCGATCGTGGCGAACGGGTAGTTCGCCGCGAGCACGTCGTTTTCGGTGAGCGCGTTGAAGAGGGTGGACTTGCCGACGTTGGGCAGGCCGACGATGCCGATAGTGAGAGCCACGAGCATCTAGTCTAGGCGCGCCGCAAAGGTATGATCTAAAGCATGCCCCACGGCTTTGAGCGCATCGTCGCGCACCCCGAGCGTCTTGCCCACTCCGTCGAGTTGCCCGGCGACACGATCGTCGCCCGGCTGCGGCTCGACGGCTGGCACGACCTGACCGTGCGCGCGCTGCATCCCTTCACGTGGGACGCGAAGTTTCGCGGTTTCCGCATCGACGAGCTCGCCATCAGCCCGGCCCGGCCGCGCACGCTCGTGAGCGGCGCCTACTCGGTCGCCGACGCCGCCGTTCTCAATCACGACGCGGCGCACGGCACGCGCACGCCCTTCGACTTTCCCGAGGGCGAGATGCATGACGGCGTGCTCTACCGCACGGTCGGGCACTCCCCCGAGACGCACGAGCGCTATCACGACGGCGCCGGATGGTGCACGGTCGCCGGCGTCGACACCGACGGTCGGCCCGTCGCTCTCGCTACAGCCCTCGACCGCAGCGAAGCGGTGTTGCTCGACTTGCTTGCCGACGACCACGGACTCTCCGTGCAGACCCGCCTGCCGTGGCAAACCTTCCGGCCCGCCGAGCTTCCGGCGACGGATGCCCTGCCGGGCCTGCTCGTACGCCACGGGCAGGGCGACCACGAGACCGCCGAGGCGTGGCTGCGCGAGTTGATCGCGGCGACGGTGCCGAGCCGCGCATCCGCCGCCCCGCCGCCCCTCATTGCCGACACGTGGGGCTTCGGCACCGACATCGACCCGGAACGTGTGACGGCGTTCTTCGACGTCGCGGCCGACCTCGGCGTCGAGGTCGTGACGGTCGACAAGGGCTGGGAAGACCACGTGGGCGACTGGAACGCGCAATCGGGATACGCGGGCGGAGTCGCGGGCATCGCCGCGCTCGCGCACGACCGCGGCATGCGCCTCGGGCTCTGGGTGGGCGCGGGCAATGCATCGCCCGAGTCAGTGGTCGCAACCGCGCACCCCGATTGGCTCGCCAGCTGGAACGGTCGGAACCAGATGGTCTCGCACCGCAATCACTCGCTGTGCCTCGGGCACGAGCCCGCGCGCGACCACGTGCTCGCGTGCCTCGACCGGCTCGTGCGCGACGGCGTCGACTGGCTGCTGCACGACTTTGAGACGATCAGCCGCTGCGATGCCACGCACCACACGCACGACCCCGGCGCGGGTGAAGCCGCAGGAGTCGCCGGCTGGTACTCGGTGCTCGCGGCCCTGCGCGAGGCGCACCCCGACCTGCTCATCGAGAACTGTTGGAACGGCGGCAAGCCCCTCGACCTCCAGATGATCGCGCACCACGACACGACGATCGGCGACGACTGGTGCCGCTCAGAGCAGAACCGCCTCGCGGCCCTCGGCCTCGGCGTCTACCTGCCGTCGTCATGGACGAGCAAGTACATGGGCGACGAACCGCACCTGCCGTTGCGCGCGCAACTCGCCCCCTACCTCGTCGGCGGCCCGTGGATTCTCATGGGCGACCTGCCGGGCTGGGCTCCGGCACAACTCGCCGAGATGCAACGCGCGATCGCGATCTACCGCGCCTGGCGAACGACGGCGCTGGATGCTCGCGCGGTGCCGCCCGTGCTCTCAGGCTCGGCGGCGGGGGTCACGGGCCTCGCGCTCACGCCCGGGCCGCGCGGCGAGCAGCTCGCCACGTTCGCGGTCTCTGAGGCCGGGGTCGGGCAGCTCGTGCGGTGGCATCCTGTGCTCGACGCGAGCGGCGCGGCCGGGGTCGAGTCGTGG
>NZ_JANRKZ010000121.1:0-1620 GCF_033763155.1 Microcella sp.
CAGCAGTTCTGCTGGTGCTGGGCACTCTCGTGCTGACCACTTTCGACCCCTGCCCGGCCGGGGCCGACCCCGAGCTCGTCGCTTCGTTCTGTGAGGACATCCTGTGAGTAGCACTGAGACCGTGACCACGCCGAGCGCCCCTTCGGCTCCCGTGGTGCACCAGCACCAGTTCGACGTCGTGATCGTGGGCGCCGGCGGCGCGGGCATGCGCGCGGCGATCGAGGCGGGCCCGAACGCGAAAACGGCCGTGATCTCCAAGCTCTACCCGACGCGCTCGCACACGGGCGCGGCGCAGGGTGGCATGGCGGCCGCGCTTGCCAACGTCGAAGAAGACAGCTGGGAGTGGCACACCTTCGACACCGTCAAGGGCGGCGACTACCTCGTTGACCAAGACGCGGCCGAGATTCTCGCGAAAGAGGCGATCGACGCGATCATCGATCTCGAGAACATGGGCCTGCCGTTCAACCGCACGCCCGACGGAAAGATCGACCAGCGCCGCTTCGGTGGCCACACGCGGGACCACGGAAAAGCTCCCGTGCGTCGCGCGTGCTACGCGGCCGACCGTACGGGCCACATGATCCTGCAGACGCTCTTCCAGAACTGCGTCAAGCTCGGCATCGAGTTCTACAACGAGTTCTATGTGCTCGATCTCGTCATGAACGAGGGCAAGGCAGCGGGCGTCGTGGCCTACGAGCTCGCGACGGGCGACTTGCACGTCTTCCACGCGAAGAGCGTTGTCTTCGCCACGGGTGGCTTCGGCAAGATCTACAAGACCACCTCGAACGCTCACACCCTCACGGGTGACGGCGTCGGCATTATCTGGCGCAAGGGCATCCCGCTCGAAGACATGGAGTTCTTCCAGTTCCACCCGACCGGGCTCGCCGGCCTGGGCATCCTTCTCACCGAGGGCGCGCGCGGTGAAGGTGCGATTCTGCGCAACGCCAGCGGAGAGCGATTCATGGAGCGCTACGCCCCGACCATCAAAGACCTCGCGCCGCGCGACATCATCTCGCGCTGCATGGTGCAAGAGGTCGCTGAGGGCCGCGGCGCCGGGCCGAACAAGGACTACGTCTTGCTCGACTGCACCCACTTGGGTGCCGAGGTGCTCGAGACCAAGCTGCCCGACATCACCGAGTTCGCCCGCACCTACCTCGGTGTCGACCCCGTCGTCGAACCGGTGCCCGTCATGCCGACGGCCCACTACGCGATGGGCGGCATCCCGACCAATATCAAGGCGGAGGTGCTGAGCGACAACGACACGGTCATCCCCGGCCTCTACGCCGCGGGCGAGTGTGCGTGCGTCTCGGTGCACGGCTCGAACCGACTCGGCACGAACTCGCTGCTCGACATCAACGTGTTCGGTAAGCGCGCCGGTCGTTACTCGGTCGAGTACGCGAACAGCGCCGAGTTCGTGCCACTGCCTGCCGACCCGGCGAAAGAGGTTCGCGAGCTCGTGGAGCGCCTGCGCACATCGAACGGCACCGAGCGCGTCGCGGCGCTGCGCAAAGAGCTGCAGGAAGAGATGGACAAGAACGCGCAGGTGTTCCGCACCGAAGAGAGCCTCGAGAGCGTGACGAAGACCATCCAGTCGCTGCGCGAGCGCTACCAGAACATCGGTAT
>NZ_JANRKZ010000122.1:0-6724 GCF_033763155.1 Microcella sp.
GCGAGCACCTCGTGCTCGAGCGTCGAAAAGCTGGGCGAGGCAACAACGGTGCTCTCGGGGCGGTGGCGGGGGTAGCTCATGGCGTCTCCGGTCGATGCGGTCTGTGGATGCTGCACTCACGTCCCGCGAGGACGACCGGTCTCTGACCCGCCGCGGTACCACCCCGCTTGCTCAGCATCCGGATTCCCCGAACACTGAGCCTCTCTGCTCCGGCTGTGACGGGCCTGCCCCGCTCGGGTCTAGTGGGTGTTCGAGAACACCGTTCTTCCGAGGACTCCCCGGTGATGACCGGATCACAGTCGCTAACCCCATCGTACCGGCCACCGAGCACGGGAACGAAACGCCTCCACGGCTCTCTGCGGAGAGCCTCGTCACTCTGGCCCCGGCAGCGCCCCTCGCCGTAGGCTGGGCGCGCCGGGGCAGATGCACGACCGGCCACGAGGTGCGACACCACGGGAGAAGCCATGAGCGACGACACCCCCACGCAGCGGTTCGAGCAGCCGACGACCCCGCTCCCTCACGCGGCGAGCGCCGTGCAGACAGATCCCGCCGACCGACAGAACCGCGGCATGCTCATCGCGCTCATCGCGATCGTTGCCGCCGTGCTCGTGGCGCTCATCGTCGTGATCGTGTTGCTCGTGGGCAACGCCAACTCGAACTCGGCACAGCCCCTGCCCGAGACGACCGAGAGCGAGTCGGCGAGCCCCGAGCCCACCGAGAGCGAGTCGCCCGAACCGAGCGATACGCCGAGCGAAGAACCCAGTGCGTCGCCGTCGGCGCCGCCGGCGCCGCCGCAGAGCCCGAGCTTCGCCACGTTCGTGGGCCCGAGCACGGCAAGCTGCCCCGACACCTCGAGCTCGGTAGCGATTACCTGGAGTTGGAGCAGCACCAACGCGGTCAATGCGTGGTTCGGCATCGGCACCAACAACGCCAAGGCCGAGCCGTTCGAGTCGGTGCCGACGACGGCCACCTACACGTTCAACTACCAGTGCAGCGAAGCGAGCCAGCGTTACACCGTGACCCTCGAAGACTCGGCGGGTCGCCTGACGCACAGCACGGTCATCATCGTTCGCCAGTAGTCAGGCAGCGCCGCCGGTACGATAGGGGGCACCCTCACACTCAGGCACCCTTACCTCTTGACACGGTGCCGCCTATAGCGAAGCGAGACCTGCGATGAGCACTGCCCACCTGCCCGAGAAGCCCGCCCTCGAAGGTCTCGAGAGCAAGTGGGGGCCCGTGTGGGAAGAGCGAGGCACCTATCGCTTCAACCGTGAAGCGGCGCTGGATGCCGGGCCCGACTCGGTGTATGCGATCGACACTCCTCCGCCCACCGCCTCGGGCTCGCTGCACATCGGTCACGTCTTCAGCTACACACACATGGATCTCGCCGCGCGGTATCAGCGCATGCGGGGCAAGAACCTCTTCTACCCGATGGGCTGGGACGACAACGGACTGCCCACCGAGCGCCGCGTGCAGAACTATTACGGCGTGCGCTGCGACCCGGCGCTCCCGTACGACCCCGACTTTGTGCCGCCGTTCGAGGGCGGCGACAACGCCAGCGGCAAAGCCGCCGACCAGGTGCCGATCAGCCGCCGCAACTTCATCGAGCTGTGTGAGCAACTGACGGTCGAAGACGAAAAGCAGTTCGAAGACCTCTGGCGCACGCTCGGCCTGAGCGTCGACTGGAGCCAGACCTACCGCACGATCGGCGATGACGCCCAGCGCGCGGCGCAGCGCGCGTTTCTGCGCAACCTCGCGCGCGGCGAGGCCTACCGTGCTGACGCCCCGACGCTGTGGGATGTCACGTTCCGCACCGCCGTCGCCCAGGCCGAACTCGAAGACAAAGAGATGCCCGGCGCCTTCCACCGAGTGTCGTTTCACACACCCGACGGCGGCACGATCGAGATCGAGACCACGCGCCCCGAGTTGATTCCGGCGTGTGTTGCTCTGGTCGCGCATCCCGATGACCCTCGCTACCAGCCCCTGTTTGGCACCACGGTGCGCACTCCCCTCTTCGGCGTCGAGGTGCCGGTTGTGGCCCACCACCTTGCGCAGCAAGACAAGGGTTCGGGCATCGCGATGGTCTGCACGTTCGGTGACGTCACCGACGTGGTGTGGTGGCGCGAGCTCGACCTCGGCCTGCGTCCGATTCTGGGCAAAGACGGCCGCATTCTCGCCGACGCCCCGGAGGGCATCGAGGGCGCTGCACTCGACATCTACGCCGAGCTCGCGGGCAAAACCGTCTTCAGTGCGAAGGCCCGCATCGTCGAGCTGCTGCGCGAGTCGGGCGACCTCATCGGTGAGCCCCGGCCCATCACCCACCCGGTCAAGTTCTTCGAGAAGGGCGACAAGCCGCTCGAGATCGTGACAACCCGCCAGTGGTACATCGCCAACGGTGCGCGTGATGAGGCCCTCAACGCTCGCCTGCTCGAGCGCGGTCGCGAGATCGAGTTTCACCCCGACTTCATGCGCGTGCGCTACGAGAACTGGGTCGGCGGCCTCTCGGGCGACTGGCTCATCTCGCGCCAGCGGTTCTTTGGCGTGCCGATTCCCGTCTGGTACCACCTCGACGCCGACGGCGAGCCCACGGGCGAGCCCATCGTGCCGAGCGAAGACCAGCTGCCGGTCGACCCGGCCTCGATGCCCGCGCCGGGCTACGACGAAGCGCAGCGCGGCCAGCCGAACGGCTTCATCGGCGAGGTCGACATCATGGACACGTGGGCCACGTCGAGCCTCACCCCGCAGATCGCCGGCAAGTGGGAAGACGACCCCGAGTTGTTCGGCCTGGTGTTTCCCTACGACCTGCGCAGCCAGGGCCAAGACATCATTCGCACGTGGCTGTTCTCGACGGTGCTGCGGGCCGAGCTCGAACACGGCAGCCTGCCCTGGAAGCACGCGGGCATCTCGGGCTTCATCGTCGACCCAGACCGCAAGAAGATGTCGAAGTCGAAGGGCAACGTCGTGACCCCGGCGGGCATGCTCGACGAGCACGGCAGCGACGCGGTGCGCTACTGGGCCGCGTCGTCACGCCTCGGAACTGACGCCGCGTTTGACCCGCAGAACCCCAAGCAGATCAAGATCGGTCGCCGACTCGCGATCAAGGTGCTCAACGCAGCCAAGTTCGTCTACTCGTTCGAGGCTCCCGCCGGTGCCGTGACGGGTCCGGATGCGGTGACCGAGCCCCTCGACATCGACATGCTCGCGACCCTGGGCGAGGTCGTCGCGACGGCCACGCGTGCCTACGACGACTACGACCACGCCCGCGCGCTCGAAGTGGCCGAACAGTTCTTCTGGACGTTCACCGACGACTATCTCGAGCTCGTGAAAGAGCGCGCCTACGGATCGCAGGGCGCGGCCGGTCAAGCCAGTGCCGTGACCGCGCTGCAGCTCGCGATCGACGTGTTCGTGCGCCTGTTCGCTCCGGTCATCCCCTTCGCAACCGAAGAGGTGTGGAGCTGGACACACGACACGTCGGTGCACACCTCGCCGTGGCCGACGGTCGACGAGCTCGGCGTTGACGCCCAGCACGGTGGCCTGTTGCCGCTGGTCTCGCAGGCACTCATCGGCATTCGCCGCGCGAAGACCGACGCGAAGGCCTCGCAGAAGACGCCCGTCACGAGTGCCGTTATCGCTGGGCCCTCGCTGCTCGAACTGGCCGCGGGTGATCTCGCGGCCGTCGGGCGCATCGAGTCGCTGACCTTCGAAGCGGCTGATGAAGTCGCGGTTATCGCGATCGAACTCGGCGAGCAACCGGAGGCCTGAGCCGTGACGAGTGCCATCACCATCCGACCGGTCGAGGCGCGCGACGCCGCGCGGTGGCGCGAGCTCTTCACCGCCTACGGCGTTTTCTATGAAACGGCCTTCGACGACGCAGTGCTCGACGGAGTGTGGGCGTGGTTGACGGATGCGGGGCATCCGCTCATCTGCCTTGTTGCCGAGCTCGATGGCGAGGTCGTGGGGTTTGCCCACGTGCGTGACCAGCCTGACACCTTCACGGCCGGCCCCGCGTGGTTTCTCGATGACCTCTACATCGTGCCGGAGGTGCGCGGCTCAGGCGCGGGGACTGCCCTGCTCGAGGCCGTCGCCGCCCATGCTCGCTCGCACGGCGGCGGCACGGTGCGCTGGATCACCGCGGCCGACAACGAGCGTGCCCAGCGCGTCTACGACCGGCTGGCGACGCGCGCCAGCTGGGTTACCTACGAGTGGGAGGTCTAGGCCATGCAGCTCGGAACCCGATGGGCTGTCGGTGGCGACGCGCCCGCTCGCCTGAGCCCCGACGTGGTTGCGGCGATTCGTGCCGTTGAGGGCGAGTTGCTCGGTTATGACACCACGCTCTGGCGCTGGACTCTCACGTGGCTCGAGGGGCGACCCGTGGTCGAGCTCGACGACGGCACGATCATTCGCGTGACCCACGACGGCGCCGTGACGATCGAGAACGGCGACACCCCGCGCTAAGCGCCCGGCGGCGAGGCGCTACTGCGTGATGCCGTAGCGCAGGCTGTCGCGCTGCTGGGTCGTTTCGCGCTGGGCGGCGAGGCGTTATTGCGTGATGCCGTAGCGCAGGCTGTCGCGCTGCTGGGTCGTTGCGCGCTGGGCGGCGAGGCGCAAGGCTTGCTGCTCGTGCGTCGGCGGAGTCGGGCGACGGTGCGCCCAGCGCACGAGCGCGACACCCGCGGCAAGAGCGAGCTTGCGCAGTGTCGACTCGCGGGGAGTCGCGTCGCACACGGTGAGCGAAATCGTGGTCATGATCAGCCCCTGTTCTGGGTGGTCGTGGTGGCCGGAATCTCGATGCCGTCGAGAACGGGAAAACCGAAGTACTGCAATTGCACGGGCCGCGAGCCGGGCACGCGTTGCCCGCGGTGCTCGCGAGCAAAGGCAACGAGCAGGTCATTGATCTGTTCGTTGAGCGCGCTCAGTTGCGCCGCGGTGACGTGCACGCTCGTCGACTGCAAGGCGGTGGCCTCACGCCACTCGGGCGAGAGAACGTCGTGGCCGCGGTCGATGATGTCGCGTACCCCTGCCTCGCGGTGGTGCAACCACTCGCGCATGATGACGCGCGACGCGGCGCGAGCAGCCTCGCTGCCCTCAAGCTCATCGCTGCCGATGTGAATGGGGCCGGGCACGCGTTGCCACCAGCGTTCCCGCGCCGTGCCGCGGCCTTCGACCTCGCGCACAAACCCGTGCTTCTCGAGTTGACGCAAGTGGTAGCTCGTGGCTCCGCTTGACTCGCCGAGTCGCTCTGCCAGCCCACTCGCAGTGTCGTCACCGTGCGTCGAAAGCGCCTCGATGATCTGCATGCGCAGGGGATGCGCGAGCGCTTTGAGGCCATCGAGGTCGGCGATGCGGTTCGCCTCGGGGTCGGTCTGGGGTGCCATGCCCGCAACAATAGCCATGCAAAGAAGTCTTTGCAAGTAAATCTTTGCAGAGATGTCTTTGCACTTTCGGCCTAAGCTAAAGCCATGTCGAACCCGTTCCTTGCTCCGAGCACGCTCCCCTATCAGCTGCCACCGTTCGCCGAGATTCGCGACGAGCATTACGCCCCCGCGATCGAGCAGGGCATGACCGAGCAGCTCGCCGAGATTCAGAACATCACTCGCCGGCGCGACATGCCGAGTTTCGACAACACGATGGTGCCCCTCGAGCAGAGCGGTCAGATGCTGACGCGCGTGCTGCGCGTGTTCTACAACAAGGCCTCGGCCGACTCGAACGACATCACGAACGCGCTCGAAGAAGAACTCGCCCCGAAACTCGCCGCACACAACGACGCGATCAAGCTCGACTCGGCGCTCTACTGGCGCATCGCACAGCTGCACGAGCAGCTCGACGCGCTGGGCCTCACGCCCGAGCAGCGCTACCTCGTCGAGCGGCACTACACCGAGATGACCCTCGCGGGTGCGGGCCTCGACGACGAGCAGAAGGCGCGGCTGAGCGAGCTCAACGCGCGCATTTCGACCCTCGAAACGCGCTTTGAGAAGAATCTGCTCGCCGACACCAACGAGCTTGCGCTCGTGATCGACGACGCCGCTGAACTCGACGGCCTCTCCCCCGGCGAACTGAGCGCTGCCGCGCAAGCGGCCGCTGATCGCGGGCTCGACGGCAAGTACCTCGTCACGCTCGTGCTGCCGACGGGCCACCCCTGGCTCGAGAGCCTCACGAACCGAGAGGTGCGTGAACGCATCATGGCCGCCTCCCGGGCGCGCGGCTCGCGTGACGGCGACCACGACAACCGACCGGTGTTGCTCGAGATCGCCCGCCTGAGGGCGGAGCGCGCCGAGCTGCTTGGCTTTGCCAACCACGCCGCGTTCGTCACCGCCGACCAGACCGCGCAAAACCCCGAGCGCGTCGCCGCCATGCTCGAGCGCCTCGCGCCCGCCGCCGCGCGCAATGCCGCTGCCGAGCAAGCGAAGCTCGAGGCCCTCGCGGGTCACCCCATCGCGGCGCATGACTGGGCCTTCTACAACGAGAAAGTGCGCAAGGCCGACTACGACGTCGACACGAGCGAGCTTCGCCCCTACTTCGAGGCCGAGCGCGTCTTGCAGCAGGGCGTTTTCGCCGCCGCGACGAAGGTCTATGGCATTACGTTCACGGAGCGCACCGACCTGCAGGGCTACCACCCGGAGGTGCGGGTGTTCGAGGTGCGCAACGAGGATGGATCCGCGCTCGGGCTGTACTTGCTCGACCTCTACACGCGCGACAGCAAGCGCGGCGGCGCGTGGATGAACGA
>NZ_JANRKZ010000123.1:0-6797 GCF_033763155.1 Microcella sp.
TCAGGCGACGGTGTGTCAGTGCGCCAGATCATGGATGCCGTGGCCGAAGTGACGGGCATCGCCTTCGTTCCTGAGGTGAGCGACCGGCGCCCGGGGGATCCGCCGCGCATTGTGGCGAGTGGCGAGCTCGCTGCGCGCGACTTGGGCTGGGCGATGCGGCATTCGCTGGCCGAGATGGTCGAATCGGCGTGGCAGGCCCGGAGGGCATCCGTCTGATTACGGCGACTGCCGGAGCCGATGGCGCTGAGCATCACTCGATTCACATAGCGGTTTCTGCGGCGCGTCACAACTCTCATTCGTCTGTCGAACCTTTTACTATCCGCGACTTGACGCGAGCGAATGACACGAGTGTAATTAGGTCATCCCGCGCAACCGGGGGGTAGCGCAGGGGAAGGAGTCAGGCCGATGAGTGAGTACCGCAACACTGTTCCCGGCGATTGGTTCGTTGACCCCGTACGTCTCGGTGTTCCTGGTGTTCGACGCCCTCGTTCGGTCGATGACGACGACAACGCGCTTGCCTGGCAAGCCGATGCCCTGTGCGCACAGACCGACCCAGAGGCTTTCTTCCCCGAAAAGGGTGGCTCGACGCGCGACGCCAAGAAGATCTGCACGACCTGCGAGGTCAAGGCCGAGTGCCTTGAGTACGCCTTGCAGAACGATGAGCGCTTCGGCATCTGGGGCGGCTTGAGCGAGCGCGAGCGCCGCAAGCTTCGCCGCCGCGCCTGACCCATCTCGCCCGCAGAGCGGCTTAGGGTCGAAAGAGTGCAGCCTCGAGTCATTGCAATCGTTGTCGCCCGTCGTGGCGGCGAGCCGTTGCAACAGACTCTGGATGCCCTCGCCCAGCAAAGCCGCCGCCCCGACGCGCTCGTGGTCGTCGACGCCGCGGGCGCCGACGCCGTCACCGCCCAGCTCGCGGCCGCGAACCCCACCCAGTTCGTCACGGCAGGGTCGGGCCTCGGATTCGGCGAGCTCGTGCATCGCGGCCTCGCTGCGGTGCCGCTGCCCGCACCGACGAGCTCGCCCTACGGCGGAGTCGATGAGTGGCTGTGGCTGTTGCGTCACGACACCGTGCCCGATCCGCACGCGCTGCAGCGCTTGCTCGCGGCCGTCGAAATCGCGCCCTCGGTCGCCGTGGCGGGGGCGAAACAACTGGAGGCCGAGCATCCGACGGTGATCGCCGCCTACGGTGAGACCCTCACGCGGTGGGGCGCCACGATCGCAATCGCTGAACGTGAACTCGATCAGGCGCAGCACGACCGCACGAGCGACGTGCTCGCGGTCGGCGAGGCCGCCATGCTCGTGCGCCGCGCGGTGTTCACTGCCGTGGAGGGCTTCGACCCGGCGCTGCCGAGTGTTGATGCGGCGCTTGATCTGTGTGTGCGCATCCGTCTTGCCGGCCATCGCGTGGTGGGTGTGCCGCAAGCGCGCGTGTTCGTTTATGAGGGCACGGCGACCGCGGGTCGTGCGGGTGGGGGCAAGCCCGTGTCGGCCCGCGTGCGAGCGCGGCTCATGCGTGCCGCTCAGGTGCACCGCCGTCTGAGCTACGCGCCGGCCATCGCCGTGCCGATTCACTGGCTCAGCCTCGGACCCATCGCGATGGTGCGCGCGCTCGGCCATCTCGTGCGCAAGCGGCCCACCTATGTGGCGGGAGAGTTTGCCGCGGCGCTCACGGTGGCGTTTTCGGGCGGCGCTGTGCCGGCGGCTCGTCGTCGCCTGGCGCGCGGGCGCACGCTCGGGTGGTCGGCGATTGCCCCGTTGCGCATGCCCGCTGACGAGGTTCGCCGCCGACGCGCGATTGCGCGCGACGCCCAGCTCGCGGCGCTCGACGACGATCGTCCGCCGCGCCCCGATTTCTTGCCGAGCGGAGGTGGGGTCGTTGCCCTTGCGGCAGCGGTCGGTGCGCTTGCGTGGGCACCACTCATGGGGGCTCCCGCTCTGCTCGGTGGCGCGCTGGCGCCCCTCGCGCCCGATGTGTCGGCGTTGCTCGCGGGTCTCGAGCGCTCCGCAGTCGGCGCTGCCGACCCCTTCTCTTTCGTGCTCGCGTTGCTTGGCCTCCTGACGCCGTGGCAGCCGTCACTGGCCATCGTCGTGCTCATGATTGCTGCCCTGCCTCTGGCCGCGCTCGGCGGATGGTGGGCTGCCGCGGCGATCATTCGTCGCCCCGGCCCGGTCGCCGTTGCGGCGCTGCTGTGGGCGTTCTCGCCAGCCCTCATCTCTGCTCTCGTCGACGGTCGACCGGCCGCGGTCGTCGCGCACGTCGCACTGCCCGTTCTCGTCGCGAGTGCCGCTCGCGCCCCGCGATCGTGGAGTGCCACGGGCATCGCAGGACTCGCTGCCGCCATCGTCGTCGCCAGTTCGCCGAGCCTGCTGCCCGCCCTGCTCGTGATGTGGGTGGTGTGGATGCTCGCCAACCCTCGCCGCCTTGGCCGTCTGCTCACCCTGCCGGTGCCCACCGTCGCTCTGCTCGCCCCGCTCGTCTACGACCAGGTCCGGCGCGGAACGCCGTTCGGACTCCTCGCCGACCCGGGTCTTCCCGCCGCACCCGCCGCGGTGACCCCGACCGGCCTCGTGCTCGGGTGGCCCGACCTCTCGCGTGTTCTCGCGCCTCTTGGTCACGCCTTTCCCGACCTTCCCGCGGCGGTCATCGTCGGCGTGCTCGGGGGCCTCGCGTGCGTGCTCGTCGCGCTGTCGCTCGTCGGCCTCGCGCTGCCCCACGGCCGACGGGCAATTCTCCCGCTCGTGGGTGTCGCCGTTGGGCTCGTGACGGCCTGGGGCGTGTCGGGCGTCTCGGTGTCGGTGTGGGGCGGTCAGCCTGTGTCGATCGATGTCGGCCCGGCCCTGAGCCTCGCTGGCCTCGGTCTCGCACTCGCGGCGACTCGAGGCCTCGATGCCGTGCACGCCCTCGCGCCCGCCGCGCAGGGCGGTGCTGCCGCGGGCCCCGGGCGCCGCGGGGCGGGTGCACTCGCGAGGGCGCTCGCCCTCGTGGTGGTCGTCGGCGCCGCGGCAGCGGCGACACCGGCGCTCTCAACTCTGCTGTCGGGCACGGCGGCGGTCAGCGCGGGCGACGCGCGCACGCTTCCGGCGATCGTGGCGGCTGAGGCGCAGGCCGATCCCGCGATTGGCACGATCGTTCTCACCCCGGTTGAGTCGGGTCTTGCGGCTCGCATCGATCGCGGGGCCGGCCTCTTTCTTGCAGAACAGCGCACGATTGCGCACACGAGTGCGCTGAGCGGCACCGTGTCGCCGCAGAGTGCCGCGCTCGCCGACCTCGTGGCCAACATCGCGGCTGACAGCGGTCGAGATGTCAGCGCTGCGCTCGACGAACTCGACGTCCGTTTCGTTTTGCTGCAGTCGTCGGGGCCAGGAGCGCCCGCCCTCGCTGCTGAGGGAATCACGGCGGCCCTCGATGGCAATCCCGTTCTCGCGCCCATTGGCGATGCGGATGCGGGGCGCTTGTGGCGCGTCGTGCCCACCGATGACACGCGGAGCGCGCCGGTTGCGGCGCCCACGGGTTCGTCGCTCGTGCTCGCCGTTCAGCTCGGCATTGTCGGGCTCACCCTGTTGCTGGCCGTGCCCACGACGCTGCGCCCGCGTCGGCGTCACGATGATGCTGCCGGTGATGACGGCCCGGCGGCGACCTTCGAGGTCGGTGATGACGATGAGTAATGGTGCGGAAGGCAACCGCGCGTCGCGCTCGCAGTCATGGTTGCGCGCGGGCGGACGCGCATCGCTCGCGGTCGGTGCAGCCGTTGCCGGTGCAGCGCTCGTTGCGGGCGTCGCGCTGGTTCCCGGGCCGAGTTTTGGGCCAACCGTTCCCACGGTGTCGGTGACGCCTGACCGCGCCGATCAGTCGCTCGTGTGCGCCGGCGGTGCTCTGGGGCTCACCCGCGGAGACGATCCCCAGCTTGCCGTCATTGAGCCCGAACGGCGTCACGCCACGGGATCGGGACTCGTCACGTCGACGCTCGCGTCGAATGATGTCATCGATGGCTCAGCGGTCGTCGTCACGCTGCCTCGCGAGGCCCCGGGAGATGCTCTCGCGGCCACCGGAATCGTGCGCCCCACCACACCCGACCTGGCGGGTCTCGCGGCTGCCGAGTGCCTGACGCCCTCGCGCACGTCGTGGCTCGTGGGGGGCTCGACGACCGTTGGGCGCACGACGTGGATTGTTCTGAGCAACTCCGACGCGGTTGATGCCGTAGTTGACCTCGCCCTGTGGGGCGACGCGGGGCCGATCGACGCGGTGGGCACGACGGGAATCATCGTCGCGGCGGGGTCGCAGCGAGTCGTTTCTCTCGCGGGAGTCGCCGTCGACGAGCCCTCGCCCGTGGTGCGCGTCTCGAGCACGGGCGGCTCTGTGGCCGCCACCCTGCAGACATCGGTCGTGCGCGGCCTCACCCCGAGTGGGCTCAGCATCGTCACACCGCTCGCAGAGCCTGCCGTGCGCCACGTCATCGCCGCGCTGCCGGTCATCAATGGCCAGTTGGCTCTCGAGAGCTCGACCGCTGACGGCGGTGCCGATGGGTTGCCGGCCTTGCGGATGCTCGCTCCCGGTGACGCCGCGGCCCAGGTCACCGTGCGCCTCGTCGGCCTCGACGGCGCAGCAGGTCTCGTCACCGAAGCGACGCTCGAACCGGGAGTCGTGCTCGACCTTCCGCTGACGAATCTGGCCGACGGCGAGTACGCCGTCATCGTTGACGCGACCGAACCCATCGTGGTGGCGGCACGCACGAGCACGGCGGGTATCGAGTCGGCCGACCTCGAGTGGTTCAGCCCGAGCCCGGCGTTGCCGGCCGACACCGAAGTGCTCGTGGCTGTGCCGCCGCTCGACGACGACGTGTCTGCCCTGATTCACCTCCTCGCTCCCGAGGGCGCCGCACAGGTGACCATCGACGGAACAGTGGTGTCGATCGCCGCGGGGGGAATGGTCATCGTGCCGTCGGCGTCGAACGCGGGCGTGCGGCTCTCGGCAAACGGCACCGTACACGCGAGCGTGAGCTACCGCGGCGAGGGAGTGCTCGCGGGTTCGCGCGTGCTCGCGCCGCCGAGCGCCGTCGGCCCGCTGACCGTGCTGCCGCAGTAGGGCGCGGCGCGAGCGAGCATCCGTCGCCGGTCGTCGGCCGCTTACCAGTGGCGAAAGCGATCGGGTGCGAGATCCCAGGGGTCTTTGCCGATGAGCTCGCCGACGGCGCGAAATACGCAGCTCTCGACCATGAGTCGGCGGTGCCAGTCGTCGTCGCGGCGCAAGCGACTCATGCGTTCGATGGGGATGCGAAACAGCACCACGAGGTTCTGGTCGGGCACGACGCGCCACCGCGCAACACCTCGCACGGCAGACGGTTGGTCGGGCATGGGGGTGACGTCGATGCGCAGGTTCGCGAGCTCTGTCGGCCATTGATTCACGAGATACTCGGCGGTCGACTGCACGGTCGTCTCAAAGAGCGACCGGCGTGTGAAGGCCAGGGGAAGGTGGGGCCCCGTGACGGGAGAGCGGCCCACGCGACCGTGCCGCGCGCGTGCTCGTGCGCTCGGCTGCCTGCTCGGTCGTGCCACGCCCTCAGCCTATCGTCGCCGCGTCGCGGGGCCGTTCTATGCTGAGTGCACGATGAGCGCCCGACTGTGCAGCAAAGTCGCGTGCAGTGAGCCTGCCGCCCGCACCCTCACCTATGTCTATGCCGACTCGATGGCGGTGCTCGGTCCTCTCAGCGCTCGACCCGAGCCACACAGCTATGACTTGTGCGCGCGACACAGCGAACGACTCTCGGTTCCGAACGGCTGGCAGGTAATTCGTTATAGCGCTTTAGGCGAAGTTGGATAAAACCCGAGTAGGGTAACGGGGTGAATTCTGCTCTCGAAACCCCCACCCCTGACCTCAGTGCCTTCATCAAGGCCTACGACGTTCGCGGCCTTGTCGGCTCTCAACTGACCGAACCGGTCATCGAAGCACTCGGTGCTGGCTTCGCCGACGAGATGCGTGCTGAGCACACGGGCGAGGCGTTCGAGCTTGCTGTCGGCCATGACATGCGCGATAGCTCACCCACGTTTGCCGCCGCGTTTGCGCGCGGAGCGCAGGCGCGCGGCGCATCCGTCATCATGCTCGGTCTCGGGTCAACCGACGAAACCTACTTCGCGAGCGGCCGCCTCAACGTGCCCGCCGCCATGTTTACGGCGAGCCACAACCCGGCGACGTATAACGGCATCAAGTTCTGCCGCGCGGGTGCTCAGGGCATCAGCCTCGACACCGGCCTCGGCAGCATTCGCGACCGCGCGCAGGCGTACCTCGCTTCAGGAATTGATGCGGTGGATGCCCCCGGCACGCTCGTGCACCGCGACGTGCTCGCCGACTATGCCGCCTACTTGCGCGAGCTCGTCGACCTCTCGAGTGTTCGCCCGCTGCGCATCGTGGTGGATGCAGGCAACGGCATGGGCGGACTCACGGTGCCCGCCGTGCTCGGCACGGCCGCGGGTCTGCCCGCACTGCCGCTCGAGATCATTCCGCTCTACTTCGAACTCGACGGCACGTTCCCCAACCACGAAGCGAACCCGCTCGAACCCGCCAACCTCGTCGACCTGCAGAAGGCCGTCGTTGAGCACGGTGCCGACCTCGGGCTCGCATTCGACGGTGACGCCGACAGCTGCTTCGTGATCGACGAGCTCGGTCAGCCCGTCACGCCGAGCGCCGTCGCCGCGATCGTGGCGCTGCGTGAGATCACGCGCGTGCGTGCACAGGGCGAGACCGGCGAGATTCGCGTCGTGCACAACCTCATCACCTCGCGCATTGTGCCCGAGACGATTGC
>NZ_JANRKZ010000124.1:0-4410 GCF_033763155.1 Microcella sp.
ACCGCACCTGACGGCCGCCGAAACACTCGCGCGCCTCCCCGCGGCCTAATCGTCTCGGCAGGCAACCGCACCCCAGCGGGCTAGAGCATGGACTTCGTGTGCCAGACCGTCTTCGTCTCGACGAACGCCGTGATGCGCTCGAGCGCCGGACGCGGGATGCCCGCCACCGGTGGCACGACGCGCTTGAGCGTCTCGGCCGCCGCCAACTGCAGGTCGACCCAGGTTTCGCCCTTCGCGCCCGTGATCGATCCGGCGCCGGAAAGGTCGAGCGCATTGACGTCGGCGTGCGACGCCAGCCACGGCATGATCTCGGCCGCCGAACCCGTGAGCATGTTGACCACACCGCCGGGAACATCCGAGGTCGCGAGCACTTCGCTCAGCGAGATGGCCGAGAGCGGCGCGCGTTCGTCGGCGACAACCACGACGGTGTTGCCACTCACGACGATCGGCGCGATCACCGAGACGAGACCGAGCAACGAGCCTCCCGTCACGCCCTGCGGCGCGACCGCGGCCACGACACCCGTCGGCTCGGGCACCGAGAGGTTGAAGAACGGTCCTGACACAGGGTTGGCGTTACCCGCGACCTGGGCATACTTGTCCGCCCAGCCGGCGTACCAGACCCACACGTCGATCGCGAGGTCGACTTGAGCGCTCGCATCGGCAACGGACACGCCCTCGGTCGACGCGATCTCGTCGATGAACTGCGCGCGGCGCCCTTCGAGCAACTCGGCAATGCGATAAATCACTTGGCCACGGTTGTACGCCGTAGCACCGGCCCAGCCGCCGACGGCCGCACGAGCGGCGACCACGGCATCGCGCGCGTCTTTGCGCGAGGCCTGGGCTGCGTTGGCCAAGAATGATCCGTCGGCGGCGACGACCTCGTAGGTGCGGCCGCTCTCGCTGCGCGGAAACTTGCCGCCGATGTAGAGCTTGTAGGTCTTGGGCACGGTGAGTCGGCTCACTTCGCGACCGCCTTCCGGGTCTTCGCGGGCTTTCGGGCAGCGCGCCCGCCAGCGGATGGAGTGGTGGATGCTGCGCTCAACGAAGCCGGAGCATCCCACCCGCTCGCCTCGAGGTAGGCAGCCAGCCCGTGGCGTCCACCCTCACGGCCGTAGCCCGACTCTTTGTAGCCGCCGAACGGCGACGCGGGGTCGAAGCGATTGAACGTGTTCGCCCACACCACGCCCGCGCGCAACTGGTCGACGAGAGCGAGCATGCGGCTGCCCTTCTCGGTCCAGATGCCGGCCGAGAGGCCGTAGGGAGTGTTGTTGGCCTTCGCGATCGCCTCGGCCGGAGTGCGGAACGTCAGCACTGAGAGCACGGGGCCGAAGATCTCTTCGCGCGCGATCGCGTGCGCCGCGCTCACCTTCGTGAAGATCGTCGGTGCGAACCAGAAGCCCTTGTCGGGGATGCGGCAATCGGCCGTCCAGCGCTCGGCTCCCTCGGCCTCACCCGTGTCGCTCAGGGTGCGAATGCGCTCGAGTTGTGCGGCCGAGTTGATCGCCCCGATGTCGGTGTTCTTGTCGAGCGGGTCGCCCATGCGCAGGGTCGAGAGCCGCGCCTTGAGGCGGTCGATGACCTCGTCGTGCACGTTCTCTTGCACGAGCAGGCGCGAGCCCGCACAACACACGTGACCCTGGTTGAAGAAGATGCCGTTGACGATGCCCTCGATCGCTTGATCCATCGGCGCGTCGTCGAACACGATGTTGGCAGCCTTGCCGCCGAGCTCGAGCGTGAGGCGCTTCTGGGTGCCGGCGACCTGGCGCGCGATCATCCGGCCGACATTCGTCGAGCCCGTGAAGGCGACCTTGTTGACGTCGTCGTGGGTCACGAGAGCCTGGCCGGTAGCGCCGGGGCCCGTCACGATGTTGACGACACCCGCGGGCAAGTCGGCCTGTTGCAGAATCTCGGCGAACAGCATGGCCGTGAGCGAGGTCGTTTCGGCGGGCTTGATGACGACGGTGTTGCCGGCCGCGAGGGCCGGGGCGATCTTCCACGCGAGCATGAGCAGCGGAAAGTTCCACGGGATGACCTGCGCGGCCACCCCAAGCGCGCGAGGGTTCGGGCCGAGGCCCGCGTGCTCGAGCTTGTCGGCCCAGCCGGCGTAGTAGAAGAACCACGCGGCGACGAGCGGAACATCCACATCGCGCGTCTCGCGAATGGGCTTGCCGTTGTCGAGGCTCTCGGCGACCGCGAGTTCGCGAGCGCGCTCTTGCACGAGCCGCGCGATGCGGAACAGGTACTTGCCCCGATCGCTGCCCGACATGCGCGACCACACGCGGTCGTAGGCGCGCCTCGCCGAGGCGACCGCAACATCCACATCACCGGCGGTGGCTTGGGCGATGCTCGCGATGACCTGCTCGGTCGCGGGCGAAATCGTGTCGAAGACCTCGCCGTGCCCGTCAACAAACTCGCCATCGATGAAGAGGCCGTATTGCGCCTTGAGGTTCAGAATCGACGCCGACTCGGGCGCCGCTGCGTATTCGAGAAAGGCCATGATCTAGTCCACCGTCACGTAATCGGGGCCACTGTAGTGACCGGTTCGCATCTTCTGGCGCTGCAGCAACACGTCGTTGACGAGGCTCGAGGCGCCGAAACGCCACAGCTGCGGGGTAAGCCACTCTTCGCCCACGGTCTCGGCAACAGTGACGAGGTAGCGCACGGCATCTTTCGAGGCACGGATGCCGCCGGCCGGCTTCATGCCGATCTTCTCGCCCGTCAGGCGGTGCCAATCGCGAATAACCTCGAGCATGAGCAGCGTGACGGGCAGGGTCGCCGCGGGGCTCACCTTGCCCGTCGAGGTCTTGATGAAGTCGGCTCCCGCGAGAATCGCCAGCCAGGATGCCCGCTTCACGTTGTCGTAGGTCTGCAGTTCACCCGTTTCGAGAATGACCTTGAGGTGCGCGTGACTGCCGTCGGGGCGCATGCACGCCTCGCGCACGGCGACGATCTGGTCGAACACGACGCCGTACTGACCACTGAGAAACGCGCCGCGGTCGATGACCATGTCGATCTCATCGGCGCCCGCGGCGACGGCGTCACGCGTGTCGGCGAGCTTGATCGCCAGGCTCGCGCGCCCCGAGGGGAAGGCCGTGGCGACGGCAGCCACCTGGATGCCCTCCGTGCCTCCTGCCGCGTGCCGGCTACCCAGCGCCTCGACGGCGTAACCCACCATGTCGCCGTAGACGCACACGGCCGCAACGCTCGGAGTCGTCGGGTCGCTCGCGTCGGGCGTGATCGCCTTGGCAACGAGCGAGCGCACCTTGCCGGGAGTGTCGGCGCCCTCAAGCGTCGTCAGGTCACACGTGCGAATGATCGTGTCGAGCGCCCAGGCCTTCGAACTCGTCTTGATCGAGCGCGTGCTGAGCCCCGCGGCGCGCTGTTCGAGGCCCACGGCGTCAACGCCCGTGAGTCCGTCGAGGTGCAGGCGCAGTGCCGTCTCGGTAAGGTCGCCGCCGAGCAATCGCACGGCGCGATCCGCCGGCGCGAGGCCGACGGGCTGGGTGATGGTCATGAGGCGTCCTCTCGGGATGCTGTGGTGGCGGAGTTGAGATCGTCGTCGGCGTTCGTGTCGTCCAAGAGCGCGCGCGCGGTGTGTTCGTCGGTCACGAGCACCGAGCAGAGTCCGTGCGTCACAATGGCGCGCGCAACGGCGTGCTTCGGCTCACCGCCGATCACGAGGATGCTCGTGGCCGCGTTGCGCAGCTCTTCGAGGCCGAGGCCGAGAGTGCGGGCATCCAATTCGGGGTCGGCGATCGTGCCGTCGGCCGTGATGTAGCGACCAATGACGTCGCCCACAGCGCCGCGCTCGACGAGCCGGGCGATGTCGGCGGCCGTGAGGTAACCGCTGTCGACGTGCACCGAGCTCGTGTCGGCCACCCCCGCGCTGTAGAGATAGGCCGTAGCGCCGCGCGCCATCGCCAGTACGCCGCCGACCGTGCGGTCGCCCTCGATGGCCTTCTTCGTCTCGAGGCGTTCGAGAATGGCGGGGCTCGGCAGTAGCGTGGCTTGCCCGCCCGCCTTTTGCGCGATCATGACCGCGGTCGCCGCCGCGGTGCCGGGGCGCTTGCTGAGGCTCACGCCCCCGTTGATCTGCACGACGTTGACGGCTGTCGACCACCCCGAGGGCAAAGCCTCGGCGACCTGGTGCAACGTACGACCCCAGCTCACGCCGAGCAATCGCGGCACGGGGCGATGACTCACGAGGTAGTCCGCGGCGGCTTCACTCACGCGCGCCTGCAGTTCGACGTCGTCGGCGGGGGCAGGAACCACGACCGCGTCTTTGAGACCAAAGCGGGCGCTGAGGTCACGTTCGAGAGCGAGACGGCGAGCGCGCGGGTGCACGATCTCGATGCGAATGATGCCGCGCTCGCGCGCTTGGGCGAGCAGTCGGCCCACTTTCCAGCGCGT
>NZ_JANRKZ010000125.1:0-2103 GCF_033763155.1 Microcella sp.
GCGCCCACCGTGCTGGGGCCCGACCATCCCGTGACTGGCGGGTATCCCGTGATCGCGGTCGTGGTGGATGCGTCGCTCGACCTCCTCGCCCAGCTGCGGCCGGGCCAGCCCGTACGCCTGCGGCTCGCCACCGGCCGCTACTGAACGCCGAGAGCGCCGCGGGCTCGAGCTCCCTAGACCGCCGCCCGCTCGGCCGTCTCGACGACGTTCGCGAGCAACAGCGCGCGGGTCATCGGTCCGACGCCGCCGGGGTTCGGCGAGATCCACGACGCGACCGTCGCCACGTCGTCGGCCACATCGCCCGCGATGCGCGAAACACCCGTGTCGGGGTCGACGAGCCGCGAGACGCCCACGTCGAGCACGATCGCGCCGGGCTTGACGTCAGCCGCCGACACGATGCCGGGCACGCCCGCCGCGGCCACAATCACGTCGGCGCGACGCAGGTGCGCCCCGAGGTCACGGGTACCCGTGTGGGTGAGCGTGACCGTCGCGTTGTACTCGCGGCGCGTGAGCAGCGAACCAATCGCGCGGCCGACCGTGACACCGCGCCCGATGACGACGACGTCTTTACCCGACCACGAGAGGCCGTGCCGTTCGACAAGCTCGATGACTCCTCGCGGCGTGCAGGGCAGCGGCGTGTCAATCGGGCGGTCGACGCGCAAGACGAGGCGCCCCAGGTTGGTGGGGTGCAGCCCGTCGGCATCCTTATCGGGATGCACGCGCTCAAGAATCGCGTCGGTGTCGAGGTGCTTCGGCAGCGGCAACTGCACGATGAACCCCGTTACCGCCGGGTCGGCATTCAGCTCGTCGATGACGGATTCAAGCTCGGCCTGCGTCGTCGTGTCAGGCAGATCGCGCCGAATCGACGCAATGCCCACCTCGGCGCAGTCTTTGTGCTTGCCGGCGACGTACCACTGCGAGCCGGGGTCATCGCCGACGAGAACCGTCGCGAGCCCGGGAACAATGCCTTTCTCGCGCAACGCATCGACGCGCGCCCGCAACTCGGCCTTGATGGCCGCTGCCGTCGCGGTGCCGTCGAGCTTCTGCGCGATCTGGCCAGAACCAGAAGCGCTCACGATTACAGCCCCGGGTAGAGCGGGAACGCGTCGGTCAGCGCCGCAACGCGCGAGCGCAGGCCCGCAACGTCGGGGTTGGGCATGAGGGCGTGCGCGATGATGTCGGCCACCTCGGTGAACTCGGCATCGGCAAAGCCACGCGTCGCGAGCGCCGGGGTTCCGATGCGCACACCGCTCGTGACCATGGGCGGGCGCGGGTCAAACGGCACACCGTTGCGGTTGACCGTGATGCCGACCTCGTGCAGCACGTTCTCGGCCTCAAGACCGTTGAGGGGCGACTCGCGCAGGTCGACGAGTGCGAGGTGAACATCCGTGCCCCCCGTGAGCACGTTGACGCCCGCGGCGATTGCGTCGGGCTGCGTGAGGCGCGAGGCCAAAATCTGGGCACCGCGGATGGTGCGCTCTTGTCGCTCGACAAACTCGGGCAGCGCGGCCAGCTTGAACGCCACGGCCTTGGCCGCGATGACGTGCATGAGCGGCCCACCCTGCTGACCCGGGAACACGGCCGAGTTGAGCTTCTTGAACAGCGACTCGTCGTTGCTCAAGATGATGCCCGAGCGCGGGCCCGCGAGCGTCTTGTGCACCGTCGAGCTCACGACGTGCGCGTGCGGCAGCGGCGAGGGGTGCAGGCCAGCGGCAACGAGCCCGGCGAAGTGGGCCATGTCGACCCAGAGCTTGGCGCCGACCTCATCGGCGATGGCACGGAAAGCCGCGAAGTCGAGCTGACGAGAGTAGGCCGACCAGCCGGCAATGATGACGGTCGGCTTGACCTCGTGCGCCTTGGCGCGCACGACATCCATGTCGACGAGCATCGTCTCGGGGTCAACGCCGTAGCTCGTGGCATTGTAGACCTTGCCCGAGAAGTTGAGCTTCATGCCGTGCGTGAGGTGGCCACCGTGGGCCAGCTCGAGGCCGAGGATCGTGTCGCCGGGCATCGCGAGAGCGTGCAGCACGGCCGCGCTCGCCTGCGCGCCCGAGTGGGGCTGCACGTTGGCGAACTCGGCGCCAAAGAGGGCCTTGGCCCGCT
>NZ_JANRKZ010000126.1:0-3365 GCF_033763155.1 Microcella sp.
TTGTCGGCGCTGCGCCTCGGTTTCGCTTGCCTGTCGTTCGAGGTGATGCGCTCGACCGATGTTCTCGATACGCCGCACAGCGCGTTGCACGCCGACGGTGACCCACAGGCCAATGATGAGCGTGATGACCCATCCGGCGAGGGTGGCGATCGCCGGCGTCGAGATGAAGGCGGTTGTCGGGCCGGCGCTCGCGACGAGAAAACAGCTCGCGAGGGCGCCCGCGGCCCACACCAACCAGCGAGCAGTGCTCTCGCTCAAGACCATGCCTACGGCGCCAAGCCCTGCCGCACCCAGCGGCGCCAGCGAAATAGGGAGTGCGATCGAGGTTGACTGGCCCCACGGCAATTGCGCCAGAGCGAGAGCGCCGCACCCGAGAACGATCGTCAGAATGATCCAGCCGATGTTCGTGCTGCGCCCGACCATGATGAGGGCACCCGCTTGGCCTATGAGCACGATGATGACCGAGGGCAACAGATCGGGGTCAACGACACCCGGCAGTGCCAGGCACAGCGCCGAGATCAGCACCCCCGTGAGCCCGAAGGCGCGAGCGGCCGACTGCAAGAGTCGACGGCGCTCCTTCTCGATCAGCTCCACACGCTCAGTCTGTCACCCGAATGGGGCTCATTCATCACAATCCGCACGCGCGCGTGTACGCGTCGTACAACGCCGCACGGGTTGCCGAGTTCGCGACGATCGTGATGGAGCCGGGCACGCCGTCAAGCAGTACCTCGACGACAAAGAGCGTGCCCTGTTTGTCGTCGGCGAGAGCGTGCGGGTCGCACCGCGCGGGCGTAAGCAGCACCGGGATGCTCACCGCGTCTGATTCGGCGTGACCGGCCGATTCGCTGTCACGTGCCACCAAAGGCTCGCTCGTCACGCGAACACCATCCGCCGCGCGCACGAGCCCGAAGAGAACCGTGTCACTGATGGCAACGAGTTCGAGACCCGGGTCGTGGCGGTCTGCCGTCACGCGCAGTCAGATGACCTCGCCATCGTCACGGCCCGGATCATGCTCGACATCCAGGGTCGCGCGCTCGGCCACTGCCGCCGCGAAACACTCGGCGGCTACCCACTCGGCCCACTGGCCGAGCCGATCAGTCGTCGGCACGCGCAGCTCGGTGGTGCTGCCGTCAGCAAGAACCACGGTGAGCACCGCCTCCGGCGGCGCCGTGGTGCTCGCGGGGCAGGCAGCGGGCGACAGCGTCAACGGCAGATCGCGCGTGAGGCCCGGGCCGATCTCCGTCGTGCGCTCGCGCGATATCGACGATGACAGCGCGGGAGACTCGAGGCTGGCAACCACAATCGTGAGGGGAGCCTCCGCGTCGTTGCGCACGGCGAGCTGAATCGCTCCCCGCGATGGATCGATGCGCGTGCGATACACCTCGGCCGTGACGGCGAGCTCGGCGGCTGTAGCCGCCGCACCCGAGGGCCCGGGCGTGAGGGGCGCGGTGGCGGAGCATCCCGCAGCGGAAATCACGACCGACATTGCCAGCAGCAGGGTCAGTGCGCGTCGAGCCATGCGCGGTGACATGCGTCGCCCGCGGTCAGTTCGCCAAGAGGGTGGCCAGGTGCGGCCCGACGAGGTCGTCTTCGATGAGGAAGGCGTCGTGGCCAAACGACGATGAGACGACGATCGCGTTCGGGCCATGGATCGTGCCGGGCAAGGCCGCCGCAAGGGCTTGCTGTTGTTCGACGGGGAACAACCGGTCGCTGTCAATTCCGAGCACGAGGCTGCGGGAGGTCACGCCGCTGAGCGACTCGGTCAGCGTTCCGCGACCGCGGGTGATGTCGTGCGAATTCATCGCCTCGACGAGAGTGATGTAGCTGTTGGCATCGAATCGACGCGTGAATTTATTGCCGTGAAAGTCGAGGTAGCTCTCGACGGCGAACCGACCGCCTTTGCCCAACGGGTCGAGCACCCCTTGCCACGAACGCTCGAAGCGCTCATTGAGCTCGCTCGGCGAACGGTAGTTGAGCAACGCCATGCGGCGCGCGAGAGCGAGTCCGCGAAAGGGACCTTCGGGCTCGTCGTAGTAGTCACCGTCACGAAACAGTGGATCCATGCGAATCGCCTCGATTTGCACCGAGTTCAATGCGATTTGATCGGCGCTCGAGATGGGCGGGGCTGCGAGCACGGCGAGGCGTTCGACGCGATCGGGATGCTGCACCGCCCACTCGAGCGCGTGCATGCCCCCCATCGACCCGCCGATGACGGCGGCGAACCGTTCGATGCCGAGCGCGTCAGCGAGCCCGACCTGGGCCGCCACCTGGTCGCGAATGGTGAGGTACGGAAAGCGCGAACCCCACTCGGCGCCATCGGGAGCAAACGAGGCGGGACCCGTCGACCCCTGGCACCCGCCGAGCATGTTGGGCGCGATGACGAACCAGCGGTCGGTGTCGATCGCGAGCCCGGGGCCGACGATGCCGCCCCACCACCCTGCTGTCGGATGCCCCGGACCGGGGCGCCCCACGACGTGGCTGTCGCCCGTGAGGGCATGCACGACGAGCACGGCATTGTCGCGATCGGGCGAGAGAGTTCCCCACGTTTCGTATGCCATGCGCACGTGCGGAAGGGATTGACCCGACTCGAGTGCAAGGGAACCGATCGACTGAAAAAGGCGATTGCCCGGAGCGTCACCTTCGCGCCAGGCGCCTGTCGTCGGCGGAGTGCCCAGCATCGAGCGCCGGTTGGCCTCGGTGATGAACGCCGAGGGCACCGTGTCTTCGCTCGTTTGCCAATCCATGCTCAGCCCATTCTGTCGCAGACACGGCTTCGCCCCCGCCGTGTTACGACGAGGCGTAGCACGGCGGGGGCGCAGTGTGAGAGAGACGCTAGAGAGCGGCGTTTGCTGCGACGACCGCGCGAGCGGCCGTGAAGCCCTTCTCGAGGTCGGCGATGATGTCGTCGATGTTCTCGAGACCCACCGAGAGTCGAACGAGTCCCGGGGTCACACCACTCGTGAGTTGCTGCTCGGGAGTGAGCTGCGAGTGCGTCGTCGACGCCGGGTGAATGATGAGGCTGCGCACATCGCCGATGTTGGCGACGTGGCTGAAGAGCTCGACCGAGTCGACGAGCGCGCGCCCGGCATCCACCCCGCCTTTCAATTCGAACGAGAGCACGGCGCCCACACCCTTCGGCGCGTACTTCTGAGCAGCGGCATACCAGGGGCTCGACGAAAGACCCGAGTAGCTGACGCTCGCGACATCCGGGTGTGCCTCGAGCCAGCTGGCGACGGCCACGGCGTTCTGTACGTGACGCTCGATGCGCAAGCTCAGGGTCTCGATGCCCTGAATGAGCTGCCAGGCATTGTCGGGTGACACGGCCGCGCCGATGTCGCGCAGCAACTGCACGCGAGCCTTGATGA
>NZ_JANRKZ010000127.1:0-4467 GCF_033763155.1 Microcella sp.
CGAGTCGGCCGCACCGAGCTGCCGGTCGACGGCGAACTCTGAGAACCACGCGGGCATTGGCAAGTGCGGCACGCCCGTCGTAAAGCCGAAGCCGGCGGACTCTGCCGACCACGGCAAGGGCACGCGGCATCCGTCACGGCCTTTTCGCGCCCCGGCGTCTCGAACCCAGATGGGGTCTTGAATTGCCTCAGCGGGCAGGTCGGCGACCTCGAACAACCCGAGTTCTTCGCCCTGATAGAGGTAGACCGATCCGGGCAACGCCAGCAACAACATCATGGCGGCACGAGCGCGGCGCAACCCCTGGGCCCGGTCAACCTCAGGCTCGGTGCCGTTCGTGAGCAGCCACGTGTCGAGGTGGAGGCCATCCGGCAGTCCATACCGCGTCGCATGGCGAATGATGTCGTGGTTCGACAGCGTCCACGTCGACGATGAACCCGTCGACTGCGCCAGCTCGAGACTGTGCGCGATCGTCGACCGAAACTCGCGTGCGAGCCAGGGGGTGCCGAGTAGGTCGAAGTTGAAGGCCTGGCCCAAGGTGTCGGTCCGTGCGTAGTTCACACGTCGTTGAACGGGAACTGTCGCTTCGGCAACGGCCACGCGGGGCGGGTCATACTCGTTGAAGACCGCCCGCCACGACCGGTAGACCTCATAGACGTCGTCGCGATCGAACAAAGGGTGCGACCCATCGATCGGGTAGTCCGACATGATGCCGATGGAGGGCACGGGCTTGTAGGGCTCGCTCATGTCTTTCTTCAGCGCGTGCGCGACATCGATGCGGAAGCCATCGACACCCCGATCTGACCAGAAACGCAAGGTTCTGATGAAGTCTGCTTCAACGTCGGGGTTCTCCCAGTTGAAGTCAGGCTGCTCGGGCGCGAAAAGGTGCAGGTACCACTGGCCGGGCGTCCCGTCGGCGTTGACCGTGCGAGTCCACGCCGACGGGCCAAAGTGGCTCGGCCAATCATTAGGAGGCAGCTCGCCATGCTCACCGCGTCCGTCGCGAAACAAATACCGATCGCGCTCGGGTGAACCCGGAGGGGACGCCAACGCAGCCTTGAACCACTCGTGACGATTCGAACTGTGGTTCGGCACGATGTCGACGAAGATCTTGATGCCCGCGCCGTGGAGCGCGGTCACCATGCCATCGAAGTCATCGAGCGAGCCCAGCCGTGGGTCAACGTTGCGATAGTCATCCACGTCATACCCGCCGTCGGCAAGCGCCGACGGATAGAACGGGCTCAACCAGACCGCATCGACCCCGAGGTCACGGAGGTAGGGCACACGGGAGATGATTCCACGCACGTCGCCGAGACCATCACCATCCGAATCAGCAAACGACCTCGGATAGATCTGGTAGACGACGGCTTGCCGCCACCACTCTTCTGACTTCGCGTGTTCGACTGTGGTGTTGGTCGAACTCACTTCACCGCTCCCGCGGAGATACCCGCGATGATCCGGCGCTGCATGACGAAGTAGAAGATAACGATCGGGAAGATCGACAACACCAGACCAGCCATCGCGAGTCCGTAGTCCGACGTGTAGTTGCCGTAGAACACGAACGTACGAAGCGGGATGGTCTTCTGATCGTTCTCCAAGAGCACCACCGACGGCAGCAGGAAGTCGTTCCAAATCCACAGGGCGTTGATGATGGCCACCGTCGCCGTCACCGGCCCGAGCATCGGGAAGATGATGCTGCGGAAGGTGCGGAGCGGTGAGGCTCCATCCATCCCAGCGGCTTCGTCGAGCTCGAACGGAATGTTCGTGATGAAGCCGTGGTACAGGAAGGTAGAGAGCGCGACACCAAAGCCAACGTAGAAGAAGGCGATGGTGACCTGGTTACCGGGCAATCCCAACCCTCGCTCGCCAAAGAGACCGACGAAGGGGATCATGAGCGCCTGGAAGGGCACGATCATCGACGCAACGAGCACGAGGAACGTGATGCCCGAGAACCGCGTCTTCGAACGGGCCAGGTAGTAGGCGAGCATCGACGACGTGATGATGATCGCGCCCACGCTGAGCACCGTAATGATGAGCGAGTTGCCGAGAGCCTGCCAGTAATCCATGCGGTCGATGGCTTCGGCGAAGTTCTCCCAGAGCCACTCTTCCGGCCACGCCAACGGCTCGTTGCGCACCTGGCGGGCGGTCTTCACCGAGTTCAGCAACACCATCACAAACGGGAAGGCGTAGAACGCCGCGAGCACGCTCGCGAAGATGAAGAAGAAGATATTGATACGACGGGCGCGCTTCATCGCTGGACCTCGAATCGCTTGGAGACGGCGACCTGGGCGAGCGCCGCGATCGCAATGACGACGAACATGAGAACGGCCTGGGTCTGACCCGAGCTGAAGTTTCCGTAGGTGAAGGCCTCACGGAAGACCTGCAGCGAGATCAACTCGGTGGTGCCGTAGGGGTTTCCACCGGTGAGCGACAGGTTGAGGTCGAACGCCATGAAGGCGTTGCGCAAGGTCAAGAACAGCGAGATCGTGAAGGCCTGCGCCATGAGCGGCATCTTGATGTAGAACATGCGCTGGAACGCGTTGGTGCCATCGATCAGCGAGGCCTCGAGGGCCTCTTGCTCAATGCTCATGAGGGCAGTGATGTAGATGATCATCATGTAGCCCGACATCTGCCAGACCGTCACGATGACCATGGCCCAGAAGGCGCTCGTAGTGTCGAGCAACCAGTTCTCCGCGAAAACCGGGATGCCCGTGGCCTCGGCAAGCGTCGGGAGTGCTTGACCGAAAAGGAACTGCCAGATAAGGCCAAGGATGACGCCACCGATGAGGTTCGGCAAGAAGAAGGCCGTGCGCAGGGCGTTGACGCCGCGCAGGGGAATTGTGACCAGAAGCGCGAGAGCGAAGGCGACGACGTTGACCAAAATCAGCGATGCAACGACGTACCCCGCCGTGAAGAGCATCGATCCCCAGAATTCTTCGTTCTGGAACACGGCCGTGTAGTTGGCGATACCGACCCAGTTGTTGGCCTCAAAGCCATTCCAGTCGGTGAAGGTGTAGTACACGCCCTGGCCGAATGGCATGACGAGCACCAAGATGAAGATCGACAGCGGCAGCAGTGCGAAGACCGCGAATCGCTGGATCTCTTGCCTACGAGTTCTCATGTGATTGTCCAAACCTCATTGTCTGACGGGCCTTGTCCATAACAGGTTGCCCGGGGCTCGCGCCCCGGGCAACCGCTGTTACTGGTGACGGGGTATCAGTCTGCGACTGATTCCGTCGATGTGCTACTCAGCCCAGGCGGCCTCGAGCTCGGCCGCGAATGCGGCACGGTCGCTCACACCGTCGTAGTACTTCTGAGCGGCGGCACCGTACTTGTCCTGCAGGCCGGCCGGGTAGGCGCTGTTGACCCACTGGAGCGTCTTGCCCGCAGCGATGTACTCAGCAATCTTCTGAGCCATGAAGGTGCTCGGCGTGACGGTGAAGCCGTCGTAGACCGGAATGAAGTTCATTCCGCCCTCTTCGACCGGTCCCGACCAGTACGCCTGGCCCTCGGGGGTGGTGAGGAACCAGCTCAGCACAGCCTTGGCGGCTTCCTGCTGCTCAGCCGACGACTGCTCGGCGTCGATCATCGCGTAGAACGGAACGCCGACCGAGATCGAGTCGTTGCCGTAGTCGTCTGCGTTGTCGCTGATCGGAACAGGCATCACACCGAACTCGCCGTCAGGCGTCGCGGTGAGGAGGTTCGGCTCGGCCCAGTTGCCCATGAACCAGAAGCCGGCGTCGCCGACGGCCAGGTTCTCGACACCCAGGTCGTAGTCGGTGTCAGCGATGCTGGCGGTGTCGATCGAGTTCTCCTTGAGGAGGTCGAACGTGTCAAGCCAGTTCTCGAACACCGGGTCCGAAAGGAGGTCCTTCTCGCCAGCCTTCAGCTCGTCGAGGATCGCCAGGCGGCCCTCAACGTCTTCAGCAGCGTTGGCGTGGTAGACGTTGGTGAAGTGGGCACCAAGCGACCACCAGAGGCCCGAGAAGTGCACGGGCGAAACGCCCGTCTCGGCAACAGCGTCGAAGGCGTCAGCGAGTTCGCTGCGGGTCGTGATCGAGTCAACCTCGACACCAGCGGCGTCAAGAACAGCCTTGTTGTAGAGCAGACCGAAGGCCTCAGCCGTGATCGGGATACCGACGACCTTGCCGTCGATGGTCGCGACGTCGAGCGTGCCGGGGGCGGCGAGCTCGGCGAGCGGGTCACCGCTCCAGTCGACAACGCGCGGAGCCATGTCGGGCAGCTCCTGCAGAGCCGTCATGATGGTCGGCGCCTTGCCAGCCTCGTAGAACGTGGTGACCGTCTGGAGGAAGGGCACGTCTTGCGGCGACTCGAGGATCTCAACGGCAACACAGTCAGTGTTGTTCTCGTTGTAGAACTCGATGGCGTCGGTGAACTGGTCCTGGATCTCGACCTTGATGGTTCCGAGCCACGTGATGTCCGTCACTTCGGCACAGTCGCTGCCTTCGG
>NZ_JANRKZ010000128.1:0-6242 GCF_033763155.1 Microcella sp.
CTTTCGCGGCCCCACCGGCATGCCTTACGCCAGTTCGTTGCCTTCGAGCAGCTCGGTCACGAGCGCCGCAATCGCACTGCGCTCTGAACGCGTGAGCGTCATGTGGCCAAACAGCGCGTGACCCTTGAGCGTCTCGATCACGCTCGCCACACCGTCGTGCCGACCGACCCGCAGGTTGTCGCGCTGGGCGACATCGTGCGTGAGCACGACCTTGGAGTTCTGGCCAATGCGGCTGAGCACCGTGAGCAAGACATTGCGTTCGAGCGACTGGGCCTCGTCGACGATCACGAAGGCGTCGTGCAACGAGCGACCGCGAATGTGCGTGAGCGGCAACACTTCGAGCAACCCGCGATCGATGACCTCATCGAGCACGTTCTGCGAGACAACCGAGCCGAGCGTGTCAAACGTGGCCTGAGCCCACGGGTTCATCTTCTCGCTCGCGTCACCCGGCAGGTAGCCGAGCTCTTGGCCACCGACGGCGTAGAGCGGGCGAAAGACCATGATCTTGCGCTGCTGCTGCCGCTCGAGCACCGCTTCGAGCCCCGCGCACAAGGCGAGAGCCGACTTGCCCGTGCCCGCGCGACCACCGAGCGACACGATGCCGACCTGGGGGTCCATGAGCAGGTCGATCGCGAGGCGCTGCTCGGCCGAGCGGCCGTGCAAGCCGAAGATATCGCGATCCCCGCGCACGAGCGCGATCTCGTCGTCACCGACCACGCGGCCCAGGGCCGAGCCACGGTCACTGTGGATCACGAGCGAGGTGTTGATGGGCAGTTCGCGCACCACGGGCGACCGCAGCACCTCGCGGTCGTAGAGAGTGGCCATCTCGTCGCTCGAGAGGCGGACATCCGCCATGCCCGTCCAGCCGCTGTCGACGGCGAGTTCGGCGCGGTATTCCTCGGCGGCGAGGCCCAGCGAGGCGGCCTTCACGCGCAAGGGCAAGTCTTTCGAGACCACCGTGACATCGAGCCCCTCGGCGGCGAGGTTCATGGCGACCGCGAGAATGCGTGAGTCGTTGTCGTTGAGCTGCAACCCGCTCGGCAGCACGGCCTGGCTCGAGTGGTTGAGCTCGACCCGCAGCGTGCCCCCCGCGTCGCCCACCGAGATCGGAAAGTCGAGGCGCTCGTGCTGCACGCGCAAGTCATCGAGATTGCGCAGGGCTTTGCGCGCGAAGTAGCCAATCTCGGGGTCGTTGCGTTTGGCCTCGAGCTCGGCGATCACGACCACCGGTAGCACCACGGCGTGCTCGGCAAAACGGAAGAGCGCCGTCGGATCACTCAGCAGAACCGAGGTGTCGAGCACATATGTGCGCTGCGCGACCTCGCTCTCGTCACTCGTGATCGACGGGTTCTGACGGGAGGTCTTCGCAGCGGCCACCGGTGCTCCATCCCCGGGGACGCGGGCGACCCCGGACCTGTTGAGTGCGGATTGGCCGGGAGTCTCAGGACGATCGTTCCGGCCGCCCCGATCAGGCGCGCTGCCTGATGAGCGTCACGCTATGCCTGTCTCGGCCGGAGACGTGCAGCGACACGCGCTGGTTCACAGAGCCGTCACACTCGAGTGCGCACCGCGCCTACACACTCGCGAGGCGCGTGAATTCGGCGAACGCCGCGCGCAACATCGCGAACGTTTCTTCTTCGGTCGAGACGTGAGCGCTGAGGCGCACGCGGCCCGATCGAACGGTGGCCGACACCCCTCGATTGTGCAGAGCGGCACCCAGAGCGCCGACGAACTCCGGATGCGGTTCGAGCACGACGATTCCGGCCCGCTCAGCGTCGTCACGCGGTGAGACGACCTCGATGCCCGCTTCGTCAGCGATCTCGATGAGCCGCGCCGTGTGCTCCAGAATGCGCGAACGGATGCTCGCCACCCCCGCGGCCATGACGGCATCAACGGCTCCGGTCAGCCGCGCTTGCGCGAACGTGTCGGCGTAGCCCACCCGAAACGCCGAGGCGTCGGATGCGGGCTCGAGCACTGCGTGCCGCAACTCGAGGGTGCCGTGCGCGTTCCATCCCGACCAGACAGGCGTGAGCTGCTCCCGAGCCCGGTCGCTCAGGGCGAGAAACCCGGTTCCCTGGCCGGCGCGCAGCCACTTCTGGCCGCCCGAGGCGATGACATCGACAAGCTCCCAGGGAGCATCCACAACGCCCGCCCCCTGAATGGCGTCGACGATCAGCAGGCGATTACCGATCACTTGACGAATGCCATCGAGGTCGACGAGGTGGCCCGTGGCGTAATCGACAAGGCTCACGACGACCGCGACGACCGACGAACTCAATTGGTCGCGCACGACGCCCGGTGTGACCCGCTCGTGTTCGGGCGTGATCGTGTGCGGCACGAGCACTCCGAGGGCCTCGGCGGCGCGCGTCATGGCATAGCCGACCGCCGGAAACTCTCCTGACGAGGCCGCAACGCCCCCGGTGAGGCCGAACATGACGTGCATGAGGGCTTGGCTCGTGCTCGGCTGAAAAACCACCTGCTCAGGCGTGCGGCGCACGAGCGCGGCCACCGAGCTGCGCACGCGCACGTCATGGTCATCGAGCGTCGCGAATGATCCGTAGCGCGCGTGCGACAGCACATCGGCCATGGCGCGCTCTTCGAACAGCGCGTGCTGGCCAATGGGTGAGAGTCGTGCATAGTCGAGATAGCCCGGCTCTTCACCGAAGCCCGCGATGAAGTCGTCGATGCCCGCCATCGCTATTGCCCGAACCGGCGTTGACGGCGCGAGAAGTCGCGCAGCGCACGCAAGAAATCAACCTCGCGCAGGTCGGGGCCCAATGCTTCGACGAAGTAGAACTCGCTGTGCGCGCTCTGCCACAGCATGAAGTCACTGAGCCGCTGTTCGCCCGAGGTGCGAATGACGAGGTCGGGGTCGGGCTGGCCACCCGTGTAGAGGTGCTCGGCGATCTTTTCGGGGGTGACGAGCTCGGCCAACTCATCGAGCGTGCCGCCGCTCGAGGCGTGGTGGTGCACGATCGCGCGCACGGCATCCGCAATCTCGCGACGCCCGCCGTAACCCACCGCGAGGTTGATGTGCAGACCGGATGCCTCGACACCCCGCGCTTCGGCAGCATCGAGCTCAGCGAGCAGACCCTCGGGCAAGCCGTCGCGGCTGCCCACGTGTTGCACCCGCCAGTCTTTGATCGACGAGAGATCGGCGGCGAGGTCGCCGATGATGTGAATGAGCTCGCGCAGTTCGTCACTGTCGCGGCCCGTCAGGTTGTCGGTGGAGAGCAAGTAGAGCGTGACGACGCCGATGTCGGCTTCGTCGCACCAGCGCAGGAATTCGACGATCTTCTCGGCCCCGGCCCGGTGCCCGTGTGCCGTGGTTCCGCCGACGCGCAGTCGGGCCCACCGCCGATTTCCGTCGAGGATCATGGCAACGTGACGCGGGTGGGTCGCGTCGGCCAACTGCCGACGCAAGCGGCGCATGTAGAGCTGATACAGCAGGCCGCGACCCCGGGGAGTTCTCGACGATCGCACACATCAACGGTAGTCCACCGGGCTGACGTTGTGGCGGGCATCCAACCAACACCCCAGATTGTGTGCGCTCACGTATCATCGCGACATGACCTCAGCCACAGCACCGGAGCCCACCTCGGACAACGTCGATCGAGAGTCCGGGGTTGACATTCCGAACATCCCGTTGCTCGACGAGGCCATCGAGTTTCGGGCCCTCGATGTCAAGCCCACGTGGCGCGGGTGGATCCACGCCGTCACCTTCCCGACCGCGATCATCTTGGGGCTCGTGCTCATCGCCCTCGGCGCCAACCCCGCGGCGCGCTGGTCGAGCGCTGTCTTCGTGCTGTCGTCGCTTTTGCTCTTCGGCATCTCGGCGACCTACCACCGCTTCAACTGGAGCGAGCGCGCGCGCGTCATGCTCAAACGCCTTGACCACGCCAACATCTTCTTGCTGATCGCGGGAACCTACACGCCGCTCGCGATCATGGCCTTGCCGCCCGAGAAGGGCTACCTGCTGCTCGTGCTGGTCTGGACGGGCGCGCTCATCGGCATCGGCTTTCGCGTTTTCTGGATCAACGCACCGCGCTGGGCCTACGTGCCGCTCTACGTCATGCTCGGGTGGGCCGCTGTGCTCTACATCGTCGATCTGTTCAATGCGAACGCGGCCATGATGGTGCTCGTGATCGTCGGCGGGCTCGCCTACACGGCGGGAGCCGTCGTGTACGCGCTCAAGAAGCCCAACCCCTTGCCCGGGGTCTTCGGCTTCCACGAAATCTTTCACACCCTGACCGTCGTGGCGTTCTTGTGCCACTGGACGGGCGTCTTGCTCGTCGCGATTGACCCGGCCTACGGGCTCTAGCGACTCGCCCTTTAGCGGTCGGCGCGCTCGTCGGGCTCCGGCTCGACCGGGCCGCCTTCGGCGATCATCGCCTGCTCGGCCTCGAGCCGCTCGCGCACCTCACCGCGATACCGCACGCGGCGGATGCGGCGGGTCATGTCAACGAGCAAGAAGATCGTTGCGATCGCCACGAGAGCAATAGCGACGAAGCCCGCGACACCCGGCGTCACCGTGTTGGGGTCGAAACCGGGCGGCGTCGTGGGTTCGACCGGGTTCGGGCCGATGCCCATCGAGTGCAGGCTCGCTGCGAGGGTAAACACGGTCACGGGATGCTCCTGGGCTGGTGAGACGGATGTGGCCGGCTGAGAGAACCCTCACCTCGGCGCTCTACGCTTGGGGCCAAGGGTAGCGATCGCACCTGAGCGGCGCGCCCGCGCCGCGCTGAGAGAGGAATGCCCCGCACGATGTCGACCCCGCAGCAGCGTCTCGACGAGCGCTACGGACGCACGCCCGGTTCAGAGCGCCGCACGCGCACGCTCATGATCGTCGCCGGGGTCATCTTCGCCGTCATCTTCACGGCGTGGGTGGTGTGGGGTGGGCTTTCGGGCACCAACGCCGAACTCGAGACGCGTGACCTGGGCTACTCGAACGTCACCGAGACATCGATCGACGTTCGGTGGGAAGTCTCGGTGGCCCCGGGCACCGAGGTCTCGTGTGCCATTCAGGCGCTCAACGAAAGTTTCGGCATCGTCGGCTGGAAAGTGGTCGAGCTACCCCCGGCGACAGAGCGCACGCGCGTGTTCGTCGAGACCCTGCGCACCGCCGAACAAGCCGTCACCGGTTTGCCCTACCGGTGCTGGCTCCCGTAGCATCGCCGCAATCGAGAGACAGAACCGGCCCGCGGGCCGGTTCTGCTGTGTCAGGAGGCACTGTCATGAACGACACCACGGGCCCGGCCACGCAATGGCTCACGCAAGAGGCGCACGACCGTCTCAGCGCTGAGCTCGAGTCGCTCTCGACAACGGGTCGCGCCGAGATCGCCAAACGCATTGAGGCAGCCCGCGAAGAGGGCGATCTCAAGGAGAACGGCGGATACCACGCCGCGAAAGACGAACAAGGCAAGATCGAGGCGCGCATCCGCACCCTCACCGAATTGCTCCGCACGGCCACCGTGGGTGTCGCCCCCGACGCGCACGGCGTCGTCGAGCCCGGCACCGTCGTCACGGCCACGATCATGGGCGACGACGAGCGGTTCTTGCTCGGCAGCCGCGAAATCGTCGGCGACGACAGCGACATCGACGTCTACAGCGAAGCAAGCCCGCTGGGCCAAGCGATTCTCGGCGCGAAGATCGGCGACACCGTGAGCTACACGGCGCCGAACGGCCGCGAGATCTCGGTCACGATCGTCGACGTGAGCACCTACACGGGCTAAAGCTGCGTGCGCGGGTCATATCCCGCGTCGCGTAGCGCCGCCATTACCTGGTCGGCGTGCTCGGGCCCACGAGTCTCGATGTGCAGCTCGAGTTCAACCTGGCTGATGGCGAGCCCCGAACCGTGCCGCGTGTGCAACACCTCAACGACGTTGGCGTTCTGGTCGGCGATGATCTCGCTCGTGCGGGCGAGCTGGCCCGGGCGATCGGGCAACGGGATGCGCAGCTTGAGATAGCGCTCTGACGCGGCAAGACCGTGCGCGATGACGCGCTCCATGATGAGCGGGTCGATGTTGCCACCCGAGAGAATCACCACGGTGGGGCCGGAGGCCACGATCTTTCCAGTCAGAATGGCCGCGACACCCACGGCTCCGGCCGGCTCGACCACCATCTTCGCCCGCTCGAGCAGCACGAGCATCGCACGTGCGATGTCGTCGTCGTCGACTGTGACCACTTCGTCGACAGCATCCCGAACAATCTCGAAGTTGAGCTTGCCGGGCTTGGCCACCGCG
>NZ_JANRKZ010000129.1:0-2393 GCF_033763155.1 Microcella sp.
GGTCAGGTGCCTTCCGTTTCGTGCATCAGTCGGCGCACCTCGATGGTCGAGTTCTTGCCCTCGATGAACTGGCCCGCGATCTCGACCGCGCGCTCGTGGCTCGCGACATCGACGATGTAGTAGCCGCCGACGTATTCGGTGCCTTCGGTGAAGGGGCCGCGCATGGCGACGGGCTTGCCTTGGTAGGTGCCGATGACGGTGACGTTCTCGACGTCGAGCTCGTTCGAGTCGACGAACTCGTTCTTCTCGACGAGCTTGGCGATGATCGCGTCGTGCGAGGCATAGAGCGCGTCGCGTTCGGCGTCGACCCACTGCGCTTCAGCGGCAGCGTTGGTGTTGATGACGATCATGTAGCGCACCGGATGCACATCCTTTCGTTGAGGGTGATTACACCAGTGCGACGGAGCTGGGGGTAGAGCGCGGACACCTGCGCGGCAAAAGGTCGGCGAAAAATCCTGAACCAGATTACGTTTGCCAGCGTGCAACTAAACGCAAGAAACGCAAACGTATGCGATTATTGCATTCGGTGAAAGAGGGGATGGCAGTGACGGCAGACAATCTGGGTAGCACCACGTTCGAACCGGGCCGCCGTGAGCAGATTGGGCGGGTGCATGACTTTATGGCCGCGCACGGCTCGGCACGGCCACGCTTTGTGCTTTCTGAGCCCATCGGCGATGCCAGCGTCGAGCTGCCGGAAGAAGTGTCGCAGCTCTTAGCCCAGGTAACCGCCGCCATGCGTGACGGTCACGTCATCACCATCACACCACGAGCGAGAGTGCTCACGACAAGCCAGGCTGCCGACCTGCTGGGCGTTAGCCGCCCCACAGTGATCAAGTTTCTCGATGAAGGCCGCATCCCATTCACCAAGGTCAACTCCCATCGGCGAATCTCGTTGCTCGACGTTCTCGAGTTTCAGAAGATGCGTCGCGACGAGCAGTACGCGGCGCTCGAAGCGATGCGCGTCGATGCTGACGTCGATGCGCCGATCGACGACGTGCTTGCTGGTCTGCGTGAGGCGCGACAGATCGTGGGAGAAAAGCGGAGGGCTCGGGCCGCACTCTGACATCCTCTGCGGATGCCCGTCGCGCTTCTCGATACCAGCGTGCTGTGGCCAAGCGTGCAGCGCGACTTCTTGCTGTCGTTGCACATCCAGGGTGCATACCGAGCTGTGTGGAGCGAGGCGATTCTTGAAGAACTCGAGTACCACGAGGCACTCAAGCTCAAGAAACGCGCTGTCGACGAACAAGAAGCGGAACAACGTGCCCACGCACTTATTGCACAGATGCGTGAGCACTTCTCCGACTCGACCGTTCACGGTTGGGAAGGTCTCGAGGGAACGTTTGGCTTGCCTGACTCCGACGACGAGCACGTCGTCGCGGCGGCCGTAGTTGGCGGCGCCGAAGTGATCGTCACCGAGAATCGGAAGCACTTTCCTGCGGAGCTAATGCCAACCGGGATCGAAGTTCTCGGGGCTGCAGAGTTCGCCCGCAACACCGTCGATCTCAGCCCACGTGGGGCCATCGCCGCAGTCGATGAGATCGTGGCCCGATCGGGGCGGTTGGGGCCACAGTTGACGCGCGACGGAGTGCTCGCGGTGCTCGAGGGTCGATACGGGATGGTCGAGGCTGTTCGTACGATGCAGGAGCATCTCGGCTCATAGCGCTGCTCGCGGCGCCGGGGCCCACCTGCTCGCAGGTCCGTGTCGCACTCCCGCGCAAATGGAAAAGAGGGAGCCGTTGGCTCCCTCTTTTTCATTTGGTCGGGCTGACAGGATTTGAACCTGCGACCCCTTGACCCCCAGTCAAGTGCGCTACCAAGCTGCGCCACAGCCCGTGGCCGTGCCCCTGGGCACGAAGAGAGAGTCTAGCGCGAAAGGCGGGGTGGGTCGTGCACGGGCGAGGTGCGGCTGGGCATCCGTCGATCAGGGGGTTGGCAGGCGCTCAACGTGATTATTCTGGGCGCGTGGAGAACGACGACACGAGCCCTGAGGCGACAGAACCGAACGACGCGCAGGAAGCGCAGGGCAACGCCGCCGCGCGCGGGGCATGGATGGCTACGGGAATCACTTTCTTCTCCGTAGGCGTGGTGTTCACGGTCGTGATGCCCGACAACATCGCGCTGGGTATCACGTTCTTAGGTCTCGGCGTGGTGTTCTTCTCGCTCGCCGGCACGACCAAAGCGAAGTAGCTACTGCGGCGACGCCGCGAGCAGGGTGGCGAGCGCTCCCCCGTCGTGCGCCGCGAGCACTCTCAACCCGGGCCGCTGCACCTGCAGGTCGGCGATGACGCGGGCCGTCGCGAGCTGCGCGGCACGGTCTCCGACGTCGGGCACGATGCCGAAAGCCAGCAAGGCGGGGTCGTAGGTGACGTCGCCGACGAGCAGCAGGGGTGCAG
>NZ_JANRKZ010000130.1:0-6532 GCF_033763155.1 Microcella sp.
CAGTCGCACCCGTCGCGCCCGTGGCACCCGTGAGACCCTGCTCACCCTGAAGACCCTGAATGCCTTGCGGACCCTGCGGCCCAACAGGACCAGCCGGCCCAGCGGGACCAACCGCACCGGTCGCACCAGTCGCACCGGTCAGACCCTGCTCACCCTGAGGACCAGCAGCACCAGTCGCACCCGTGGCGCCGGTCGCACCGGTCGCACCGGTCGCACCCGTGAGACCCTGCTCACCCTGAAGACCCTGAATGCCTTGCGGACCCTGAGGCCCAACAGGACCAGCCGGCCCAGCGGGACCAACCGCACCCGGAGCTCCGTCGGTGCCATCAGCACCATTGAGACCAGGAAGACCAGCAACGCCAGGAATACCCTGCACACCTTGAATTCCCTGAGGGCCGATCGGGCCAGCCGGGCCAGCCGGGCCAGTGGCGCCTGTAGCACCGGTCGCACCGGTCGCACCAGCCGGGCCTTGCGTGCCAGGAATACTGAGTGTTGGAAGCTGGCCACTGTCGTCGTTGACGATCAGAGGACCGAAGACACCTGACGGCGAATCAACGGCCGGCGGACGAGTCGGTCCGGGCGCGGCAACAGCCACGCCCAGTCCCAGCTGCGTCCCCACAGCGATGGCTGCAGCGAGCGCTACGGCACGAAGAATTCGCCCGGCGGTCATTGCAGTATCTCCACCGTGCCGTCTTCAACGAGAGAGAACGATTCGCCCTCACCAGGCGCATAGACCTCGACTTGGAATCCGAGACCTTCAAAACTGAAGTACGTCGACAGAGGCGCTTCGGGGGTCGTGACAATGAGCGCGCCACCCTGAGTGACGGTCGACGTCGCGCCTTCTCGCACTCCGGCCTGAACCAGGTTGTCGTAGCCATCAATGTTCGGGTACGTCGCGACGGTGAGGAAGTCATCGCTCGGTTCGCCGAGCTCGGCACCGGCGGGCAAGTAGCGAACGTAGAAGACGCCCGTGTCAGTGATCGTCAACTCGTATTGAACGCCATCTTGTGGCCCAGCCCAGTAAACCGGGCCGTTCGCGGCGCCAAACGCTCGCAATTCTGCTTCTGACACGATTCGTGGCCACGAAACCGCGGCCGTTTCCTCAACGTCAGGGGTGCTCGGCGTCGTGGGGTTGAGCGCCTGCCACGCAAAGAAACCTCCGACGCCCAGTGCGGCGACGACAAGGGTGCCGATGACGACACCAAGAACGCGCGATCGGGTAGAAGAAGTGCGAGCCACGGGTTTCCTAACATCGGGTATGTCAGAGTGCCTAGTCGAGACACGGGAACGTCAGACACGGGGGTTTCCAACGCGGACTAGCCAGACTGACAACGAATTTAGCGCGAATACGCCAGCAATTGCGACTATTCCTTGGCCCCTATTCGGGCCACGGTGGGTGCGGTGCATCTTGCGAGGAATCGGGGCAGCGCGCTAGTCGTGCAGCGTGCGCACCAGCGTGAGCAGAAAGAGTCGGGCGGTGCGCCCCGAGTCGCGCTCGTAGGCCCGGTACTCGGGCCACTGTGACTCGAGGTGGCGCCACACGCGATCTCGGGCATCCCCGTCGATGACGGATGCCCGCACGACGTACCGCCGCCCCCGCACCGTGATCTCGGCCTCGGGGTGGGCGAGCAAGTTGTACGTCCAGGCCGGGTGCTTCTCGTTCGCCCAGTTGGTGCCGGCGACGATCGCCCGACCGTAGCCGTCGGCCGTGTACATAAGCACGGTGTCGCGGGCGAGTCCGCTCTTGGCGCCGCGGGTCGTGAGGATGAGCGAGGGCACGAACACGCTGCTGAATTGCACGCGGCCACCGGTGGCCTCGGCGAGCATCCGTTCGATGGGGGGCATGACGCGCGGAGCCGCCCAGCGCCACACGCTCGTGCGCGTGATCGCCGAGACGACGATGCGCACGCCGCGCACGACGGGGTCGACGGTGGGCAGCGGTCGAAGGTCAGCCACGGGGTGCTCCTGCCAGGTCGAGTTCGTCAGTGAGGGTCAGCAGAAACAAGCGGACAACGCGGCCCGACTCGCGCTCATAGGCTCGGTACCCCGGCCACTGGCGCTGGATGAGCACCCAGGCCGCCTCGCGTGCTTCGCCGTCGATGACGGATGCCCGCACCGCGAATCGCCGCCCCCGCACGCTGATCTCGGCCTCGGGGTGGGCGAGCAGGTTGTAGGTCCAGGCAGGGTGCTGCTCGCGCCCGAAGCTCGTGCCGGCGATGATGGCGCGGCCGTCGCCGTTGGCCGTATACATGAGCACCGAATCGCGCGGCACACCGCTCTTGGCCCCCGTGGTGGTGAGAATGAGCGAGGGCACGAGCAACCCGCTCAGTTGCACACTTCGGCCCGTGAGTGCCGCGATCGCCCGTTCGACGGGCGGCATTGCCCGCGGCGCGGCCCAACGAAAGGCCCGCGTGCGCGTGACAGGCGCGACGATGGCCCGCACCGCGCGCACGACGGGGTCGGGCCGTTGCCCGCCGCCCGCGATCATCGCCTCGCCCACGGTCATCGACTCGATTCGTCGGCGGTCGGTGGGTTCTCGGCGATCCAGTCGTTCCACACTCGAACCGTACGCCAGCCCGCGCGCACGCGGTCAACGAGTTCGGCGCCGTGCATCCACGAAGCAGGGGCGTGCTGCGCACTGATGGCGAGGTTCTTGAGGCGCAGCAGGCCGATGTGCGGGTGGTCGGTGCTGAAGCCGCGCGGTGCGGTCGCGAGCGCCTTGTCGGTCATGATCACGAAGCCGCTCTCGCTGACCTCGTCGAGCGTTGCCTCGAGGTCGCCGACGAGCCGGTTGTCGTCGACGATCTCGCGAAAGCGCGCAAGCTGTTCGCGCGCCGGTTGATAGAGCCCGCCCGCGAGCATGAGGCCGTGCTGCGAGAGCTGCAGGTAGTAGCTCGCCGCTGAGTCGTCGGCGGTCACGAGACCGAGGTGGTCTTTGTATGGCCGCTTATCGGCGCTGAACCGCACGTCTTTATAGGGGCGAAAGATCTTGAGCGGCCCGAACTCGCCCCCCAGCTCGTCAACGAGCCGCTCGATCGGCGCCTTCACGCGCTCGTCGTACCGCTGTTTGTTCGCGAGCCACCACTCTTTGTTCTGGTTCTGCTCGAGCTCGGCGTAGAACGCGAAGACATCGGGCTCAATGCCGCTGAATGCATCGGTCACGGATGCTCACTCTCTGTTCGTGCGGCGCTCAGGGCGCCCAGCGCCAGGTCGAGGCGATCGGCCAGGTACTCGTCGAGGGGGCGCAGCGCCGAGTCGGGAGCCGTGGGCATCCAGCGCACGAGCACGCCGTCGTCGCTCAGCACGAGTGGTCCCCGCTCGACGCTCATCGCGGCCGCATCGTCGAGCGGCAGGGGCCGGGAGTCGATCACCACGGTGCTGCCCTCGGGCAGGCGCGCGTCGAGCAACCGCTGGCGCAGCTCACGCCGCGCCCGCGCACTCTCTGACTGGTGACCCGGCAGAACCTGCCGACTCGCCCGCGCGATGCGCCCCGGTTCGGCGGCGCCCCCGCTCGCGGTGACGAGCACCGCGCCGAGCACGAATCCTTCGCCGGAGCGCCGAAAGCTCTCGCGACGCGGAATCACGCCGAGCGCGCGGTGTGCCGGCACGGTGACGACGAGCTGCTCGGGCGTGGCGCCCGCGAGGGCGAGCCGCTCGGCGGCCGCGGCGAGCGCGGCTCGGGCGTTGGCGAGCGCGCGGTCAGCATCCACAGCCCTATCGTGCCCCAGTCGGCTGGGTGACGCGCAGAATACTCAGTCGATTCCGGCGAGGCGCTCGAGAGCCGCCTGCAGAATGACCTGGGCGGGGTGCGCGAGCAGGTGGTGGTTGAGGTAGACACCTTCGAGCCACGAGGTCACCTCGGCTGCGGGCATGCCCACCGCCGTCCAGTCGATGCCCGGCTCGGCTGCAGCGCGCGGCGCCTGGGTGCGCGCATCGAGCCACGCACGCGCGATGCGGATGCTCGGCTCAGCGCCCTGCGGATCCCACAGCAACTCGATCGGGTGGTGGTCACCGTCGATGTGCTCGTGTTCGACGCTGCCACTGCCGAGCCACGGCAGCAGCATGAGCTCGCCCTCGAGTTCGACTTCGATGATCTCGAGCGGCACGGGGCCGGTCTCGCGCGCGAACACCCGGAGCCCGGCCGCATGCCACTCGGCCGCCTCTTCGGCATCGGCGAGAAGGTTGGGAACGACCGGCAGGGCTCGAGCCGCGAACTGCCGCGCCCACGTGAGCAGGGCCTCGGTCGGCTCGCGCTTCCACGGGCTGCCGTTGACGTCACGGCCGTCGGCGGCGTGGAAGTGATGCTCGAAGCCCTCATCGCTCACGTCGATGTGCAACTGGCCCGTCGGAAAGTGCACGAACAGACTGACCGTGCCGCTCTCTTCGTCGAACTCGGCGTCGAGCTCGGGGCGCCCGAGACCGCGGGGAAGCGGCGGCACCGAACCGATGCCGTCACCGAGATCGAGAACAGCCCGAAACGTCTGTGTGGGCAGGCGGAGCGTGGGGTCGGTCACCGCATCACCCTAAACGCTGGGCGCAGGGCCCGCAGCCGCGTGGGTTTAGCCGATGAGCCCGACGAGAAGGCCCGCCAAGGTGAGACCGACGATGTCGCCGCCGACCTCGATTGCCCAGACCTTGAAGCCGTCGCCGCCGAACAGGCGGTGCGACAGCGAGCTCGCGGCGGCGAACCCGACGCCGACGAGCAATCCGGCGAGCGCGCCGCCGAGCGGCCCGACCGGGCCCTGAACCTCAGCAACGAACCACAGCACGCTCGCGAGCGCGATGACTTGCACGAGGGCGCCAACGGCCGTCAGGCCGAAGAGCAACGCCGGGCCATGCAGCCCGGGAGGGTTCTCGGGGTCGAGACCCTTGGCGCGCATCCACGCGGGGTAGAAGGTCTTCGGGCCAAACCACAGGGCGCCCGAGATGAAGTAAACGACGAAGCCGGCGAGCACACCGAGCCAGTTCAATTCAAGAAGAAACATGGCCGCGACGCTACTCCTCAGACGGCTACGTTTGCGACCCCCTGCTCGGCTAGGCTCTCGCCCAGTATTGGATTGCCCCACCCCGAACCGAGAGGCCACTCCCATGGCAGAACGCAAGACCACGAAGAAGGTCGTCAGAGTCGAGGTCGACGAGACGGCTGCCGAGCGCGCCGAGTCGACCGAAGCGGGCGCGTCGACCGATTGGAAGCCGACGGCCGAGGCGAAGAGCCAGGCCACGGGCTTGCGGTGGGGTGCGTGGGGCTTCTGGGCGGGCGCTCTGATTGGCGAGGGCCTCGCGATCTACTGGTTGCTGTGGCTCGAGCCCTTCAAGCCCGCTGTGTCGGCTCCGTGGTTCGTCAACTCTGAGACCGCGCTGTGGCTGTTGCTCGGCATGCTGCTCGGCATCGGCCTGCTCGCCGTCGCGGGTTCGCAGCTGTGGAAGAAGGCCAACCGCCTCGACCCGGCCAAGAAGTCGGAGCCGGTCCGCTTCTTCGTGCAGAACCAGCTCGGCGCCATCATCACGATGATCGCGTTCTTGCCGCTCATCATCTTGATCTTCCTCAACAAAGACATGGACGGAAAGCAGAAGGGCATCGCAGGCGCCGTGGGCATCGTCGTGCTCATCGTCGCCACCCTGCTCGGTGCGTCGTTCAACCCGCCGTCGGTCGAGCAGTACGCCAACGAGGGCCAGATTCCCGAGTACACGGCGATCGTCGAAGAGCTCACGGGTCAGGACTACGTGACGTGGACTCAGAGCGGCAGCGTCTACCACCTGTGCCTCGACGCCTCGGCCGTCAACCGCGTGTCGGCCGACGGGGCGATCTACGAGGGAACCGTGGATGCTGCGCACGCCGATGGCAAAGAGGGCCTGACCCTGCAGGTCGAGCAAGAGCTCGGCGAGTGCGGTCTGCCCGAGCCCGAGAACCTCGACGAGCTCGAGGCCGAGATTCGCGAGCTGCGCGAGACCGTTGACGTGGACAACGCTCCGGCCGAGGAGCCCGCCGAAGAACCCGCGGGCTAAGCGCGACGATCTGTGAGACGAACGGGGTGGGGCGTGCAAACGCTCCGCCCCGTACTCTTGTCGCATGTTCCTTCGCCGCATGGTCGCGCGCATCTTCTGGGCTTTCAGTTCGTGGCGAATGGTGTCTGAGCCGGCGCCCGATCGACCAACCGTCTTGATCGGGGCGCCGCACACCTCCAACTGGGATTTCGTCTTCATGCTCGCCATCGCGTGGAAGCTCGACATGCACTTTCGCTGGCTCGGCAAGAAGAGCCTGTTTAAGGGATGGCGCGGCCCGATCATGCGCGGCCTCGGCGGCATCGCTGTCGACCGGGATGCGCCTAGCGCCGTGGTTGGCGAGGTGCTCGCGCGCATCGAGTCGGGCGAGATCTTCGGCCTCGTCGTGACCCCCGACGGCACCCGCAAGGGCCACACCCACTGGAAGTCGGGCTTCTACCGCATCGCTCGCGAGGCGGGATTGCCCGTAACCCTCGGCTACGTCGACCGCACGACGAAGACCACCGGGCTCGGCCCCACCATCGATCTC
>NZ_JANRKZ010000131.1:0-2804 GCF_033763155.1 Microcella sp.
GTGGCGCCCCGCGGGGCGGCCGTCATCGAGGCCGTCAACGCGGCGAAGGTTGACGAGCAATTCACTGACGAGGTTCCGCAGACGAACTTCTTTGTGAGCCTGCTCGGGCTCATCATCCCGTTCCTCATCATTGGCGTCATCTTCTACTTCTTGCTCACGCGACTGCAGGGCGGCGGCGGCCGGGTCATGCAGTTTGGCAAGTCGCGCGCCAAGCTCGTGAGCAAAGAGACGCCGCAAGTGACGTTCGCCGATGTCGCGGGTGCTGACGAGGCCATCGAAGAGCTCAAAGAGATCAAAGACTTTTTGCAAGACCCCACCCGTTTTCAAGCGGTGGGTGCGCGTATTCCCAAGGGTGTTTTGCTCTACGGCCCTCCCGGAACCGGCAAGACGCTGCTCGCGCGATCGGTCGCGGGCGAGGCGGGCGTGCCGTTCTACTCGATCTCGGGGTCTGACTTCGTCGAGATGTTCGTGGGCGTTGGCGCGAGCCGCGTGCGCGACCTCTTCACGCAGGCGAAAGAGAACGCGCCGGCGATCATCTTCGTTGACGAGATCGACGCCGTGGGTCGCCACCGCGGCGCCGGCATGGGCGGCGGTCACGACGAGCGCGAGCAGACGCTCAACCAGATGCTCGTCGAGATGGACGGCTTCGACCCCAACACCAACGTCATCATGATCGCGGCGACCAACCGCCCCGACATTCTTGACCCCGCCCTGCTGCGCCCGGGCCGCTTCGACCGCCAGATTCAGGTGGATGCTCCCGATATGAAGGGGCGCGAGAAGATTCTGCAGGTGCACGCCAAGGGCAAGCCCATGGCCGAGAACGTCGACCTCGAGGTGCTCGCGCGCAAGACGCCGGGCTACACCGGCGCCGACCTCGCGAACGTGCTCAACGAGGCTGCGTTGCTCACGGCGCGCGCCCGCCAAGAGATCATCACGAACGAGGCCCTCGACGAGGCCGTCGACCGAGTCATGGCCGGACCGCAGCGCCGCACGCGCATCATGCGCGACCACGAGAAGCTCATCACGGCGTACCACGAGGGCGGTCACGCTCTCGCGGCTGCCGCGATGCGCAACACCGACCCCGTCACGAAGGTCACGATTCTGCCGCGCGGCCGCGCGCTCGGCTACACGATGGTGCTGCCGCTCGACGACAAGTATTCGGTGACGCGCAACGAACTGCTCGACCAGCTCACCTACGCCATGGGCGGGCGCGTAGCCGAAGAGATCGTGTTTCACGACCCCACCACCGGTGCGAGCAACGACATCGAGAAGGCCACGTCGATTGCCCGCCGCATGGTGACCGACTACGGCATGAGCACCGACGTCGGCGCCATCAAGCTCGGGCAATCGAGCGGCGAGGTCTTTCTCGGGCGCGACATGGGCCACCAGCGTGATTACAGCGAGAAACTCGCCGAGCGCGTCGATGCCGAAGTGCGGGCGCTCATCGAGCAAGCCCACAACGAGGCCTGGCAGGTCATCAACGACAACCGCGACATTCTCGACCGTCTCGCCACCGAGCTACTCGAGAAAGAGACGCTCGACCACGTGCAGTTGGCCGAGATCTTCGCCGACGTTGAGAAGCTGCCCGAGCGCCCGCAGTGGCTCTCGAGCACGGGGCGACCGCTGCCGAACATCCCCCCGGTAAAGATGCCCGCGAAGCCCCCGATTGAGGCTGCCGCTCTGGCGAACACCGCGGATGCTGCGCCCACGCGGGCCAAGCGGGCCTCGCGCGCCAAGGCGGCCGACTCCTCTGCCGGAACCACCACCGACAGCCCCGCCGACGGCACGCGCGACTGAGCCCACCATGGCCCCGATCGACACTGGCCGCATCGAGGCGGCCATCGCCGAGATTCTCGCCGCCATCGGCGAAGACCCTCAGCGACCCGGCCTGGTGGCCACGCCGCACCGCGTGGCCGAGGCCTACGCCGAGTTTTTTGCCGGCGTGGGTGTCGACCCCGTTCCTTTGCTGCGCGATGAGCTCGCGACGCAAGATGCTCCCGAGCAACGCGGCGAGATCGTGCTCTTGCGCGACATCGCCCTGCGCTCGATCTGCGAGCACCACCTGTTGCCCTTCACGGGAGTCGCGCACGTGGCCTACCTTCCCGCCGAGCGACTCGTCGGCCTAGGCAGTGTCGTGCGCGCGGTCGAGACACTCGCGTCGCGGCCGCAACTGCAAGAGCGGCTCGGCGACGACATCGTCGCCGCCCTCGACGCGGCTCTCGCCCCGCTCGGCACGCTCGTCGTCATCGACGCGCGGCACGGCTGTGTGACGTCGCGCGGCTCACGCCAGGCCGAGAGCACGACCGTCACGGTCGCGGCGAGCGGGGCGCTCGCCGACCCCGTGCGCCGCGCCGAGGTGATGGCGCTCATCGGGGCGGGTGTCGCGTGACGACTCGACCTGAACTGTGGGGCGTGCTCAACGTCACGCCCGACTCGTTTAGCGACGGTGGGCGCTTCGTCGACCCCGAGGCTGCTCTCGCGCAGGGGCTGCGCCTGGTGGCCGAGGGCGCGTCCGTCATCGACGTCGGCGGCGAGTCGACCCGTCCGGGCGCCGAGCCTGTGGCTCCGGAGGTCGAACGCGAGCGCGTGCTGCCCGTGGTGGCGGCGCTCGTGGCGCAGGGCATCCGCGTGTCGATCGACACCATGAATGCGAGCACGGCGGCAGCTGCGGTCGAGGCCGGGGCCGCGATCGTCAACGACGTGAGCGGGGGACTCGCCGACCCCGCGATGCTCGAGACCGTCGCGGGGCTCGACAGTCAGTACGTCATCATGCACTGGCGCGGGCCGAGCGCCACGTGGGATGC
>NZ_JANRKZ010000132.1:0-4783 GCF_033763155.1 Microcella sp.
CGACGCCGCGGTTCTGTCGGCGCACAGGCTTCGGTGCACGGCCGCCGAGGAACGAGCGGCGCGGGTCGACGACGAAACCCTGGCGCAGGGCCTCGCGGCCGATGAGCATGCGAAAGCCCATGCTGTCGCGGTTGCTGAGCGTCATTTCGGCGGTGACCGTGCGGCCCATGAGCGTGATGTCCATGAGCACAACGATGCGTTCTTCCGCGTGACCCGACGAGCTGCGCACCGTGCGGCGGTCGTGCACGGGGCACTCGACCACGACAGTGTCGGCGTCGGATCGCTGCCACGGGCGCAGTTTGAAGCGCACGTGTTCGATGCCCGCAGCATCCGTCGCCAGGGTCTCAATGTCGAACGCGTGCACCGATGACGATCGCGCGCCGGTGTCGAGTTTGGCCTTGATCCACGGCACGCCAGCGCTCGGCAACGCAACCCACTCACGCCACCCGGCGATGGTGGTTGAATGGGCGGGCTCAGTCACACCCTCATCTTGTCAGGGGCGCCCCATGAAACTTGCCATTCTCTCGCGTGCCCCGCACTCGTATTCGACCGGGCGACTGCGCGCGGCCGCCGAGCAGCGCGGTCATCGCGTCAAGGTGCTCAACACGCTGCGGTTCGCCGTTGACCTCACCGGGCCCGAGCCTGACCTCAACTACCGCGGCAAGACGCTCTCGACCTACGACGCCGTATTGCCCCGCATCGGCAACTCGATCACCTACTTCGGCACGGCCGTCGTGCGCCAGTTCGAGCAGATGGACGTCTTCACGCCCAACACCGCCAACGGCATCAGCAACGCCCGCGACAAACTGCGCGCCACGCAGATTCTGAGCCGTCATGGCATCGGGATGCCCGCCACGGCGTTCGTGCGCAACCGCGCCGACGTGCGCCCTGCCATCGAACGCGTGGGCGGCGCCCCCGTCGTGATCAAGTTGCTCGAGGGCACCCAGGGAATCGGCGTGATTCTGGCTCCCCAAGCCAAAGTGGCCGAGGCCATCATCGAGACGTTGCACTCGACGAACCAGAACGTGCTGATTCAGCAGTTCATCGCCGAGAGTCGGGGCCGCGACATTCGTGCCCTCGTTGTGGGCGACCGCGTGGTGGCCGCGATGCGCCGCACGGCCGAGGGCGACGAGTTTCGCTCGAACGTGCACCGCGGGGGCTCGGTCGAGGCGGTTTCGCTGAGCCCCGAGTACGAGCGCGCTGCCGTGCGGTCGGCGCAAATCATGGGACTGCGCGTGGCCGGGGTCGACATGCTCGAGGGCAATGAGGGGCCGCTCGTCATGGAGGTCAACTCGTCCCCCGGGCTCGAGGGCATCGAGCGCGCGACGAAGCTCGACGTGGCCGGCGCCATCATCGACTACATCTCGCACGAGGTCGCGTTTCCGGACATCGACGTGCGCCAGCGGCTCTCGGTATCGACGGGGTACGGCGTGGCCGAGCTCGTCGTGCACGCGGGGGCCGAGATTGTTGGGGGCACGTTGGGCGAGTCGGGCATCCTCGATCGCGACATCACGGTGTTGACGCTCAATCGCGGAACGAGCGTGATTCCGAACCCCCGGCGGTCACAAGTGTTGCAAGCCGAAGACCGGCTGCTGTGCTTCGGGCGCATGGAAGAAATGCGGTCGATGACGCCCAGCCGTCGACGTCGCCGCGCCGCGGTGCGCAAACTACCGAAGAGCGCAACGCCGAGCGAGTGACCTCAGTCGGCGGTGGCGTCGGTCGCGTGCGACTCGAGAAAGCGGTAGAGCTCTTGGTCGTCGACACCCGGGAAGGTTCCGCTGGGTAGCGGCGACAGAATGTGCGCGTGCAGTTTGGCACTCGTCCAGACTTTGCCTTGCCAGCGGTGCGCGAGTTCGCCATCGGGGCGCTTACAGCACGCCGGGTCGGGGCACGTCGAGCGATGACGGTTGACCGTGTCGCGGCCACGAAACCACTTGGAATCGGCAAACGGCACCCCGACGGTGATGGAGAACTCGTCCGTCGTGCCCGAACCGATCTGCGTTGACTCCCAGAACGTGCCCTCGGGGGTATCGGTGTATTGGTAGTACTCGGTCGTGCGGTTGGTGCGAGCGAACGCGGCGCGCGCGCTCCACTTTCGACAGACCAACTGGCCCTCGGTTGAGCCCGTGACGTCGACGGGCAGCCGCAGGCCGTCGTTCTCGTAGGCCTTGTAGATCGCTCCGTCGCCGCCCACGCGCGTGAAGTGCACCGTGAGGTCGAGGTGGCTCGTGGCGAGGTTGGTAAACCGCAGGGCGGCCGCCTCGTGCGTCACGCCGAAGGCATCACGAAAATCTTCGACGGCGATGTTGCGGTCGTTCTTGGCCTGGGTGAGAAAGGCCACCGACTGTTCGCGCGGCATGAGGCACGCGGCCGCGAAGTAGTTGATCTCTAGCCGCTGCCGCAGAAACTCGGCATAGCTCGTGGGCACTTCGTGGCCGAGCAACCGGTGGGCAATGGCCTGCAGTGCCATCGAGCGCAAGCCGTGCCCGCCCGGAATCGACGCGGGCGGCAAGTAGATGCGGCCGTTGTCGAGGTCGGTCACCGAGCGAGCCGAGTGGGGCAAGTCGCCGACATAGACGAGCTCGAAGCCAAGCTTCTCGGCCATGAGCCCCACCTCGCGGTGGGTGAGCGCGCCACTCACGTGCCCCGACTCGGCGACGACCTGTTGCGCCAAATCTTCGATCTCGGGCACGTAGTTGTCGACCGTGCGCATGTGCAGCCGCTGGGCCGTGTTGGCGCGGCGGGCTTCTTCAGGGGTCGCAATGGCTTGCCGTTCGCGTTCCAAGAGTGCGCGGTGCAACCCCACCATCGACTCGAGAACATCGTCGGGCATCGACCGGCCGGGGCGCACGGCCGGAAGCCCGAGCGCGGCATAGAGCGGGCTGCGCTGTGCGCGCTCAAGTTCAATCTCGAGGGCGGCTCGCGGTGAGGGCGGCGAGGTGTCGAGCAAGTCACTGAGGGTCGTCCCGAGCTCCGTGGCGATCGCGGTGAGCAACGTGACGCGCGGTTCACGGCGGCCGTTCTCGATGAGCGACAGCTGGCTGCCGGCGACCCCGACGCGATCGCCGAGCTGGTCGAGGGTCAGCCCCGCGGCCGTTCGATAGTGACGGATGCGCTGGCCGAGGGTCGCGAGATCGCTCATGGCGTGACAATAACGTAAGAATCGCAATTCTTTACCAGCTTTCTGGCCAAAACACCGGGTCAGCGACCACCAGCATGGGGATATCACCACTTTTCACCGAGGGAGACCCACCATGACACTGCTCGAGCGCCCCGCCGTCGCCGCCCCCGTCACTCGCGTCGCCTCCCCTGCCGCTCTCGTCGAGCGCCCGGCCGACGTTGCCCGCTGGGTGGCCGCGCAGGCTGAACTGCTCGAGCCTCGCGACATCCACTGGGTCGACGGTTCCACGCGCGAGCGCCACGAACTGTTGCAGTTGCTCGTGGCCAACGGCACGATCGAGCAGCTCAACCCCGACCTTCGCCCCTACTCGTTTCTCGCTCGCTCGGCCGAGAGCGACGTGGCTCGCCTCGAGAGCCGCACGTTCATTTGCACCGAGAACGAAGCCGACGCGGGCCCGACGAACAATTGGCGTGAGCCCGTGGCCATGCGCGCCGAACTCACCGAGGTCTTTCGCGGAAGCATGCGCGGCCGCACGATGTACGTCGTCCCCTTCGCAATGGGCCCCATTGGCTCGCCCATGGCGCGCTTCGGTGTGCAGCTCACCGATTCGCCCTACGTCGTGGTGAGCGTCGGCACGATGACGCGCATGGGCAACCCTGCCCTTGACGCGATCGCTGGCGGAGCATCCTGGGTTCCCGCCGTTCACAGCGTGGGCGCCCCGCTGGCTCCGGGTGAGGCCGACGTCGCCTGGCCGTGTAACGACACGAAGTACATCGTGCAGTTTCCTGAGTCGCGCGAGATCTGGTCATACGGATCGGCCTACGGCGGCAACGCGATCTTGGCGAAGAAGGCTTACGCCTTGCGCATCGCCTCGGTCATGGCTCGCGACGAGGGCTGGCTCGCCGAACACATGCTGCTCGTCAAGGTGACGCCGCCCTCGGGCAAGGCCTACCACTTTGCCGCGGCATTCCCCAGCGCGTGCGGCAAGACCAACATGGCCATGATGACCCCGAGTCTTCCCGGCTGGAAGGTCGAGACCATCGGCGATGACATTGCGTGGCTCTGGATCGGGGCAGACGGCCGCCTTCGCGCGATCAACCCCGAGGCCGGCTTCTTTGGCGTGGCACCCGGAACGGGCATGCGCACGAACCCCACGGCAATCGACTCGCTGTGGGGCAACACGATCTTCACCAACGTCGCCCGCACCGACGACGGCGACGTGTGGTGGGAAGGACTGACTGACGAGAAGCCCGCGCGCCTCACCGACTGGCGCGGCGAAGCGTGGACTCCGGCGAGCGGTCGCCCCGCCGCCCACCCCAACTCACGGTTTACCGTGTCGGCCCGGCAATGCCCCGCGATTGCGGAGGACTGGGACGACCCGGAAGGCGTCGTTATCGACGCCATCATCTTCGGCGGCCGCCGAGCCAGCAACGTGCCCTTGGTGGTAGAGGCGCGCGACTGGGATCACGGTGTCTTTATGGGCGCCACGATCGCTTCCGAGCAGACGGCGGCCGCCGAAGGCACTGTCGGCGAGCTGCGCCGCGACCCGTTCGCGATGCTGCCCTTCGCCGGGTACAACATGGCCGACTACTTTGCGCACTGGCTCGACTTCGGCCGTCGCTTGCGCCGGTCGGCCCGCGTGCCGCGCGTGTTTCAGGTCAA
>NZ_JANRKZ010000133.1:0-2135 GCF_033763155.1 Microcella sp.
GCGCTACGGCGAGAACAGCCACCAGCACGCCGCGCTCTACCGCGCCGACGGAGCCCACGGCATCGCGCAGGCCACCCAGCTGCACGGCAAAGAGATGTCGTACAACAACTTCGTCGATGCCGACGCGGCCGTGCGCGCCGCGTACGACCACGAGGCTCCCGCCGTCGCGATCATCAAGCACGCGAACCCGTGCGGCATCGCCGTGGGGGCATCGATTGCGGATGCTCACGCAGCGGCGCACGCGTGCGACCCTGTCTCGGCCTTCGGGGGAGTGATCGCCGCCAACCGCGTCATCACGCGCGAGGCCGCCGAGTCGATCGCGCCGATCTTCACCGAGGTCGTCGTCGCACCCGGCTTCGAGCCTGGCGCGCTTGAGGTGCTGCGCGAGAAGAAGAACATCCGCCTGCTTGAGCTGCCCGCAGGGTTCGCGCTTGGCGACGTCGAGCTGCGCCAGGTGAGCGGAGGGTGGCTGCGGCAGAGCGCCGACCGCGCGTTTGCGTCAGCCGACTCGTGGCAGCTGGTCTCCGGCCCCGCCGCCTCGGTAGAGCAACTGGCCGACCTCGAATTCGCGTGGCGCGCGTGCCGAGCCGTGAAGTCGAATGCGATCTTGCTGGCCTCGGGCGGAGCATCCGTCGGCGTGGGCATGGGCCAGGTGAACCGGGTCGACTCGTGCCACCTCGCCGTGTCGCGCGCGGGCGATCGCGCGCGCGGATCGGTTGCGGCGTCGGACGCGTTCTTCCCGTTCGCTGACGGCCTGCAGGTGCTGCTCGACGCGGGCGTTGAGGCGATCGTGCAGCCCGGCGGCTCGGTGCGCGACGAAGAAGTCATCGCGGCGGCCCAGGCAGCCGGCGTGACGATGTACCTCACGGGCGAGCGGCACTTCTTCCACTAGCCGCGCGTCAGGGGGAATCTGCGTCGACGCGAGGCAGCATCATGAGCGGAACATGCGAACGGATGCGCGCCGGGGCGCCGTCAAGAAGGTTCTGCACTTGGCGGCGAATGTAGCCGGGCACGTGCGCCTTGATGCTCGCGTCGGCATCTAGGGTACGCGTACCCTCGATGAGCCCGTGCAGGGTGGCGCCGATGATCTCGCGGGCATGGTTGTCGGCTATGCCCCAGGCAACTGCTTCTGCCGCGAGGTCATCGACGGTGACGTCGGGCTGCCGGCTCTGGCCGTTCACGCGCATCGCGAGCTGTTCGCCGGCGTCGTAGCGAAGCGCGAGCGGGGCGATGTCATAGAGGGGCGCGAGGCGCGTGCCGCCGCGCTCGTCGTGGAGGAGCGAGTAGTTCTTCGCGTGGGCGTCGGTGTTGCCGATAGCGACAGTTGCCGTGACGTAGCGCAGCAATTGGTCTCGATCAACGCCCGGCCGGAAGATCGTCGCCGTGTCGTCAAGTTCGGCGGCGATCGCGGCGAGATTCGCCCGCGGGTCATGCCACTCAAACTTGTTGTTTCCATGGGCGGGCAGGCCGAGTGCTTGAGCAAAGTCTTCCTGGTGCATCCGCTCGATCGTGCCCGATGCCGTTCGGCGACGGTCGTAGCGTTCGACGACGAGCACGGCCAGGTCGTCGAGCTGCTCGACCCATGCCTCGAATGGTGAGAGGCCGAGCTCGCGCGTGAGCGCGAGGCAGTACGCCTCGGCGTCGACCGTAGCGCGCAGACTGATCGGCACGGGCTTGAGAATGTGGGTGGATGCGATGTGGCCGTTGCCGCGCATCCACTGCCCGTCGACGCGGGTCAGGGTGAGTTTGCGCTGAAAGCCGGGCACCGCCGAACCTCCGCCCCCGACGAGAAAGCCGGGCGCCTGGCGCAAGAGTTCGCGCACGTCGGCGGGGGTGAGAGCTTGCGGGTCGAGTGGTTCGCGGCCGTCGCCGATTCGCAGCGCACCCACCAGGTCGGCGCCGACCGCGGCAAAGATGCCGACCAGATCGTCGCTGCCAACCTTGAGTTCGCGCGCGAGTCGGTTGAGATGCTCGCCCTCGGGCAAAAGCCCGCCGAAGAACGACTGCGTCGCGTCGGAGTCGGTGACGCCCACGCGCAGGTGCCGCGACAGCACGGCCGAGTTCAGCCGCCACGGGGTGGGCTGCGCCCACACCATCAGCGGGCGGCCGTCGGGGCCGTCAGTGAGGGCGCCGAT
>NZ_JANRKZ010000134.1:0-2485 GCF_033763155.1 Microcella sp.
GTCACTCTGCTGTGGGTTCTTCCCCTCCTGCGCTGGCTGAGCACGCAGTACCTCATCACGACACGTCGGGTGGTGTTGCGCAGCGGCCTTTTCGTCCGCACGCGACATGAAGTGCTGTTGAGCCGCAGCTACGACGTGACCGTGCGCCAGTCAGGCCTCCAGCCTGTCTTTCGCTCGGGTGACGTGCTCATCACGACGGGCGCTGACCGCCCCGTCATTTTGCGGGACGTGCCGAACGCAGGCCTCGTGCAGCGGGTGCTGAGTGACGTCATGGAAGCCAGCACGACGTCGATCGCCACGATCCGCCGCCCGATCGAAACGACCGACCCGGCGATGAGGCGCGATCGCTCAGGCCGGTGACTCGCGCGGGGCATCGTGTGGCGCCTGCGGCGCTCGCCGCGGGTGAAAGACCCAGGTGCGATAGAGCGTGAAGCGAAAGGCACTTCCGAGGGCGAGCCCCACGACGTTCGACGCGATGTTGTCGGCCAGCAGACTGGTGAAGCCCAACACATAGTGCGAGACAACCAGGCACGCGACAGCGATGAGCATGCCGCCGACGCTGACGATGGCGAACTCGAGGGCCTCGCGCGCCGCGGGGCGACGGTGTTCGAGGCGAAACGTCCAGTGCCGACTTCCCACCCAGTTGACGGCGATCGCCACCGACGTCGAGAGCACTTTGGCGATGACGGGGCCCTCGGCAATGACCTCGGGGGCGAGCACGGTGACGCGAAGCAGGTTGAAGATCGCCACGTCCACCACGACTCCCACGAGCCCGACAGCTCCAAAGCGGGCCAGTTGTGCCAAGAAGGTGCGCATCGTTCCTCGGGGCGTCGGAGTGGGGGGCGTGAGGTCGGCCAGAATAGGGGGGAGTCGTCCGCAGTCTAGTGAGGAGCATCCATGCCCGTTGTCGGGGTCATCGGAGGGGGCCAGCTCGCACGCATGATGATTCCTGCGGCGGTGGGCCTGGGAATCGAGATTCGCGTGCTCGCCGAGGCTCCCGACGCTTCGGCGCGGCTGGCGGCGACGGCGGTGGGTGACTATCGCGACGAAGCGACCGTGCTCGCGTTCGCGCGTGAGTGCGACGTGATCACCTTCGACCACGAGCACGTGCCTCAGACGGTGCTGCGCACGCTCGTTGCCGCGGGTGCTGCCGTGCATCCGGGTCCGGATGCCCTGCTCTACGCCCAAGACAAACTCATGATGCGCGAGCGCTTGTCGCAGCTCGGCGTGCCGCAGCCTGACTGGGCGCGCGTCGAGTCGGCCGACGATATAGCCACCTTCCTCGCTGACCACGGTGGCCGAGCCGTCGTGAAGACGCCGCGCGGAGGCTACGACGGCAAGGGTGTTCGCGTCATTGACGACGCCGCGCAGGTAGCCGATTGGCTCGCCGATGGCCCGCTCTTGGCCGAAGAGCTCGTGGCGTTTGAGCGCGAACTCGCGCAACTCATCGCCCGTCGCCCGAGCGGCGATGCCCAGCTGTGGCCTCTCGTCGAAACCGTGCAGCGCGGCGGCGTGTGCGCCGAAGTCATCGCACCGGCACCCCAGACAACCGACGCACAGCAACGCGCCGCGGCCGAGATCGCTACTTCCATCGCGCACGGCCTCGGCGTCACGGGCGTGCTGGCCGTCGAACTCTTCGCCGCCACCGACGGTCGCATTCTCGTCAACGAACTCGCCATGCGCCCCCACAACAGCGGGCACGTCACGATCGATGGTTCGGTGACGAGCCAGTTCGAGCAGCACCTGCGCGCCGTGCTCGACTGGCCCCTCGGCGACACCTCGATGCTCGCGCCCTGGGGTGTCATGATCAACGTTTTCGGCAGCTTGCCCGACGAGACGATCGCGGCGGCCCTGGGCCACCAACCGACCGCCAAGGTGCACGCCTACGGAAAAGGTCCGCGGGCGGGCCGTAAAGCAGGCCACGTGACGGTCATCGGCACCGAGCTTGACGACGTCGTCTACCGTGCGCGCGCCGCGGCAAGCCACTTCGATGCCTGAGTCCTACCCTGGAGGCATGAACTCACCCCTCGTCGCCGTTGTCATGGGTTCTGACAGCGACTGGTCGGTCATGCAGCGTGCGGCCGAGGCTCTTGACGAGCTCGGTATTGCCTACGAGGTCGAAGTGTTGAGTGCCCACCGCACGCCCGATGCGATGATCGCGTATGGCCGTGCGGCGGCCGGCCGCGGCATCCGCGTCATCATTGCCGGTGCGGGCGGTGCCGCCCACTTGCCGGGCATGATCGCGAGCGTGACGACTCTGCCCGTCGTGGGTGTGCCCGTGCCCCTCGCGACGCTCGATGGCCTCGACAGCCTGCTGAGCATCGTGCAGATGCCGGCGGGCATTCCCGTGGCGACGGTCTCGATCGGTGGCGGGCGCAACGCTGGTCTTCTTGCGGCGCGCATCATCGGGTCGACGGATGCGGCCGTGGCCGAACGCCTCACCGCCTTTGCCGCCGCACTCGAACGCGCCGTGGCCGAGAAGAAC
>NZ_JANRKZ010000135.1:0-4200 GCF_033763155.1 Microcella sp.
CGTGGGTGGTCGGCGAGGTGTGGCCGTTCTGGCTGCTGCTGATCTTCTGCCCGCTCTACGTGTGGTGGGCGCTGAGCTCGGCCACGACGTCGGCCGCGAACACCGCCGGGTGGGCGGCAGTGGATGCCGAGCAGCACCCGCGGCTGCATCGCGTGGTGGAAACGACGGCGTTGCGGGCGGGCATCCCGATGCCCAAGGTCGGGGTGATCGACGACCCTGCCCCCAACGCCTTTGCCGCGTCGCTGAGCCCCAAGAACGCGGTGATCGGTGTCACGACCGGCGCCCTCGACCTGCTTGACGACACCGAGCTCGAGGCCGTCGTCGCCCACGAGATCGCGCACATCGTCAACTACGACGGTCGCGTGACCCTCACGACGTTCGCGCTCGTCGGCTCGATCGCCTCGATCGCCGGCATGCTGCTCGTGCTCGGCTGGTCGCTCGTGCAGTCGGTGCTGTCAGAGTTCAAGTTTGGCCTGGGGCTCATTCTCGGGATGCTGGGCCTTCTGATGATCGTGCTCGGCACCGCCTTCGCGGCCGTGGCCTTTGTGCTCGGCCCGCTGATCAGTGCGGCCGTCTCGCGTCGCCGCGAGTTTCTCGCTGACGCGAGTGGCGTTGAACTCACGCGGCATCCAGACGGGCTCATTCGCGCGCTCGAGAAGATTCAGGCGCAGCCGAACACCGTGAAAGCCGCGTCGTTCGAAGTGCGCGGGCTGTTCTTCGTCAACACCATCGGCGAGGGCGTGCTCGCGCAGTGGCTCGGCTCGCACCCGCCTGTCGCCGAGCGGGTCGAGCGCCTTCAGCACATGGGGCTCAGCTTCTAGGGCGAATCTCGTGGTGGCGCGAAAAGCAACCCTGTGTCAACCTCAAGCGTCTTCCCCAACGTCGAAAGGTCATGACCATGCACACCCACCCCTGGCGTGCTTTCGCCGTTGTCGCTGGCGCCACCTTGCTCATGCTCACGGGCTGCACCCCGCCCGCGCCGACTCCCGTGGCGTCGCCGACGGCCGAGTCGGCCACGCCAACCCCCACGCCGACGGAGGAGGTGGTCAGCGCCCCCGCTCCGCGCATCGACCTCACGTGTGACCAGCTCGCCGCGGCGCTACCCCTGGCGGCGACCTTCGCTACCCCGGTTTCGTCGGTATCGCGCGCTCAGACGGAGTATGGCGCGCATCCGTCACGGCCCGAAGAGTATGTCGTGCGAAGCGTGGGTGGCCTCGTGTGTGAGTTCAGCAATGGTGCGCCGCAGAGCCGCGTGCGCGGCGGCAACCCCGCCTACACGGGTGTGCGCGTGCTCGTGCTGCCCGAGCCGGGCGCTCAGTGGGACCGCTACGTCGACTACTACGGCGCCGCCGCAGCGGGCACGCCGTCGTGCTACACCTCGTCAGGCCGAGCCGCGTGCCAGCTCGATGCCCTGGTCGCGAACCGCTGGGTCGACGTGGCCCTCGATGGGGCCGTCACCGAGGCCGCCGGTGCCGCGCTCGCCAACGCTGTCGCCGCCGCGGTGACGGGCGCCGGTGCGGGCGCCGCCGTCTGGACTCCTCCGGCCGACACCCTCCCCCTGCCCGACGACTGCGGCGCGTACATCAGCGGCGCAAGCCTGCAGGCCATCACGGGCGTATCGGTGCCCGTCGAGTCGATCGCGCGCTACGGCGGCGGCTGGAGTCTCTGGGCCGGCGCCGAGGTCATCGACGACTCCCCCTCGTGCTTTCTTGCCTACGCGGATGCTGATGCCGGCATCGGCAGCCTCGACGTGCTGCGCGGCGGTGAGTGGGCGTGGGCCGAGGCCCAGCCGATCGTCGGCTCGACCCCCATCACTGTGGCCGGACTCGGCGCCGATGACGAGGCCTGGATTCGCTGCGGAGCCGGCGACGCCTGGTGCGTCGTCGATATGGTGATCGGCCGCACGTGGGTCGAGCTCTACCTCTCGGAAGACGACTTTGGCGGAGCCTTCGACCAGCGGGCGGCGGCCCAGGCCATCGCCGCCGAGGTTGTCGCCAACGTTCTGCCGTAGGGGGCCCTGACCCCACGACAGGGGGTGCTACCCGCACCCCGTGTGCGTCATGCTGAGAGAACACCAGGTTCGCCGTCGCCCTGTGCGGCTCCGTCACCGTTGGTCGAAACCCGATAGCCCCGCGATGAGGAACCGATGCCCACCACCCACCGCAGTGCACCGCCCACTCGCCGGCCCGCAGACGATCAGGGATTCTCGCTGATCGAACTGGTGGTGGTCATCGTCATCATCGGCATTCTCGCCGCAATTGCTGTTGCGACTTTCCTCGCACAACAGAAACCGGCGCGCGACAGTGCTGCCATCGCCGATCTCGCCAATCTGCGCCTCGCCATGATCAGCTACTCCGTGCCGAATGACGGCGCCTACACCAGCGATCTCGCTGTGCTCACTTCATACGGCTTCGGCCAGTCGACGGCCGCGGCACCGGTGATCACCCTGACCCTCAATGGATTCTGCGCCCAGGTCACGTCAGACGCCGCGACCACCTATTTCGTCACCGAGAACGCAGCACCGACACCGGGCACCTGCACCGTCGATTAGGTCGCACCCTTCGCCGCCGAGGTGGTTGCCACCGTGCTGCCGTAGGTCAGCGCACGTCGAGCGCGAAGGCGAGTTGTGCCTCGCTAAACGCCGGGGCCATCGCCTCGATTTGGCCGATGTCGAGGTCGAGCTCGCGAGCCACATCTCGCCAACGAGCAACCTGCTGGCCCACGCCGCGAACGATCGCGGTGGCCTCGGCATGCGAGAGCGCGAAAGCATCGGCGATGGCGACCAGGTGGCGCAAGTGGCGATCACGCGGGTCATCGTCGGCACTAATCGGCCGTGAGGTGATGACACCGCGCGTTCGCGATGGGTTGAGATCGAACACCGGCGCGAGCCGCCATGCGGTTCGGCCTCGCAGAACAGCATGGTTGCGCCAATGGTCGTCGACGTTGTTGATCAGCACCGTGAGGGCGATGCGGCCGTAGAGCTCGCGCAGGTCGGCTGCCGGGTTTTCGCTGAGCTCGGCAAGAGCATCCGCAAAATCGACGTAGCTCACCGAGCGGCTGTCGTGCTCGCCAATGCTCATGGCGCTCGCGGCCGACAGGTAACCGACGCGCTGACCATCGCGCGTTCGATCAAAGCGATGCGTGATGAGCACCGACGCGCGCGCTCCCGCCGCAATACGGTCGAATCGCGGCACATCAAGACCCGCGCGTGCGGCGATCGTGAGCGCAATAGCCTCCCACGCCTCCACGTCGATAGAGCCGTCTTTCGAGTGCGGCAACTTCGCGATCGCGAGCGTGCCGTCAGCTGCGATCACGTTGGCTTTCGGGCGGGCACCCCCGGGGCTCGTGGCAACGTCAGACAGGTAGGCGATGTCATCGTCAGTCGCTTCGTTCGCGTCGTACCGACGGGCCACCTCGATCACCCTCTCAAGGTCATGCAGTGCCGCGACGCCATGGTCATCAGAGAGCCACGGATGCACACTCGGGTCACCCGCACACAACCGCAGCGCCCCCATGCGCGTGTGGTCGGCGACCCCCACCAGCAGCTCGAAGGGGCCGAGCCGTGCCGAGAGCGACGGGTCGGCCGCGCGACGCCGGGCGTGGTTGGCTTCGACAATCTTTCGCCCCCACTCATCGGGGGCCGCATCGACAAATGCCCCGAACTGCGCGCGCGATTCGTCAGTGTAGAGGCGGCCGGTCGTCAGCGGCAGGTCGGGCGAGAGCGCATAACGGCCGGGGTGCGCGAGGTAGCTGGCCGCATATTGAAACGATGACGACGCCAGTGAGCGCCCGCCTGCGAATGATGCTTCCAGCGTTCCGGCATGCACGGGGGTATCAGCAATGCCATCGAGATAGACCTCGACGCGGTTCATGGGGCACCGCCGCCCGCGATGATCGCGTCGAGCCGTGCTCGCCCTGCCTCTGACCGATAGGGGTCGGCCGACGTCACGACGGTGTCAGCAATGCCTAGTGCGGTCAGCACGGCTATCACGGACTCGAGCCGCGGCGACCCCGTGCCGTTTTCGATATGCCGCAACGTCTCACGCGTGACGAACGCCCGCGCTGCGAGGTCGGTGGCCGATACCCCGTTGAGCTTTCGCCAGGTGCGCACGTGCGCGCCAAACTCACGCAGCAGTCGCTGTTGTCGTGCGGATGCTCGCTGAACCACGTCGCCTCCTGGCAGGTATAGCTGTCAGAATA
>NZ_JANRKZ010000136.1:0-6955 GCF_033763155.1 Microcella sp.
GGAGAACGACCTCACCGCTCACGTCGAGGGCTGGGGCGAGCTTCTCTGCATGGTCGCCGGATACCCCCCAGCGCCGGAGGGCGTGGCCGTGCTGCAGCCCCGGCGGGAATCTCGTGGCTGAACGACCACCCATCACCGACCCATTCGCGGTTCCGCCTATGCCCCCGGCGGCGGCGCGCGCCCCGCGCTCGGCGCCTGAACCTCACGTTCCTTCCCTGCCCGTCGCTCAACTGGCTCACCCTCCCGTCGTCATCGACACGCGCGATGCCTACCTCGAGGCGGTCGAGGCACTGTCACGCGCTGACGGGCCGGTGGCCGTGGATGCCGAGCGGGCGAGCGGATTTCGATACTCGCAGCGGGCCTACCTCATTCAGGTCTTTCGTCGCGGCGCGGGCACATTTCTGTTCGATCCCCCTGCCCTCGAGTCGTTCGCCGAACTGCAAGCGGCCATTGGCGATGTTGAGTGGGTCTTGCATGCGGCGAGCCAAGACCTCGCCTGCTTGCGAGAGCTCGGGCTCGAACCATCGACGATCTTCGACACTGAACTCGGGGCGCGATTGGCCAATCTGCCTCGCGTCGGATTAGGCGCGGTTGTCGAAGAAACCCTCGGGCTCCACCTCGCGAAAGAACACTCCGCCGCCGACTGGTCGACGCGTCCTCTTCCGGCTTCGTGGTTGACCTATGCGGCTCTTGATGTCGAACTGCTGCTCGACGTGCGCGATCGCATCGCCGAGCGACTCGCCGACCAGGGCAAGGCTGACTTTGCCGCACAAGAGTTCGCCGGTGTTCTTGCCAAACCCGTAGCCGAACCCAAGACCGAACCCTGGCGTCGTCTTTCCGGGCTCTCTACTGTTCGCGGCCAACGCGCGCTCGCCGTTGCCCGTGAACTGTGGCTCGCTCGCGACGCTTACGCCATAGAGGTTGACACTTCGCCAGGCCGGCTCTTGCCCGATGCATCGATCGTCGCCGCGGCTCGCGCTCCGCTGACCTCGAAGCGAGAGTTGGCCGCCCTGAAAACCTTCATGGGCCGAGCCAGCAGAACCCAGCTCGATCGATGGTGGGCAGCCATCGAGGCCGGTCTCGCGACGGATGACCTGCCGGCGCACCGCGGCTCTGACGAGAGCATCCCACCCCCACGCTCGTGGGCCGATCGCAACCCCGAAGCCGACCGCCGCTACCGACTCGTTCGACCGTTGCTGCAGGCGATCGCCGATTCGCTCGAAATGCCCCTCGAGAACCTTCTGACGCCGGAGCACGTGCGGCGCATCTGCTGGCAGCCTCCCGCAGACGTGACCACTGTCGGTATCGCCGCTGGGCTCGCCGCCATCGGAGCGCGTCCGTGGCAGATTGACGCAACTGCACAGACGATTGCGCAAGCCTTTGTCGACGCACTCCAAGAGCCGGTCGCGGCATCGGAGGCCGATTCGTAGGAAGACGCAGGGGTTTCTGCTCCGGTGCACTGCCGTCCCTAGTCTGAGTGTCAGTCCAACACACTCTGGGAGGCACCATCGTGGCTGCACGAGCCGACGTCGTTTTCGTAGACGGGGTTCGCACCCCCTTCGGCCGGGCAGGTGAGAAGGGCATGTACTGGAACACCCGGGCCGACGATCTCATCGTCAAGGCGATGATCGGGCTTCTTGAGCGCAACCCTTCACTGCCGAAAGATCGCGTCGACGATGTGGCCATCGCGGCGACGACCCAGCAAGGCGACCAGGGCCTCACCCTCGGCCGAACGGCGGCCATTCTCGCCGGGCTTCCGCTGAGCGTGCCCGGCTACGCGATCGACCGCATGTGCGCGGGTGCCATGACGTCGGTCACCACAACGGCGGGAGGCATTGCTTTTGGCGCCTACGACGTTGCGATCGCCGGCGGTGTCGAGCACATGGGCCGCCACCCCATGGGCTTCGGTGCTGACCCTAACCCACGCTTTCTCGCTGAGAAGCTGGTCAGCGGCGACGCGCTCAACATGGGCCTTACTGCCGAGCGCCTCCACGACCGCTTTCCGGCGCTGACGAAAGAGCGCGCCGACCGCTTCGGCATGCGCAGTCAACAAAAGGTGGCCGCGGCGTACGCCGTCGGCAAGATTCAACCTGACCTCGTGCCGGTCGCCCTTCGCAGCGAGGCCGGGTTTGGCCTCGCCACGGTTGACGAGGGCTTGCGCCCCGACACCACCATGGAGGGCCTCGCCGGTCTCAAGACCCCTTTCCGACCCCACGGACGAGTCACGGCGGGCAACGCTTCACCGCTCACTGACGGCGCCACCGTGAGCTTGCTCGCGAGCGCCGACGCGGCAAGAGAACTAGGGCTGACGACCAAGATGCGTCTCGTGAGCTTTGCCTACGCCGGTGTTGCCCCTGAGGTCATGGGCATCGGGCCGATCCCCTCTACGGAGAAAGCCCTCAAGAAGGCTGGCCTCACGATCGACGACATCGGGGCTTTTGAGCTCAACGAGGCCTTCGCCGTGCAGGTGCTGAGTTTGCTCGACCACTTCGGCATCGACGACGACGACCCGCGCGTCAACCCCTGGGGCGGCGCCATCGCGATGGGCCACCCTCTCGCCAGCTCGGGCGTTCGCCTGATGATTCAACTTGCGCGCCAGTTCGAAGAGCGACCCGACGTTCGCTATGGTCTCACGGCCATGTGCGTCGGTCTGGGCCAAGGCGGCAGCGTCATTTGGGAGAACCCGCACTACACCGGAAAGAAGGCGTAACCGTGGCAACCACGAGCGCAACCGCGCAGTACTCCCCCGACCAGTTCGCCGAGCTTCGCGCGCTCAGTGATGACGAAGTCGTCACCCACAGCTACGTGCGCGATGTGCCGCTGCCGAGTGGCGGGATGCTCGCTCTCGTCACTCTCGACAACGGTCGTGACCACACGCGGCCGAGCACGCTGGGCCCTGAGGGTCTCATGCAGCTGGCCAGCGTTCTCGACGCCCAGAAGGCCCGAACCGCGGCTGGCGAGATTCGTGCTCTCGCGATCACCGGAAAGCCGTTCATTCTTGCTGCGGGCGCCGACCTCTCGAAGGTCGGCGACATCCCGAGCTATGAGGCGGGGCTCCAGATGGCGCAGTTGGGGCACTACGCGTTGGGCAAGCTCGGCGAGCTCGGGGTTCCCTCGTTTTGCTTCATCAACGGCCTTGCCCTGGGCGGCGGTGTCGAAGTGGCGCTCAACTGCGACTACCGCACCCTCGACTCGAGCGCCGCGGCTCTCGCACTGCCCGAGGTCTTCTTGGGCATCATCCCCGGCTGGGGTGGAGCGTGGTTGCTGCCGAACCTGATTGGCATTGAGAACGCGCTCAAGGTTGTCGTCGAGAACCCACTCAAGAACAACCGCATGCTCAAGCCGGCCGAAGCGTTCGAACTCGGCATGGCCGATGTCATGCTCGCTCCCGCGAACTTCCTCGAAGACTCCCTCCGCTGGGCCGATGGCGTGCTCGCCGGCTCGGTGAATGTCAAGCGCCCGAACGAACCGGGCAAGATCTAGCGCGCGGTCAAGTGGGATGTCGCCATCGGCATTGCCCGCAAGACCCTCGAGAAGCGGCTCGGAAAGGTCGCCAAGTCGCCCTACGCGGCACTCGACCTGCTGGCTGCGGCCAAGAACACCACGAAGGCCGAGGGGTTCGCCGCAGAAGACAAGGCTTTGGCCGACCTCGTTGCGGGCGACCAGTTCCGAGCATCCATCTACGCCTTCAATCTGGTGCAAAAGCGCGCTAAGCGGCCTGCTGGCGCGCCCGACAAGGCGCTCGCGAAGAAGGTCACGAAGGTGGGCGTACTCGGTGCCGGCCTCATGGCGAGCCAGTTCGCGCTGCTGTTCTTGCGTCGTTTGCAGGTGCCCGTGGTCATCACCGACCTCGACCAAGCACGCGTCGACAAAGGGCTCGACTACATCCGCGGCGAGATCGCCGAGCTCGAGCAGAAGGGCCGTATCGACGGCGACGAAGGCAACCGGCTTCGCGCGCTGCTGAGCGGCACTGTCGACAAGACCGACTTCGCCGACTGCGACTGGGTGATCGAGGCCGTGTTCGAAGAGCTGTCGATCAAGCAAGATGTGTTCGCCGAGGTCGAGAAGTACATCTCGCCCGAGGCGGTGCTCGCCACCAACACGTCTTCGCTCTCGGTCGAAAAGATCGGCGCGAAGCTGAAGAACCCCGAGCGCGTGGTCGGTTTCCACTTCTTCAACCCCGTCGCCGTCATGCCGCTCATCGAGGTCGTGAAGACGCCCGCGACCGACGAAGCCACGTTGGCGACGGCGATGGCAACGGCAGCCGCATTGCGCAAGAACGCCGTCATTACGGCCGACACACCCGGCTTCGTCGTCAACCGAATCCTGGCGAAAGTGCTCGGTGAAGCGATGCACGCTGTCGAAATCGGTACGCCTTTTGAGACGGTCGTAGAGGCACAACGCCACTTCGGCTTGCCCATGGATCCGTTCGTGCTCCTCGACCTCGTTGGCCTCAAAGTGGGTGCCCACGTTCTCGACACGCACCACAGCGCATTTCCTGACCGCTTCTTCGAGTCACGTGCGTTGCACGAGCTCGCCGAGGCGGGAGTGTTGCTCGAGAAAGATGCCAAAGGCCAGGCGAAGGGCATCGACAAGAAAGCCCTCGAGATCGTCGCGAAGCACCGCCCCGCCGATGCACAGCCCTACACGGTCGACGAACTCACCCAGCGACTCGAAGACGGACTCGCCGACGAGATTCACCGGATGCTCGACGACAAGGTCGTCGACGCCGCCGACGACATCGACCTGTGCATGATCCTCGGTGCTGGCTGGCCGTTCCAGATGGGTGGTGTCACGCCCTTCCTCGACCGCGTCGGAGCGTCGGAGCGCGTGTTCGGGGCAACGTTCCACACCCCACGCATCCGCGGAATCGGCTAGGCCGAGCGCCGGGCGCGGCAACGCGGCTCGCAACGGCGATGCCCCCGACCAGGTTTGGTCGGGGGCATCGCCGTTGCTGATGTCTATCGAGTGCGCTCGTCGTGGTCGACGTTTGCACCCTGTTCGTCGGGCAATGGGCGAGCGACCGGAATGCGCGTGCCAAGAACCTGGGCGACGAGGTCGCGTGCGATCGCCTGCGACGTGAGCCCAACGCGCTCGAGAATCTCTTCGCGCGTCGCGTGCTCGAGAAACTCATCGGGGAGGCCGAGCTCGTCGACGGCCGTATCGACACCGGCAGCGCGAAGATCTTGACGGATGCGCGTGCCAATGCCTCCGACGCGCACACCGTCTTCGATGCTCACGAGAATGCGGTGGTCGCGCGCCAAGTCGATCACGCTCTCGGGCACCGGAACGACCCAGCGTGGGTCAATCACCGTGGCGCCGATTCCCTGGTCTGCGAGCCGCTCAGCGACCTCCAGACCGATCTTGGCCATCGGGCCGACCGTCACGATGAGCACATCTTTGTGCGGAGCTTCCCGCAACACGTCGACTCCGTCCTGAGTGCGGCGCACAGCGTCAAACTCCGTGCCGACCGAGCCCTTCGAGAACCGCACGACGGTCGGCGCGTCATCGACAGCGACAGCCTCGCCCAGCTCCTCGCGCAAACGGGTTGCATCACGAGGGGCAGCCAGGCGGATGTTCGGCACGACCTGCAAGATCGAGAGGTCCCACATGCCGTGGTGGCTCGCGCCGTCGGGACCCGTCACACCCGCACGGTCGAGAACGAACGTGACGCCCGCCTGGTGCAGCGCGACATCCATGAGAACCTGTCGAAGGCGCGATTGATGAACGTCGCGTAGACGGCTACAACCGGGTGCATTCCGCCGTAGGCGAGACCCGCCGCCGAGGCCACCGCGTGCTGCTCAGCGATTCCCACGTCGATGATGCGGTCCGGGTGCTTTTCGGCGAGTTTGTGCAAGCCGGTCGGCCGCAACATGGCGGCCGTAATCCCGACGATGCGCCGGTCTTTGTCAGCCAGAGCAACGATTTCGTCGGCAAATACTGAGGTCCATGACGGGCGACTGGCTGCCTCAATCGACTCGCCTGTCTCGGGGTCGATCTGGCCGACGGCGTGGAACTGATCGGCGACGTCAGCGAGCGCGGGCTGGTAGCCCTTGCCCTTCTGGGTAATCGCGTGCACGATCACCGGTGCGCTGTATTCCTTGGCCTGCCGCAAGGCACGCTCGACATCTTTCAGGTCATGTCCATCGATCGGCCCGATGTACTTGATGTCGAGGTTGGAGTAGAGGGCTTCGTTATTCGTGAAGCGCGACAAGAAACCGTGCAGGCCGCCGCGAACGCCTCGATACACCGCGCGACCGGGGGCGCCGAACACGCCGAAAGCGCGCTCGGTTCCCCGACGGAATCGGTAGTACGAACGCCGGGTGCGCACGGTCGACAAGAAACGCGCCATGCCGCCAATCGTCGGCGCATACGATCGACCGTTGTCGTTGACGACAATGACGAGGTTGCGGCTGTTGTCATCGCTGATGTTGTTGAGGGCTTCCCACGTCATGCCGCCCGTGAGCGCGCCATCACCCACGACCGCAATCACATGGCGATCATCTTGACCCGTCATCTCAAAGGCGCGAGAAATACCGTCGGCCCAGCTCAGCGAGCTCGACGCGTGCGAGCTCTCAACGATGTCGTGCTCGCTCTCGGAGCGCTGCGGGTAACCAGCGATGCCGCCCTTTTGGCGCAGCAATGAAAAATCTTGACGGCCCGTCACGAGCTTGTGCACGTACGACTGGTGGCCGGTGTCCCACACGATTGCATCGCGGGGCGAATCGAAGACGCGGTGGATGCCCAACGTCAGCTCGACGACGCCCAAGTTGGGCCCCAGGTGGCCGCCCGTCTTCGAGACCTCGGTAACCAGGAATCGGCGGATCTCTTCCGCCAGTTCGACCATTTGCGACTCAGAGAGTCGATCGAGGTCGCGCGGGGTGCGGATCGAGTCGAGCAGTGCCATTTACCGAGTCTATGCGAACGACCCCGAGAGGCCACCCGTCGGCGAACG
>NZ_JANRKZ010000137.1:0-5361 GCF_033763155.1 Microcella sp.
GCCAAGGTGGTCGCTCACCGCCCACGAGAAGAGGGGCGAGTAATAGAACACCAAGAGCGAGACGGCGAAGACCACCGAGGCAACGATGGGGTGCCCCAAGATGGCGGCGAAGCGAGAGTGCACGATCGCGAGAATCCATTCGCGCGGCCCGCGCGATCCGTCTTTGCGAGCGTGGATGGCCCGTGCCGCCAGCGTCACGGGCGCCCCGAGCACGAGCATCACAGGAATACCCATGCTGAGCACCATGTGGCCGAGCATGTGGATGCTGAACAAGTAGCGCTCGTAAACAGCGAGCCCACTGCTCGTCACCAGCACGAGCAACACCATTCCCAGTGTCCACAGAATCGTGCGATGCAGGGGCCAGTGGTCGCCGCGCCGGTGCAACCGCGCAACGCCGGCGAGGTAGAAGAACGCTCCAAAGCCCGCGAGAAGAGCCCACAGCAGGTTGAGATCCCACTCGGTCGCGAGCCGCCACGCCTCGAAAGGCGGAGGGAGCGGAGAGCCGGTGAGGATCTCAGCGGGGGTCGGGTCAGCGAGCTGGTCGACCGGAATCTGCGGAACGGGGGTAGAGGTGCGCGCCAAGGCTGTCGCGAGCCCGGATGCGATGCCCATGAGCGCAAGCTCGGCGGTTACCAGGATCCACAGGGTCGACTGTCGGCGATGATCTCGCTCAAGGTTGCCGATGAGTCGGCGGCGATAGACGGCACCAAAGACTCCTAGGCCGATCAGTGCTGCGACTTTGGCGAGAACAATCAGCCCGTAAGCACTCGCAAGGGCGTCAACGGTTCCGATGCGCAGTTGTGCGCTCACGAACCCCGAAATCGCCACCACAATGAAGGCCACGAGGGCGATCGTCGAGTACCGAGCGAGCACGACGGGCAACCGCTCGGCAAGCACCCGCCGCGTCACCACAATGGTCAGCAGCCCGCCCACCCACATCGCCGCAAAGACACTGTGCAGATAGACCTCGGTGACCGCGGCGTCGTGATCGGCCGTACCTCCCGCATGCCCCGTCTGGGCAACAGGCCACAGGGCGGCGATGGCAAACACCGCGACCCCCGCTAGCACCGCGGGGGCGCGGACGGCGAAACACAAGACCGTCACGAGCGCCGCCATGACAATGGTCGTCAGCCACGCTTGGCCGAGCTCGGTAGAGGTCAAGAATCCCGCGATGAGCCGCCCAAAACGATCATCGACCGCGACCGGCTCGAGATAGGCGGCCAAAAATGTGAAGAACGCCGACGCCGCTGAGGCCACGGTCCAGACAGCAGCAGACGCCGCAGCCACATCAAGGGCACGACCGTGTTCGGGATGCTCGGGAGCGAGTGCCAGCACCGCCAGCATGAGGCCACCGATCGCGCCCGCCGCACCAAGCGTGGCAGCGAGCTTCGCGAGCGGAAGTCCGTAGCGCACGGCCGCCCCCGGATCGGCGATGAGCGCTGCCTCCGCTCCTCCCCCAAACACCAGGCCCGCGAGCACGGCGACAAGGGCTCCCGAGATGAGTGCGCCCACGCCCAGCGCACCCCACGGCAAGGGCGTCGTGCGCGCAGTGCGGGCGAGAACAGTCACGACTCCAGGATAGGCGACAGCGCTGTGCGGGCGCTCGGTGCGGGCATCCACGTCTCGCCTGCAAACGCTCGAAGGGCGGCTTCCCCCACTGTGGGAAGCCGCCCTTCGAGCGTGGTGCTGGTGGGTGCTGACCTACTTGGCAGCAGCCTTCAGCTTGGTGCCGGCGCTGACCTTGATGCCGTACGACGCGGCGATCTGGATGGCCTCGCCCGTCTGGGGGTTGCGGCCCGTGCGCGCCTCGCGGTGCGTGCGCTCGAACGAGATCCAGCCCGGGATAGCAACCTTCGTGCCGCTCTTGACGGCGCCAGAGACAACCGAGAAAAGGGCGTCGACAGCGCGGTTCACATCAGCCTGGCTCAGGCCCGACTCAGCGGCGATCGCCGCGACAAGCTCGGAACGGTTCATGGTGTCCTCCTCGGACCTCAACGTTGGTGGGACGGTTCGCAATCGTGATCTGACCGCGAGCCGCCTCGACGGTACCAGTACTTCCGCATGTTTCCGGGCACGTTGGCCCGGTGAGCCGCAAGTGGTGATTGGGTGCACATACGGGAGGAGGGGGCATCCCTCACGGAATGCCCCCTCCTCGAGAACCTGACGTGCTGAGTGTTACCAGCTCGACTTGGTGATACCGGGCAGCTCGCCACGGTGCGCCATGTCGCGGAAACGCACACGCGAGATGCCGAACTTCGTCAGCACACCACGAGGGCGGCCGTCGACGGCGTCACGCGAACGAACGCGAACGGGCGACGCGTTGCGCGGCAACTTCTGCAGTCCCTTGCGGGCGGCTTCGCGCGATTCGTCCGTGCCGTTCGGGTCGACGAGTGCCTTCTTCAGTTCGAGACGCTTCGCGGCGTACCGCTCGACGACAACCTTGCGCTGCTCATTGCGCGCGATCTTGCTCTTCTTCGCCATGACTTAGCGCTCCTCGCGGAATTCGACGTGCTTGCGGATTACCGGGTCGTACTTCTTGAGCACGAGGCGGTCGGGGTCGTTACGACGGTTCTTGCGAGTCACGTAGGTGTACCCAGTGCCGGCGGTCGACTTCAGCTTGATGATCGGACGAACGTCTTGTTGCTTAGCCACTAGATCTTCTCCCCACGAGCGAGCAGGTCTTTGACGACCGCCTCGATGCCACGAGCATCGATCGTCTTGATGCCCTTGGCCGACAGGGTCAGCGTGACATTGCGGCGAAGCGACGGCACGAAGTACGTCTTCTTCTGGATGTTCGGGTCAAACCGACGCTTGGTGCGACGGTGTGAGTGCGAAATGTTGTGGCCAAAGCCGGGAACGGCTCCGGTCACCTGGCAGGTTGCTGCCATGGGTGTACTCCTGTTCTGGTTACCGCAGAGCTTCCGAGACGGATGCCCTACCCAAGATCACTTGTCGGCACGCCCGACCCCAAGGGTTAACTCGGGGAAGGGCATACGTGTGCGAAGAACTCGCAACCTCCCCATGGTACGGGGTGGCGAACGTCAGCGCAAAGCGCGGGACGCAGCGGGCGGCTCAGATGGTGAGCGAATCGCCCGAACTCACGATCTTCTGACGCGCGAGTGCCAGGTTGGCCTTGGCCCGATTCAGCACGAGGTACAAGAAGATCGACGGGTCCGCGGCAATGGGGCGCATGATGTGATACTGCCCGGTGAGCGTGATGATGATGTCTTCGATCTTGTCGCTCAAGCCCAGTGACGAGACCATCGTCCGGTTAGCCCGCATAACCTCCGTGTTGCCAGCGGCCGTCACTTCGATCTCTGCGGCACTGCCCCGCTGACCCAAGATCATCCCCGACTGGCTGTCGACCAGCGCGACCCACTTCGAGCCAGCGAGGTCGGTGAGAGCGGCGAGGGTTTCGTCTACGTTTGCCACGACAACCTTTCTGAGGTGTTCGAGTCTTCTGTCAGTGATTCCGGCGTGGTGGTTCGCGACTTAGCTATTGCCCTCAACGACTGCCGCGATTTGTTCCGCCGTGCTCTTCGACGCCGACAACACTTTGCCCAGGGTCTCCGACTTATTGAAGACAGCCGACAAGACGAGTTGTTGGCGCGGGATGCGCAATTGAATGACGTGACCGTCTTCGGTCGCGAGCACGACGTACTCTGATGTGCCGATCTTGAGCTCTTCGGCAACACCCTCGGCGAGCGCCTGAAGCGAACTCACCATGCTCGCGAGTCGTTCGTGGTCAGAGCCCGAAACGCTTGCGACCTCAAAACCATCATCGGTCACAAGAACGGCATAGAGAAACGACGTGCAGACCGAGTCGAGCTCAGCGAGCAAGGCACCGCCGCGGGCAATGACGACTTCGTTGTGGTGGAGTGCTGTGGTCATCGACGGGTTCCCTCGTAGCCAGCGGGCAAGGCCGCCCGGCTTTCAATGTTCAGGATGAGCGAGAAAAGCGCGATCTTCATTTGCTCGGGGCTGCGAGCGTCGACCGAAAAGATCGGAATCGACAATCCAGGTCGAGCCGCCGCTAGTGCAGCGTAATAGTCTTCACGGCTCGGGCCCGCGCCCACATCGGAACGGGAGATCGCGACAACCGCACCGCCCCGCTGGTACAGCTCATGAAAGTAGTCGATGAAGTAGAGCATTTGCCCGATGGGGTCGGGGTTGTCGTTGTTGACGAGCAAAATCATGCCGACCGCGCGCTTCATGAGCACTTTCCACATGAACTCGAAGCGGGTCTGACCCGGGATGCCGTAGAGACGAACCTTCTCGTCGGGGCCAATCGTGATCTCGCCGTAGTCAAGCGCCACGGTGGTCGTCGGCTTGTCGGCGGTTACCCGATCAGTATTTGCTGCTTCTGTTCGCACCGGATCGATGTCGCTGAGGCTTTGGATTGCCGCGGTCTTGCCGGCGCCCATCGGTCCCGTGAACAGAACGACGTGTTCTGCCATGCCTAGAAGCCCCACCGATCGCGAAGTCGACTCCAGAGTCCACCGGTGGCCTTCACGGGCTCACTCGGCTCGCTCTGCTCTCCCGCCGGTGCGGGAGCGGGCTGAGCGGGCATGCTCTCCAGAATGCCGAGGAGGCTAAACGCGTTCATGGCGCCGGGCACCGAGTCAGCATCCGTCGGAAAAAGCTCGATGAGGTCATTGACCGTCGACACGTGATTGGCGAGGTGAGCCGTGAGTCGCAAGTGGAACGTCGTGTGAAAAACCCCGGTGAAGTCGGGCCACGCCGTCAGTCGATAGGGAGCAGTGGGCGACAGCCAGGGCGCGAGTCCGCCGTGGAACGAGCTCCGCCCCACATTCCAGAGCAGCAACTCGAGATTGCGGCCTGGCCCAGGAGGCAACACGTCGTCCGCCGATACCACGTAGGTCTGAACTCCCACGTGCACGGGGTGGGTCGGGAAGTCAGAGAGATCGTCGGTCGAGTAGAACTTCTTGCCCTGCAGGTCGAGAAGGTAGGGAGCGCGCGCGTCGGGCTGCAAGATGATGCCCATGGGGGCATCAATTTTTCGCACCGAATAGACGGCGCGAGCCGCATCGTCCCAACCGTTGTCGACGCGATCAGTTGGTGACGCGACCTTCACCAGGCCGTCGTCGCCGCCGTGGGCAGATTGTTGTGCCATGAGTCCTTGCCGCCTACTGTCGTCGCGGCTGACGATCGAACTCGACGTCACGCCGCTGTGAGAACTTCAGCGTAGGCCGGCCGAGTCGAACAACCAAATGAATGCCCACTTTTACAAAACCAACCGGCCGTCGTACTCAGTGACCTTGTAGCGCGCCATTGCCAGGTTCGATTGCGCCTTGTCGACAATGACGTACAAGAAGACTTTCGGGTCACGGGTCAGAGGCC
>NZ_JANRKZ010000138.1:0-3516 GCF_033763155.1 Microcella sp.
GCGCGCTCTCGCGAATAGTTTGTCGTGACGGTGGCAGACCCCTAACCTGAGGGGCGATGTCAGAGAACAGCACGGTGGGCGCGGATGCCTTTGCGAGCGTTCTCGCAGCCGCGCAAGCGGGCGCCAGTTGGGCGTGCACCCAGCTGTGGAACGACCATGCCCCCTCGGTTGCGGCTTTCTTGCGTGCTCGCGGGTCACGCGAACCCGATGACCTCACGAGCGAGGTGTTTCTCACGGTCTTCAGCCGCCTTGGCTCGTTCGCTGGCGACGCAGCAGCGTTTCGCTCGTTCGTGTTCTCGATTGCCCATCGCCGATTGGTCGATGAACTGCGGATGCGCGGCCGACGCGGCGAGACCGTCGAACTAGACCCGGCTGAAGATCCGCGTCGGGCATCCAGTGCCGAAGACGACGCGGCGAGGCGACTCGGCGATCATCACGTGCTCGCGGTGCTCAATGCGCTGCCGGTTGACCAGCGCGACGTCATGGTCTTGCGCATCGTTGCCGACCTTACGGTCGAGCAAGTTGCCGAGGTGCTGGGCAAGCGTGCGGGAGCGGTCAAGGCCCTGCAGCGTAGGGCGATCGAACGCCTGCGAAAAAACCTTTAGCCCACCCGTACCCTTTTTGGATCCTGAGACGATAGCTCGGAGTGAGATGAGCGAAAAGCCGATCACCGACGCCGAGGCACAGCAGTTGCTCTCGGGTGCAACCCCTGAAGGGCGCCCCGAGCTTTCTGCGCTGGCTGCCTCGATTGCTGACGTGCGCCGTGATGTCGCTCAGGTGCCTGCCCCGCAACCGTCGTTTGCACTCGCGGCACAGCTCGAACATCCCACGCCTGCGGTCAACCGCACTCGCCGGCGCGAGAGCAAGCGGGCGACGTCGGTCTCTCGTTTCGGACTCGCCGCGAAGATTGCCGCCGCCGTGGCCGCTCTCGCCGTGGGCTTTGTGGGAATCGGAGCCGCAGGGGCCTTGCCCGGCGCGGCTCAAGACGCTTTTGACGACGTTGTGTCAACGATCGTCTCGTCGTCGATCGAGACGACAGAAGACGGCGCCGCCGGCGATGAAGAAGTCGGCGACGGCAGGGTTGGTGACGAGGGCACGACCGAAGAGTGCGTGGTCGACGAGGGCGTGATCGACGGCGGAGCGATCGACGAGGGCGCGACTGACGAGGGCGCGACTGACGAGGGCGCCGATGCCGACATGCAAACCGACGCGTGCGAGCCCGCGCTGCCCGTCGGTTCTGGCGAATTCAGCGACTGGGTCAAGCAGGGCGCCCGCGACCCCAACAAGATCGGCTCTGAATTTGGCGCTGCAGTGTCAGAGCAGGCGCGCGAGTTGAAGAACGAAAAGGCCGAAGAACGCGCCGCCGACGCCGAGAACAACGGCACTTCAGCCGGCAACGCGAACGGCAACGCGAACGGCATCACCAATGGCAACGCCGGGTCCAACGGAACGGGCAACGGCACGAGCAACGGCATCGGTCACGGGAATACCGATGTCGTTCCTCACGACGACGATGAGTCGTCCACCGAAACCGGCAAACCTGCCGACCCCCCCGGTGGTCGTCCCTAACGTCGTGAGACCCGAACGCTGCTAACGCGCGTTCACGAAAGCCCCCGTGCCGGGTAGCGCGGGGGCTTTCGTCATGGTGTCGACACGTCTCGGCTCACGGCTGGGGGTTGAGGGCGTCGTAGTCACGCAAGCTGCGATAGAGCCGCAAGAACACCGCGCACACGGCAATGATGACCAGCCCGCCCAGCAAAGGCGGAAACCACAACAAGAGCGTGAGGCTCAGCAGTCCCACGTAGAGATCACCGATGCGTGGCCCGCCGTTGACAACAACGGTGAAGAGCCCTTGCAGTCGGCCGCGCATGACATCGGGAACCGCCGCCTGCAGCATGGTGGTGCGGTAGATCATGCTCACGGTGTCAGAGGCGCCTGCGAGAGCGAGCAGAATCGACGCCGCCACGAGGGCGGGAATGTTCGCCTCGGTGATGTCGCTGCCCACCTCGATCGGCAGCACAGCGGTCGCCAGCAGCAAGACGCCGAAGAGCGCAATGCTGCCGCCATACGCGGCGACCGCGATGACCATGCCGCGGCCGTGAGCGCGCACCGCGGTGACGCGACCCGACAGCAGGCCCAGCACGAGCATCCCGATTGCGCCGGCCGACGAGAGGATGCCTACCGTGACGGCTCCTCCCCCGATGAGCAGGGCGCCGATCGCCGGAAACAGCACGCGCGGGTTGCCGAATGTCATGGCCACAATGTCGAGCACGAAGGTGGCGCGGATGTTCGGGGCGACACCCAAGAACCGCCACCCCTCGACAATCGAGCGCAGATCGGCGCGGCGGCGCTCGCCGTCGGGAATCATCGACGGCAGCGTGTAGAGCCCATAGAACGCGGCGAGAAAGAGTACGACCTCGACCGTGTAGGTGGCAGCGAATCCCAGGTAGGCGACGAAGATTCCCGCGAGCGCGGGCCCGACGGTGACTTGCACGCCCGCGCTGATGCCCCCGAGCGCTCCGGCGGCGGGCAGCAGCTCGAGCCGCACGAGGCGCGCAACCATGGCTGATCGCGCGACCTGCACCATGATCGCCGCGACCGAGTTGATGGTGATGAACACATACAGTGGCCAGATGTCGGGCACGCCAAGCCAGCTGTAGAGCGCAATCGCGGCGGTCGAGCCCCACGCGGCGAGGGCCGAGATGAGCGCAACCGTGCGACGATCGAAACGGTCGGCGAGGGCGCCGCCATAGAGGCCGAAGACGATCATAGGCCCGAGCGCAAAAGCGGCAACGAGCGAGACGGCGAGCGTTGACGCCGTCCGGTCGTAGATGTCGAGGCCCACGCCCACGATCGTCATTTGACTGCCGATGCCCGTGATCGCGGCGCCCGCCCACATGCGCGCGAAGGCCGGGCTCTCGCGCAGCGGCCGTAGGTCAACGAGGTGCCCGCGGCGCGCGGCAGATTCTGCGGCAGATTCGGCGGGGGAGGGAGCGGTCACGATCGCTCCAGGCTACGCCGTTCGGACGCTAACGAGAGACGGTCTGCGCGATCTCCGCGTAGCGCACGCCCGTGAGTCGCTCTGAGGCTTCCCACAGCAGAACCGCCGCGGAGGCATCCCGAGCGAGGTGCGGAAGTCGCGCCGGGGCCGGTAGTCCGCGCACCTCGAGAAAACCATTGGGGCCGTAGTAGCCGCCGGGTTCTGCAGCCGGGTGTGTCGCGGCGTAGAGAGCGGGCACGATTCCCTGGTCGACCCCTTGCATGAAGCGCTCGGTTGCCTTCTGCCGGCGAGCACTCGGGGCGCGACCGTCACGCGGTCCCGTGGTTTGCAGGTTGGTGGCGGTGCCTCCCGGATGCGCGGCCACGCTCGTGATGCCCCACGAGTTGAGGTCGCTCAAGCGTTGCAATTCCCGCGCAAACACGAGGTTCGAGAGCGTCGACAGCCCGTAGGCGCCCCACGCGCTGTACCTCTTCTCGGCCTGCAGGTTGGCCCACTGCCAGCGCCCGGCGTTCGCC
>NZ_JANRKZ010000139.1:0-3720 GCF_033763155.1 Microcella sp.
CGGCGGTCAGCCGCGACGGCTTCGAGAACGCCCTCGCGCACGTCGAGCGCGTCACCGGCGCCTCCCCCGCCCTCACGCTTGTCTCGGTGCCGCGCGAGAAAGACCTCGCGGGGTTTCGTGCCGTGGCGGCGGGGTTGAGCGGGCGCGTCGTGTTCGTCGCGCTTGAGCGCGTGCACTTGCACTATCCCGAGCGCGACGAGTGGCCCGGCGAGTGGGCGACCGCTCATGAATTGCCCGCGCTGTTGCGGAGCGCGCCCACGGTGCTCGCCATCGGCACCGCGAGTTTTTCGGCCGAGGTGTTGCGGCACTGCGGCGTCGACACTGATCGCGTCTTCTAGAGGAGCATCATGACCACCCCTGCCCCGTTCGGCCTGCTGCTCGACGTTGACGGCCCCATCGCGAGCCCGATCGAGCGTCGCATCGCGATTGACTCGATTGTGAGTGACCTGCTCACGATGGCCGCGGCGGGCATTCCGATCGCGTTCATCACCGGGCGCAGCGATGACTTCATGCGCGAGCACGTCGTCGCACCCCTCGTGGCCGGGGGGCTGGATGCTCACAGTCACGTCTTCGGCGTCTTCGAGAAGGGCGGCGCCTGGGCGCCCGTGACCCCGCAGGGGCTCGGCGAGCTCGAGATCGACGCGCAGGTCGCCGTGCCGGAGGCTCTGCGCGTCGCCGTCGAGTCCCTCGCGCGCGAGCACTACGCCGACACGATGTTTGTCGATGAGGGCAAGCACGTCATGATCTCGCTCGAGCAGCACATCGACGTGCCCTCGCCCGTGTTCGCCGAGGCGCAGAAGCGTTGCGTCGATGAGATCGCGCGCCTCATGACCGAACTCTCCGTCGGCCCCGCGTTTCGCATTGATCCCACGATCATTTCGATCGACGTCGAAGCGGTGCTGCTCGACAAAGATCTCGGAGCTCACCGCGCTCTCGACTGGTTTGCGGCACGCGGTGTCACGGCCGAGCGCTGGTGGTCGATGGGCGACTCGCGCTCGGACTACTTGATGGCCGACGCGGTGCATGCGCGGGGCATCCCCGTGGCGCACGTCGATGTGCGGCCCGGAGACGGCATGCTCGAGCGCCCCTACGACGTCGTGGTCGAGGGCGACCTGATTCACGATGCCGCGGGGGCTGCGTTTCTGCGCCGACGGGTTGCCGAGCTCGCCTGAGAGTATTCGCGACACGCCGAGCGAATGTCGGTGCAAGTTGCCATATTCGAACGTATGTTCGATCATGGAGAGATGCCCGCCCTTGCGCTCTCTGCCCCCGTCGACCCTCGGGTTGACTCCCGCAGCGCGCGCATCGAGGCGGTTGACACCGTGCAGGCGCTCCAGGCCCGCATCGACGCGCTGCAGCGTACCCGGCTCGACTCGCGGCTCATGCCCACGCACGAAGCACTCGCTGACCTGCTGCCCGACGGCGGGCTGCGTGAGGGCGCGACTTACGCACTGAGCCCCTCGAGCGCCCTCGTCATGGCGCTACTCGCCGGGCCCTCGCAGGCGGGCTCGTGGTGCGGCGTTGTCGGCATGCCCGAGTTCGGCGTTGAGGCCGCCGAGGCCATGGGCATCGACCTCGACCGCCTCGTGCTGGTGCCGCACCCGGGCGATGCGTGGCTCACGGTCACGGCAGCGATTGCGGATGCGCTCGGCATCGTCGTCGTGCGGCCCGGGCGAGCGGCGAGCGATGGCGCCATCTCCAAGCTCGCCGGGCGGCTGCGCGAACGCGGGTCGACCCTGCTCGTGCTCGGGCCGTGGCCCCAGGCCGAGGCCATGATCAGCCTGACCGAGAGTCGCTGGTCGGGCCTCGGCGACGGCCACGGCTACTTGAGCGAGCGCGAAGTGACGATCACTGTGAGCTCGAAGCGCGGTGGCCGGCCCCGCAGCGGGCGGGTGATGATGCCCGATGCCGAGCTGGGCATCCGTCGTCTCGATCGCGATGCTGCCGTCACTGCTTTGAGACGGGTCGGCTGATGCAGCGCACGCTCGTGCTGTGGGTGCCCGACTGGCCCGTCATCGCGGCCGTGCGCGAAGGGCTCGCGGCCGCGGGGGCGCCCATCGCCGTCATGGCGGCAAACAGGGTGATGGCGTGCTCCCCCGCGGCCCGTGCAGAGGGCGTGCGGGCGGGTCAGCGGCGGCGTGAGGCGCAGTCGCTGTGCACCTCGCTCGTTGTCGTGCCGTTCGATGAGGGCCGCGACCATCGGCTGTTCGCGCCGATCATCGACATCGTCGAAGGGCTTGTGGCGGGCGTGCAGGTCGTGCGGCCGGGGCTGCTGGCGCTCGCGGCGCGCGGGCCCGCGCGGTACTACGGGGGCGAGAAAGCCGCCGCGCTCGCCCTGCGCGGGGCGGTGCGCGCCGACGATGTGGTCGACACGCGCATCGGCATTGCCGACGGGCCGTTCGCAGCTGAACTCGCGGCGCGCACGGTGGCTGCCGATCAGTCGGTGCAGATTGTGCCGAGCGGAGCATCCGGCCCCTTTCTTGCTCCGTTCTCGGTGACGACGCTCGGCGACCCCGACCTCGCCACGCTGCTCGGGCGGCTCGGCGTGCGCACGCTCGGCGACTTTGCCGCGCTGCCCGCCGAGGCCGTGCGCGACCGCTTCGGCGCTGCCGGCGCCCATCGGCACGCGCTCGCGGGGGCTGCCGACGCCACTCCGCTCGTGCCGCGCACTCCCCCGCCCGACCTCGAACGCGTGCTCGAGCTGGAGCCACCGCTCGACCGCGTCGACCAGCTCGCCTTCGCCGTGCGGCAACTCGCCGACGAACTCGTCGAGGCCCTCACGAGCCGGCTGCTCGTGGCGACGGCCATTCGCATCGGGTTTCGCGACGAGCACGGCACCGAGACCGAGCGTGCTTGGCTGCACCCGCGGTCGTTTCGTGCGAGCGAGATCGTCGACCGGGTTCGCTGGCAACTCAGCGGAGAGACGCGCACGGCGGGCGCTCGCGCCGATGCCGATCGTGGGCCGGGGCTACGCTCGGCCATCACGCGCGTGCGCATCGTGCCCGAGAGCGTTGATGACCTCGCCCACCACGAGCCCGGGCTGTGGGGTGGCCCTCCCGATGAGCGCGTGCACCACGCCCTCTCGCGCGTGCAGAGTCTGCTCGGGCACGACGCCGTGCTCACCGCCCACCGCGCGGGCGGCCGCACCCTCGCCGAACGCTCGGTGCTCGTGCCCTGGGGCGACCGTGCCGTCATCACGCGACCCGTCGAACGACCCTGGCCTGGTGCCTTGCCGCAGCCCGCGCCCGCGACCGTATTCCCCTCACGGCATGCAGTGACGGTCGTCGACGCTCAGGGTGCCGCCGTCGGCATTGATGACCGGATGCGGCTCTCCGCGGCCCCCGCCGGGTTTGCTCCCGCCGCGGGCGGAACAACTCGGCCCGTGACCTCGTGGGCGGGGCCGTGGCCGCTCGATGAGCAGTGGTGGAGCATCCGTCGGCGGCGACTGCACCGACTGCAAGTGGTCGACGCGGCGGGCGTTGCCTGGTTACTCGTACTCGAGGGCACCAGTTGGTGGGCCGAGGCGCGCTATGACTGAGCCCTTCGTGACTGCGGGGCTGCGCTGATGGCCGGCTGGCACAACCCGCCGATTCCGTGGAGCGAGTTCGAGCGCAACCTGCGCGAGGGCAAGCGGCCCGGCTCGAGTCCGCCGCTCGGCGGTGATGCGGGCGACTCCCCCGCGTGGTCGCAGAAGCGCGCGCCCTACCGGGCTGCGGGTAT
>NZ_JANRKZ010000140.1:0-3279 GCF_033763155.1 Microcella sp.
ACGACCAACCTCGCCCTGGGCACGGCAGGAGTGACGGGAATCAAGACCGGCACTCTCGACGGTTACGGCGCCAACCTGCTTTTCGCGAGCACGGTCGCCGTGGGCGATGAGAGCACCGACGTCGTGGGGGTCGTGCTCGGCCTGCGCGATCAGGAGGCGGTCGCCGCGGCCGTGACCACACTGGTCACCACGGCGGCTGACGATTTTGCCGTCGTCTCCCTGATCGAACCCGGGACCACCGTCGCCACCTACTCGTCGCCGTGGGGCGATTCGGCACGGTTGGTCGCCGGCGAGAGCGACCCAGTGCTCGTGTGGGGTGCCGCATCATCGCGGGTACTGATCGATGCCCCGCCCTTTGTCGTCGGGAACGATCAACCCCCACCGGCAGCTCTCGTGGTGCTCATTGGTAGTGTGCGCACGTCGATCCCGCTGAGGTGGGAGGGCGCCATCAGCGCCCCACCCGTGACGTCGCAACTCCAGCAGCCGATCGACGAGCTTCTCGGCAGTGTAGGCGCTGACAGCGCGGGGCCCTAAAGCGTCGGCCGCTTCGGCCGCACCGTATCGCCAGACGACTGATGACGGATGCGCCGAACCACCCACGGCACGAGGTATTCGCGCGCCCAGCCGATGTCGTCGACGCGCGCCGATCGCCAGCTTCGGGCTGGGAGAGGCTCGGGGTGCAAAGGTTCAAGGTCGTGATCGATGCCGAGCGCATCGAGCACGGCGATGGCGATCGTGTGGTGTCCGAGTGGCGAAAAGTGCAGTCGGTCAGGAGCCCACATTTGAGCATTCTGAAGCTGGCGCAGCGACCACATGTCGGCCACGATCGCGTCATGCTTGGCCGCGACGTACCGGAGATTCTCGTTGTAGATGGCGACCTTGCCCCGCACACGACGCAGAACGGGCGTCATGCCGATATCGGGGCCGTTGAACATCACGACCGTCGCCCCATTCGACCGCAACCGACCGATTGTGTCGTCGAAGAGCTCCGCGACCTTGTCGGGGTCAGTGCCGGGGCGGATGATGTCGTTACCCCCGCCCGAGATCGTGATGAGGTCGGGGCGCAACGCGAGCGCAGCATCCACTTGCTCATCGGCAATTTGCTGCAACAACCGACCCCGAATGGCGAGGTTGGCATAGGCGAAATCGTCGGTGCGTTCGGCGAGCACTTCGGCCACGCGGTCGGCCCATCCACGGTGTCCGCCGGGGCTTTGCGGCTCGGGGTCTCCGATGCCTTCGGTAAACGAGTCGCCGATGGCGACATAGCGCGACCACGGGTGAAGCTGAGGCATGCACCCAGAGTGCCAGACGCCGACGAATCGCGGCAGAGTGTGCCCTTGCCGATCAGAGATGTACCCCTAACGGGGGACATCTGATTGACTCTCGGGTGGGCGTTGCTTCTGCCACGCTCACCTCGCGGTCTCGCAACGATGCGATGCCCGCTCGAATGAAAGGAGAAGCGCAAGGGCTTTTTCGGATTCCTCCTCCTCGGCCTCATCGCGGGCGCTATCGCCAAGGCGATTCTGCCGGGCAAGCAGGGCGGCGGGTGGTTCTCGACGCTCATTCTCGGTGTCGTCGGTGCCCTGCTCGGCGGCTGGCTCGGCAGCCTTTTGGGCCTCGGCTCGATCGATGAGTTCTTCAGCATCGGCACGTGGCTGCTCGCCATCGGCGGCTCGCTCATCGTGATCGTGCTGTGGCGCCTCATCACGCGCAAGAAGTAGCACTCGACCTCGGCTAGACCGCGCGCCCCACGCGCATCCACCGCCGTCAGAGCACGGTGCGAGGATGATCGCGTGGGGCGTGCGGCATGAGCAAGCAAGACGGCAGCGGTCGGCAGGTCACCGAGACCCCGACCGATGACCTGAGCGCGCGCATCCTGCACCTCGACATGGACGCCTTCTTCGCGTCAGTCGAACTGCTCGACCGACCCGAGCTACGCGGCAAACCCGTTATTGTCGGCCACCGCGGGGCGCGCTCGGTCGTGACGGCGGCAACGTATGAGGCACGGCGTTATGGCGTCAACTCGGCCATGCCCATGGCTGTGGCTCTGCGCCGCTGCCCGCACGCGATTGTGCTCGAGCCGCATTACGACCGCTATCAGACCGCGTCGCGCGCGGTCATGCAAATACTGGGCGACGTCACCCCACTCGTCGATCCGCTGAGCATTGTCGAAGCTTTTCTCGCCGTCTCGGGCGCGACGGCGCTGTTCGGCCCGCCGTTTGCCATCGGCGCGGCGTTGCGGGCGCGCATCCACGCCGAGACCGGGCTCGTCGCCTCGGTCGGAGCGGCCGCCACCAAGTTCGTCGCGAAGCTCGCCTCGGGGCGCGCCAAGCCCGACGGGCTGCTCATCGTGCCCGAGGCCGAGACCCTGTCGTTCTTGCACCCGCAACCCATCACCGCCCTGTGGGGAGTCGGCGCGGCATCGGCCCAGCGCCTCGAGCGACTGGGGCTGCGCACGATCGGTGATGTGGCGGATGCTCCGCTCGACGCCCTCACACGCGCACTCGGCCCGGCCGCCGCGGGGCACCTCCACGCACTCGCACACGGTCGCGACCCGCGGTCGGTCTCGCCCGAGCGCGCTGAAAAGACCATCGGTCACGAGGTGACGTTTGAGCGTGATGTTGCCGAGCCGACGGTGATCGACCGCGAACTCCTCCGGCTTGCCGAACGCGTCGCCGAACGGCTGCGCGCCGGGGGATGGGTCGCACGCACGCTGTCAATCAAGCTGCGCTTCGGCGACTTCGAAACCATCACGCGCTCGCAGACTCTGCCCGAACCGACGGATGTGGCGCAACGCATTGCGACCGAAGCGCGCACTCTCTACGCAGCGTCTCCCGTCGTCGGGCGCGGCCTCCGCTTGATCGGCGTACGGGCGTCAGCCTTGCTGCCGACGGGTACCGTGGCGCGCGGACTGTGGGATGACGATGAACCCTGGCGTGAGGCGGAGGGTGCGATCGACGCTCTCGCCGAGCGCTTCGGATCGGGCACGGTGCAACGCGCCTCTCTGCTGCGCGGAGCACCTCCCCGTCGTGGGAGTGTTCCGGAGGGCGGTGTCGGTCGGCTCGACTAGCATCGAGGTCTCGTGAGTCCGACCTACCGCCGCGCCCCGCACGTGGGCACCTTTGCCGCGGAAAACCTCTCACCCTCGTACCCCGAGCGGGCCGCGCGCGGCACGGCAGACCGCTTGCGGGCCTGGCAAGCCGAAGCGCTCGACCGGTACTTCGAGACGGAACCGCGCGACTTTCTCGCGGCCGCGACGCCCGGCGCCGGCAAGACGAC
>NZ_JANRKZ010000141.1:0-1996 GCF_033763155.1 Microcella sp.
CCGATGCCGATGATTCCGCCACAGCCTTCGGCCGCGAGCTTTTTTTCGTCCCACACCTCAACGGTGACGGGCGCACCCTTCGCGGCAGCAATAGCGGCATCGGCGAACGATTGCGGGTAGAGGTCGCCACCCGACCGGTTCGTCAGGTCGCGAACAAGAGCAATGTGCTCAGCAACGATGCGGATGCGCTCCATCGACTCAGCCGAGACAGCAGCCGTCGTGCACACGGTCACCGCGCCCACCGGTGCCTTGACTTTTGACGCCGTCTTCGCGCGGTAGTCGGTGAATGAATAGGCGGCGAGCGAAGCGCCCTCCATCATGGCGTGCACGTCGGCCTCGTCATCGAGACCAAAAGCGAGCGCGATCGATCCCGTGCCGGCGAGCTGGCGCACGGCCGATCCCGCGGCTCGCCGCGCCGCGTCTGCCGACAGTGTCGCCCCGAGCCCGACAACCGCGACGCTCGCGCGCGAACCCTCGAGCGCCGGAAGGCGCACGAGCTCGTCGGCCTTGCCGGTGTAGCCGATCGCGGCGAGCTGGTCGTGAAGCCCGGCGAGCGAGGAGTGCGCGACAAGCTCGGCTCCGTCGGCCCCCTGTCGGGCAGCAACGACGACGACGTCGACATCAAGGGTGGAGGGGGCGGCAGGAGAGGTGGTCACCGTCAAGCTGGTCATGCGAGGTCCGTTTCTCAAGCGAAGAATGGTGATGCGCGCACGATCGCGCCAACGCGTCCAGGCTATTCCGTTTCGCCTCGGGGCGATATGGTGACGACGGTTCTTCACCGCACGTTGTCAGCGTGCGCCACCGCCGCCAGAGAGGCTCGCTCATGACGTCTGAAGTCGCCCCGTCCGAGAGTGAGTCGCCTGCCGCCTCGCGTGTCACGTGGCTGCGGTCTGGCCCGTTTGCGATCGGCTTCATCGGAACCCTCGGAGTGCTGTTTGCGCTGCTTCTCGGCGCCGCCGTCTCGCAACTGGCCTACACCATCACGCTGATCTTCTTGGCGACCTTCATCAGCCTCGGGCTCTACCCCGTCGTGACGCGACTCGAACGCCGCGGGCTTCCGAAGTGGGCGGCGATCAGCGTGGTGCTCGCGGCCTTCTTGGCGGTCGTCGCCGTGCTGCTCGTGCTCATCGTGCCCATCGTCATCGAGCAAGCAACCGAACTCGCCCGCACGCTTCCCGAGAACCTGACCGACATCGAGAACCAAGGCTGGTTCCTCGACCTCGACGAACAGTTCAACGGGTATCCGTTCATCCTGCTCGAGTGGCTCCGGGTTTCGTCGGCCGACCCGAACCTGTGGATCACGGTCGGCGGCGGCGCGCTGCGCATCGGCGCCGACATCATCAACGGCACCTTCGGCGTGCTGCTTGTCGTCGTCATCACGCTGTACTTCGTCGCCTCGCTCGACTCGATGAAGCAGGCTCTCTACGACCTCGTGCCCGGCACGAAGCGCGAGGGCTTCGCCGAGATTGCCGAAGAGATCTTTGACTCGATCGGCAAATATCTGAGCGGCCAGGTCGTGATCGCCGCGATGAACGCGACGTTCTCCTTCATTCTGCTGACGATCATGGGCGTTCGCTACGCGGGCATTCTGGCCTTCATCGCCCTCTTCATCACGCTCATTCCCGTGATTGGCCCCCTCATCAGCACCACGCTCATGGTGTTCGTCACCCTCTTCACGTCGCCCACCGCGGCGATCATCGTGGCGATCGTCATGATCATCTACATGCAAATCGAGGCTTACCTGTTCACGCCGCGCATCATTGGCAAGGCCATCAAGATTCCGGCGTCGCTCGTGCTCATCGGAGCCGTCATCGGTGGCACGCTGCTCGGCCTTCTCGGGGCGCTCGTGGCCTCGCCGGTCGTCGCGAGCATCCTTCTCATCATCAAGAAGGTTGTCGTACCGCGTCAGCGAGTGAAGTAGTCCCGCATGGCAACTGACCCGCTCGTGGTGATCTCTGCCGCTCTCGTTGTCGCGCACGTCGTGCTCGGCACGATC
>NZ_JANRKZ010000142.1:0-1903 GCF_033763155.1 Microcella sp.
ACAGCACCTCGCCCGTGCGACGGTCGGCGACGCTCTTCTCGATCTGGCGACGGATGCGCTGCTCACGTGTGCTCATGGTTCTCGTTCTCCTGGGGGTAGTCGCGGGGTTCCCCCGCCCGTGTTTACGGCGTTAACATCTGCCGCTATGTCTAGCGCACCGATGTGTACACTGTCAACATGTCGGAACGCTCGCGCTACCACCACGGCGCTTTGCGCGAGGCGTTGATCGACGCGGGCGAGCATCTCGCGCGCTCCGACGGGCTCGACGGCGTGACCGTGCGCCGCATCGCCGCCGCGTGCGGCGTGAGCGCCGCGGCCGTCTACCGGCACTTTCCGAGCGGGGACCACCTCATCGCGGCCGTCGCGCAGCGAGCGCGCGAGATCATGGCGCGCGACATGTTCGCCCGGCTCGACTCGGCCGCCGGTCGACCGCCCATCGACCGGCTACGGGAGGTGGGCGAGTCGTACATCGCCTTCGCGCTCGCCGAGCCGCGGCTGTTCTCGCTCGTGTCGATGCCCATGACCACTCCGCCCGATCGGCCCGACGACCCCAACGCCGGCGACCTCGTGCGCGACATCGTGCTCGAGCTCGAACCGCCGGGCACTGTCGACGAGCAACGCGTGGCGAGCCGCATGATGCTCGCGCAAGCGAGCGCCCACGGCCTCGCCGTCATCCTGCGCGACTTCGTGCCCGACCCTCAGGCGCGCGCGATGCTCATCGCCGGAGTGCTCGACCGCGTGGGCGTCGGGCTCGAAGCCTGACGCGCCCCCAAGGCCCAGATCTGGGGCAAAAGGGCGCTTGAGCCGCGGCCATCCACAGTTCTGCGGCGAATCTGAACCCCCGACTAGAACTGCCAGGGGAACGGCGACCAGTCGGGTGCGCGCTTCTCGAGGAAGCTGTCGCGGCCCTCGACGGCCTCGTCGGTGCCGTAGGCGAGCCGCGTGGCCTCGCCCGCGAAGAGCTGCTGGCCGACCATCCCGTCGTCGGTGAGGTTCATGGCGTACTTGAGCATGCGGATGGCCGTGGGGCTCTTCGTCAGGATCGTCTCGGCCCAGTCGAGCGCGGTCTCCTCGAGCGACTCGTGCGGCACGACGGCGTTGACCGTTCCCATCTCGTAGGCGCGCTCAGCGTCGTACTCGCGGGCGAGGAAGAAGATCTCGCGCGCCACCTTCTGCCCGACCTGCTTGGCGAGGTAGGCGCTGCCGTAGCCGGCGTCGAACGAGCCGACGTCGGCGTCGGTCTGCTTGAAGCGCGCGTGCTCGCGGCTCGCGATCGTGAGGTCGCACACGACGTGCAGCGAGTGCCCGCCGCCGGCCGCCCACCCGGGAACGCACGCGATGACGACCTTCGGCATGAAGCGGATGAGCCGCTGCACCTCGAGGATGTGCAGCCTGCTCGCCTTACCGGGCTCGACCGTGTCGGCCGTCTCCCCCTCGGCGTACTGGTAGCCGCCCCGCCCGCGGATGCGCTGGTCGCCGCCCGAGCAGAACGCCCAGCCGCCGTCTTTCGCACTCGGGCCGTTGCCCGTCAGCAGCACGACGCCGACCCGCGGATTCTGCCGCGCGTCGTCGAGCGCGCGGTACAGCTCGTCGACCGTGTGCGGGCGGAACGCGTTGCGCACCTCCGGCCGGTCGAACGCGATGCGCGCGATACGGCCGGTCGTGTCGAGGTGGTAGGTGAGGTCGGTCAGGTCGTCGAAGCCCGGCGCGACCTGCCAGCGCGCGGGGTCGAAGGTCTCGGAGACGAACGGCTCGGCCATGCCGCCAGCCTACGCGCGCGGCCCGTTCGCAACTCAGGCTGAGCGGCCCCGGGTGCCGCGATAACCAGTCACTTGGGTCGCTTCTGCCTGAGTTACGAACACGACACGTCAGACTGGGCGGTATGGATGCCCTCCCGCCGCTC
>NZ_JANRKZ010000143.1:0-4584 GCF_033763155.1 Microcella sp.
GAACGTCAAGCCCGAGCCCACGAACTGGTCGCTCAGTCCGAACAGCACGCCGGCCGGGTTGGCGAGGCCATCAGAAAGCTCGATCACCTTGTCGGCCACTTGCGAGGCACCCATGCCCGTGACCATGGCGAACGACACGAGAGCGAAGAGCAACGTGATGACACCGATCGACACGTAGGTGGCGATGGGCACCGTGCGCTTCGGGTTCTTCGCCTCTTCACCGTAGATGGCGGTGGCTTCGAAGCCGATGAAGCTCGCGAATGCAAAGGCGAGGGCGATGCCCGCCGAACCCGCGAAGCCGCCAGCGAACACCTCAGTGATGTTGAACGATGAGCCTATGTTCCAGCCCTCGGGGCCACCGTTCGCGAGAATCGCGATGGCCACGATCACGAGCGACGACACTTCGAGAACCAGCATGACGCCGAGAACGCGCGCTCCGACATCCACACTCAAGAGGGACAGCAGCGAGACCACGAGCCAGATCGCCAGTGACCAGACGTACCACGGCCAGTCGAGTCCGAAGCCGGCGCCGAATGCCGAGGTGACAACGCCGAAGAAGCCATAGATGGCGAGCTGAATGGTGATGTAGGCAACGAGCGCGGCGAACGCTGAGGCAACACCCGCGTTGACCCCAAGGCCCTTTCCGACGTAGGCCAAGAAGGCGCCCGCATTGGTCATGAACGGACTCATGGCCGCATAGCCGATCGAGAAAATCACGAGGGTGATGCCGACGGCCAGGTAGGCGCCCGGCACGGCCGCTCCGTTACCGAGAAGCATGGCAACCGGTACGGCACCAGTGATGCCAATGAGCGGGGCGGATGCGGCAACGACGAAGAAGACGATGCCGGCAACGCCGAGTCGGCCTTTTCTGAGCTCCGTTTGGGTGGAATCAGTCATGAATCTGAAACTCCTCATTGAGTTAGGGGGGGAGCATCCTTCAAACGAAGGATGGTGCTCGGGTAGTGCGGAGTTTTCCGCACTACCCGAGCACCAAAAGTGAATCAGCTAGCGAAGTCCTTGACTAGTTGTTCGTTCTCTTTCTTGTTGATGAGTGCAGCGACGTAGCCGATCACAAGGAAGATGAACGGCAGCAGCACCAAGAACCAGCCGAGCGGGTTCAGCAACCAGGCGCTCTCGGGCAGCGTCGGGTCGACTCCGTCGGGCACTGTGCCGGCGAGCAGGTTGAAGCGCGACATCACCAGGTAGAGGCCCAGCGCCAGCAACACGGCCGAGATCGCCGGGGCAATGACGGTCTTCCAGAGGTTGCCCCCACCGGCCCGACGGAAGTACACGATGACCGCGATCGAGACGAGAATCTCGACGACGATGACCGAGATGGCGGTGATCGAGCTCATCCAGAAGAAGAGGTTGCCGACCGGGTCAAGGCCCGCCACCGCGAAGATGATCATGACGAGGGCGGCAAGCGCCGAGGTGATGATCACGCCGCCGACGGGAGCGCCAGCCTTGTTGGTGACGGCCACGCGAGCCGGGAACACGCCGCCGCGACCGAGGGCGAAGAAGTAGCGCGCCGAGGCGTTCTGGAAGGCGAGCAGACCAGCGAAGAGGCTCGTGATGACGAGAACCGTCATGATCCCGACCAACCACGTGCCGACGTACTGCTCGGTGAGGCTGAAGAGCACACCTGCCGGGTTCGCGAGCACGTTGCCGTCAGCATCCATCGAGCGCGTGACGACCTCGTCGATGATGCCGCTCGCGCCCATTCCCGTCACCATGCCGAACGAGACGATGGCGAAGAGGATGCTGATGGTTGAGATCGCGATGTAGGTGGCCAGCGGCACGGTGCGCTTGGGGTCTTTCGACTCTTCGCCGTAGATGGCCGTGGCCTCGAAGCCGATGAAGCTCGCGAGAGCGAAGGCGAGCGCGATGCCCGCACCGCCCGCGAAGCCGCCCGCGAAGATGTTCTCCGGGCTGAACGAGGCCGCGAAGTTCCAGCCCTCAGGTCCGCCGTTGGCGAGCATCGCGACCGCGGCGACGAGCAGCGAGGTGATCTCGAGCACGAGCAGCACGCCGAGCACCTTGGCTCCGACGTCGACGCTCAGCAGCGAGAGGCCCGTGACCAGCGCCCACGCGATGAACGCCCAGACGTACCACGGCAAGCTCACGCCGAGCTCGGCCATCGTGCCTTCGACGAGTCCGCCGAAGAAGCCAAAGATGGCGAGCTGGATCGTGACGTAGGTGAGGATCGACACGAACGCCGAAGCAACACCCGCGTTGACGCCGAGGCCCTTACCGACGTAGGCGAAGAACGCGCCCGAGTTGGTGACGCGCTGGCTCATGGCGGCGTACCCGACGCTGAAGAGCAGCAGGGTCAGGCCGACAACGAGGTAGGCGCCGGGCGTGCCTGCGCCGTTACCGACGAGCATGGCGACCGGAACAGCGCCGGTGATGCCCACGAGCGGGGCCGATGCGGCGACGACGAAGAAGACAACGCCGATGACGCCGAGTCGACCCTTACGCAGGGTCGATGAGGGGGTGTCAGTCATGAATCCGGAACTCCTCTTTGAGTTGGGGTGGATCGTTCGTATCAAAACGACCTGGCGCCATAGTGGTGCACGGGTGGGCGCGCGTCAAGCGTGGCGCGGTGCGCGGGCTCGTGGCGAGCATCCGAAAACTGCCTATCGTTTGTTTACGAATGATTCGGTAGCCTGGGCCGCATGGCCTCGCTCAATGGATTCCTCGCGCCCCGAACTCCCTCCGGCGCGAGCGCGCTCGTTCCCGACATGCCCTGGTTCTATTCGGGCACGCTGCTCACTGCCGAGTACCGCACCGACCCCGCCAACGTTGCGGCGCTGCTGCCTGAGGGCCTCGAGCTCGCCGACGACGACCCGGGAGCAGTGGCGCTCATCTGGGCCGACTGGCAGTCGTGCTCGACCGGCGGTGCCGAGCTGCTCGACCCCATGCGGTCGCAGTACCTCGAGACCTTCGCCGTCGTGCGCGTCAAGCACGAGGGCGCGACCTACTCGCGCTGCGTCGCCATCTGGGTGACGAAAGACTTCGCGATTGGCCGCGGCTGGTTTCAGGGCTACCCCAAGAAGCTCGGGTCGATGGCGGTCACGCGCGTGTTCAACGTCGGCAAAGCATCCCCCCGCCTCGAACCGGGTGCGCGCCTCGGCGCGTCACTCGCGGCCTACGACCACCGCCTCGCCTCGCTCGTCGTGACGCTGCGCTCGCCGTCGGAGTCGAACGGCTTCGTCAACGGCCACGGCATGCTGCATTCGCGGTGGATGCCCTCCATCACCCCGGGCGCCGGCAACAGCCTCGATCAGCTCATCACGATGGGTGGCGTGGACGCGGAGATCGGCGAAACCTGGGTGGGCGACTTCGAGCTCGAGCTGCACGACTCGCCCTGGGACGAGCTCGCCTCGATCTTGCCCGTGAAGGAGAAGATCGCGGCGTACTACCGCGAGATCGGCGTGACGTTCAACGGCGGGACGCTTGTCGCGGATCGGTCGAACCCGACGGTGTAGCTGCCCTGCGCGCTGAAGCGATCAGCCTTACGACGAGGATGACCGCTGTGATGAGGGCGGCTGCGCCGAGCGCGTAGCCGGCCCACGCGGCGATGGAGATGCCGAGGGACGTCTCGATCGAAAGCCCCTGCTCTTCTTGGCTGTTGTATTCGGCGGCTGAGGCGAACGTCGTCACGACGAGCGTGCCGATCGAGAGCACCAGGAGTGTGACGAAGGTCCAGATGAGACCGGTGCGCGGGGGTGTCATGAACTCTCCGATGCTGGGCTTCTCGCTCGAAATAGAGAGCATACCTCAGGCTATCTGACGCGTGACGAGTGGCAACGGAATGCTGCATTCGGGGTAGATGCCCTCCATCACCCCCGGCGCTGTCCCTCGATGCCGGCAATCACGGCTTGACCAGTTAGCAGGGCGTGTTTGCCACCGAGCCGTCCGGCTTCATCCATACGTTCTCTCCAGAGGTGAATGGCGCCCTGATTCCTGCGGTCCACGACCGTTCAACTCCGTTCGCGGTGCCCTCGACGTAGATGCCGATGTAGTCAGCCTCCTCAACCAGGGCAGCCAGATTGCGCGTGACTGAGGCCTCTGATTGACGCTCAACGGCCTCGAGAACGTCTTCGCCTGCGCCCACGATGACGGCTGGATTCGCCCCAAGGTCGACGAGTTCGGTACTCCCAGCACCCCGGTTCACATAGGCATTCACCGTCGACAACGAGAAGTCTTCGCAGACCACGATCCGAAGATCCCCGCCCGGAGCCATCGAGAAAGAAGCAGGCCCCAGATCGTAGCGCTCGCCACACCCTGCCGATAGGGCTCCAAGCACGCAGACCGCCGCAGCAGCCAACGAACGAGTGAGGCGGACTCGACGAAGCATTCCTCAACCCTAAGCGAGGCCTACAGATCCAAGAAGCTGTGCCTGCTGACTTCCTCGATCTAGAGATCGAGGAAGTATTCGCGCACCTCCCAGGCGGTGACCTCGCGCGTCGTCGGGTCGGGCACCTCGGCGGTGTAGCGCTCGATTTCGTCGCGCTTCATGACTTCGAAGACGTTGACGAGGTCGCCGCCGAGCAGCTCGATGAGGGCGCTGTCGGCGCGCAG
>NZ_JANRKZ010000144.1:0-2474 GCF_033763155.1 Microcella sp.
TCGACCTTCACGCATCGCTTCACGACCGCCCAGGGCGGCGTGGTGTATCTCGATCGTGGCGACGACGTCGATGAGGTGCTGCGCGCTCCACTCGATGGCGAGGGTCGTGGCGAGGTCGTGTTGGCGGCGCCGGGCATCCAGCACATCGCCCCCATTGAGAACGTCGTCGTCGTTGCGCGCGATGGCGACGACGGCACGACCGTGCTCGAGTCGGTGGCGGCCGACGGGGGAGTGCAGTCGCTCACACTGCCCGACGGTGTGCGGGTTGATGAGCTCATCGTGCCCTCCAGCGGCACGCTGCTGGCGATGGTGATCACGACGGCCGAGCCCGCGTCGAGCGAGTCGCCCCTCGAGGGTGCCCTCGCCGTCGTTGACCTCGCCGGTCAGGGCATCGTGTCGATCGTGCCCGGCCTCGATGGCAACCCGATCAGAACACTCGAAGCTGCCTTCTTGCCCGACGCGACGACGCTCATCGTGCACGCCTTCGATCAGTCGCTACTGCGCGTCGAGCTCACCGACCCCCCTCTCGCTCTGCCGGTCGGTCAGATTCCCGAGATGTACGCGTTGTCGACCGATGGCTCACGAGTAACGGGGTCTGACGCCTTCGGTGGGGTCGTCGTCGATCTCGCGACAGGAGACGAGTCGCGCCTTGACCCGTCGCTCGTCGAGGGCGAGCTCGCTTTCGGCGGCCAGGCCATCTTGACGAGCACCGACTTGCGCGTGCAGAAGGTTGCGGTCGCTGATGTTGCGACGGGCGCGGTGCGGGTCATGCTCGTGGCCGACGACGGCACGGGGGTCGCTCGCGTGCTGCTGCGCACGGTGGATGACCGCGGCAGCATTGGCGACTTCACGATCTCGCCGAATGACCAGTACGTCGCGGTCGAAGTGACCCCCTCGGTTGAGGATGCTGTGCCCGACGGTCGCCCCGTGAACGGCCGCGCCACCTCGGTCACGACGGTCATCATCGACATCGAGTCAGGAGCCGTCGTGCGCACGCTCGAGGGGTTCTCGCCGGTCTGGTGACGACGGCGGGCGTTAGAGTCCGCGCTTGGTCCTCTGGCTGACGCGCAGCCCTGCCGCGGTGAGCCGTGCCACGAGTTCTTTGCCTGTGACCGGCACGGCGCCCTGAGCAATGAGTAGCTCGCGTCGCTCTTCGGGGTAGTCGTAGTGGTCGTGATCGAACCCGCGTTCGGGAATTCCGGCTTGTGTGGCGAACGCGTGCAACTCATCGAGCGAAGAGTCGCTGACGAGGTGTCCCCACAGCCGACCGTGGGCGGGCCAGATGGGTTCATCGATCAGCACAGCCATGGTCGAGATTGTAGGCTGAGGGGGTCGGGAACGCGCCGAGCGGGCGCGTTTGACCGAGCATCCCGCGGTCGGCTATTCTTGACCGTTGGTGCGCGCTGGGCTGAGCCCGCGCCGACACCCTCACGCATTCCTCGTCGCACCGGATTTCGAGCGCGGCACAGAGAATCGACAAACAGAGCAAAGGTGAAACGTGGTCTACGCAGTTGTGCGCGCCGGTGGGCGGCAAGAGAAGGTTGAGGTCGGCACTGTTGTCGTTCTCGACCGCATCAAGGCGAGCGAGGATGGCACCATCCAGCTGACCCCGGTTTTGCTCGTTGACGGTGACACCATCACGACCGACGCGAAGAAGCTCGCGAAAGTCACGGTCACGGCCGAGGTGCTGGGCGACCTGCGCGGCCCCAAGATCGTCATCCAGAAGTTCAAGAACAAGACCGGGTACAAGAAGCGCCAGGGTTTCCGCGCTGACCTGACTCGCGTCAAGATCACCGGCATCAAGTAAGAAGGGGGCTACGAAGACATGGCACACAAAAAGGGCGCATCGTCCACCCGTAACGGCCGCGACTCCAACCCCCAGTACCTGGGCGTCAAGCGCTTCGGTGGTCAGGTTGTCAAGGCCGGCGAGATTCTCGTTCGCCAGCGTGGCACGCACTTCCACCCCGGCGCCAACGTCGGCCGTGGCGGAGACGACACGCTGTTCGCCCTCGAGGCGGGTGCTGTGCAGTTCGGCCAGAAGGGCGGCCGCAAGGTCGTCAACGTCGTGAGCGCGTAACGCACGACACACAGTTTCACGCGAGGGGGCGGGCTTCGGCCCGCCCCTTCGTCGTTCAGCACGAGAGCAGCACCACACCAGCAGTAGCGCAGCACAGAAACACAGCACGACAGCAGTCACGGGCACATCGGCGCCGCGGCACAGCAGTTTGAGGAGGCACCATCGTGGCGACGTTTGTCGACCGTGTGACCCTTCACCTGCGCGCGGGGAATGGTGGCCACGGCTGCGTCTCGGTGCGCCGTGAAAAGTTCAAGCCCCTCGCGGGCCCCGATGGCGGCAACGGGGGAGACGGCGGCGACATTGTGCTCGTCGCGGCCGCCCACGAGACCACGTTGCTCGGCTATCACCGGCGCCCCCACCGCTCGAGCGACAACGGCGGCCCCGGCATGGGCGACAA
>NZ_JANRKZ010000145.1:0-1584 GCF_033763155.1 Microcella sp.
GATCGGCTCGACGTCGGGTGTGGTTTGGCCTGCGAAGATCTCGCGTGCGAAACCGTACCAGGTCGTGTGGCCGGTGCCGGCCAGGTGGTAGAGGCCGGGCTCGTAGCGGGCGGCGGCGCTGATGAGGGCGTTGGCGAGGTCGTCTGCGAAGGTCGGGCAGCCGAACTGGTCGTTGACGACGCGCAGCAGCGGGCGCTCGCGCCCCAGCCGCAGCATCGTCTTGACGAAGTTGGCACCCTCGAGGCCGTAGACCCAGGAGGTGCGGAAGACCATGGCGTGCGGGCAGAACTCGAAGACGGCGCGCTCGCCCGCCTCCTTGGACTGGCCGTAGACGCTCACGGGCGCGACGGGATCGGTTTCGACATAGGGCGTGCGCTTGGTGCCATCGAAGACATAGTCGGTCGAGACGTGAATGAACGGCAAGCCCACGGTCGCGCAGGCCTCGGCGAGGATGCGCGCGCCATCGCGGTTGATGGCGAAGGCGTGGTCGGGCTCGCTCTCGGCGCGGTCGACGGCGGTGTAGGCGGCCGCGTTGATGACGAGGCTCTGCCCTGCCCGCTCGAGCGCGTCGGCGACGAGAGAGGCCTGAGTGATGTCGGCGCTCTCGCGGTCGAAGCAGATGATCGACACGCCGCGACGGTCTGCGACCCGCTCGAGCGCATGGCCGAGCTGGCCGTTTGCGCCAAACACGGCGATGGAGGGCACAGCCTTCACAGCTTCAACCCCAAACGCTCTCCGCGGTACTGGCCGGAGCGCACAGCCTCCCACCAAGGGCGGTTGTCGAGGTACCAGCGGACGGTCTTTTCGAGGCCGCTTTCGAAGGTCTCGCGCGGGCGCCAGCCGAGCTCGCGGCCGATGTGGCCGCAGTCGATCGCATAGCGGAAGTCATGGCCGGGCCTGTCGGTCACGTAGGTGATGAGCCGCGCGTGCGGGGCCCCTCCCGGCACAAGCCGGTCCATGATCGTACAGATCGCGTTGACGACGTCGATGTTGCGACGCTCGGCGTTGCCGCCCAGGAGATAGGTCTGCCCGGGCCGGCCGCGGGTTGCGACCGCGATGAGCCCCTCGGCGTGGTCGTCGACATGGATCCAGTCACGCACGTTCTCGCCCTTGCCATAGACCGGAAGAGGCTTGCCCTCGAGTGCGTTGAGGATCATCAAGGGGATGAGCTTCTCGGGGAACTGGCAGGGCCCGTAATTGTTCGAGCAGTTCGAGACGATGACCGGCAGGCCGAAAGTATCGCCCCAGGCGCGGACCAGGTGGTCGGAGCCGGCCTTGGAGGCCGAATAGGGCGAGTGCGGCGCATAGGCCGTTTCCTCGGTGAAGTGGCCTTCGGGGCCGAGTGCACCGAAGACCTCGTCGGTGGAGATGTGGTGGAAGCGGAAGCGCGCGCGGGCCTCGCCGGACAGGGCCGCGAAGTGCGCGCGGGCGGCTTCGAGCAGACGGTAGGTGCCCACGAGGTTCGTCTCGACGAAGTCGCCGGGCGCGTCGATCGAGCGATCGACGTGGCTCTCGGCCGCGAGGTGCATGACGATGTCGGGCCGCACGCGGGCGAAGGCCTCGCGCAGGGCGGCAGCGTCGCAG
>NZ_JANRKZ010000146.1:0-7183 GCF_033763155.1 Microcella sp.
AAAGGCCCGCGAGAGTGTGCTCGTCTACACGAAAGAGTGGGAAGACTACGTCACGCGCCAGGCGCGGTGGGTCGACTTCGAGAACGACTACAAGACGCTTGACATCACGTTCATGGAGAGCGTGCTGTGGGCTTTCAAGACTCTGCACGATAAGGGCCTCGCCTACGAGGGTTACCGCGTGCTGCCCTACTGCTGGCGCGACGAGACCCCGCTGTCGAACCACGAGCTGCGCATGGACGACGACGTCTACAAGATGCGTCAAGACCAGTCGGTCACGGTGAGTTTTCCGCTCGTCGGTGAGAAAGCCGAAGCGCTGGGGCTCACGGGGGTTAAGGCTCTCGCCTGGACGACGACGCCGTGGACGCTGCCCACAAACCTCGCGCTCGCCGTTGGCCCGGCGATCGATTACGTGGTCGTCGAGGCCGGTGCCGAGTCGTTCTTGCTTGCCGCCGACACCCTCGGTGCGTACGTCAAAGAGTTCGGGTTCGCCTCGCTCGACGAGGCGCGAGCCGCGGTCGTGCGCACCGTGCGCGGCGCAGACCTGGGTGGCGTGCAGTATGACCGTCTGTGGGACTACTACGCCGACGCCGAAGTGTGGGGCACGCAGAACGCGTGGCAGATCCTCGTCGCCGACTACGTCGCTACGGGTGAGGGCACGGGCATCGTGCACCAGGCGCCCGCGTACGGCGAAGACGACCAAGCGACGTGTGCTGCCGCGGGCATCCCGATCATCATTTCGGTCGACGACGGCGGTCGTTTTCTCGACGTCGTGAGCGAGGTCGCCGGGCTGCAGGTTTTCGACGCCAACAAGACCCTCATCGGCATGCTGCGCGATCAGGGCCGTCTCGTGCAGGTGCGCAGCTACGAGCACAGTTACCCGCACTGCTGGCGGTGCCGCAACCCGCTCATCTACAAGGCTGTCTCGAGCTGGTTCGTGCGCGTCACGCAGATTCGCGACCGCATGCTCGAGCTCAACGAGCAGATCACGTGGGTGCCCGAGAACGTCAAGCACGGGCAGTTCGGCAAGTGGCTCGAGGGTGCGCGCGACTGGTCGATCAGCCGCAACCGCTATTGGGGTAGCCCGATTCCAGTGTGGAAGAGCGATGACCCCAACCACCCGCGCGTCGACGTGTATGGCTCGCTTGCCGAGCTTGAGGCCGACTTCGGCACCCTGCCGCGCAACGCCGCGGGCGAGGTTGACCTGCACCGCCCGTTTATCGACGAGCTCACGCGCCCCAACCCCGACGACCCGACGGGGCGCTCAACCATGCGCCGCATCGAGGATGTCTTCGACGTGTGGTTCGACTCGGGATCGATGCCATTCGCCCAAGTGCACTACCCCTTCGAGAATGCCGACTGGTTCGAGAGTCACAACCCGAGCGACTTCATCGTTGAGTACATCGGGCAGACGCGCGGCTGGTTCTACACGATGCACATTCTCGCCACGGCTCTATTCGATCGCCCGGCCTATAGCAACGTCATCAGCCACGGCATCGTGCTCGGCAATGACGGCCAGAAGATGTCGAAGAGCCTGCGCAACTATCCCGACGTGAGCGAGGTCTTCGAGCGCGACGGTGCCGATGCCATGCGCTGGTTCCTGATGTCGAGTTCGGTGATTCGCGGTGGAAACCTCGTCGTGACCGAAGACGGCATTCGCGCGGGCGTTCGCGAGTTCTTGCTGCCGCTGTGGAGCACCTACTACTTCTTCAGCCTCTACGCGAACGCCGGCACGCTGGGGGCGGCCGAGCGCCGTACGGATTCGAGCAATGTGCTCGACCGCTACGTGCTCGCCAAGACACGAGACCTCGTCGTCGAGGTGACCACGCAATTCGAGGCACTCGATGCCCCCATGGCTGCGGCTGCCTTGCGCGACTTCGCCGACGTGCTCACGAACTGGTACGTGCGGCGCTCGCGCGACCGCTTCTGGGCGGGCGATGATCGGGATGCCCACGACACGCTCTTCACGGTGCTCGAGACTCTCGCCCGCCTCGCGGCGCCGCTCGCGCCGCTCGTGGCTGAAGAGGTGTGGCGCGGCCTCACGGGCGGCGAGAGCGTGCACCTCACCGATTGGCCGCTCGCCGAGGACTTCCCGGCCGACGCGTCGCTCGTCACCGCGATGGACCGCGTGCGCGCGATCGCGAGCTCGGGTCTGGCGTTGCGCAAGGCCCAGTCGCTGCGCGTGCGACTTCCCCTGCAGAGCCTCACGGTCGTGACGCCCGGGGCCGCGGCGCTCGCCGACTTCAGCGACATCGTGCGCGACGAGCTCAACGTCAAGGAGGTCACGCTCGTCGAGTTCGACGAGAGCCTCGTCGACGACTACGGCATCGCGCGCCGCCTCGCCGTCAACGCGCGTGCCGCGGGCCCGCGCATCGGCAAGCAGGTGCAGCAGGTCATCGCGGCCGCCAAGGCGGGCGACTGGCTGCTCGACGGCGACACCGTTGTCGTTGGCGGTGTGCCGCTCGAGGCGGGGGAGTACACCCTCGAGCTCGAGCTCGACGACCCCGCCGCGGCCGTCGTGTTCTTGCCCGGCAGCGGATTCGTGCTAGTCGACACGCGCGTCACCCCCGAGCTCGCGGCCGAAGGCCTCGCGCGCGACGTCATTCGCGCTGTGCAGCAAGCGCGCAAAGACGCGGGCCTCGATGTGAGCGACCGCATCGCGCTGACGCTCGGCTGCGACGACGCCGCGGCCGGTGCCGCGATTGAGGCGCACCGCGAGCTCATCAGCGCCGAGACCCTTGCCACGTCGCTGCACGTGGGCGCCGCGGGCGAGGGTGAGGCGACAGTTGTCGGCGACGGAGCATCCGTCACCGTCTCGGTGGCACGCGCGTGAGTGGGGCCGACCGCCAGGCGGCCGACGACCGCGCCGCTGCCGAGGCCGTGCACGCCGCGCTCATCGCTCGCGGCAGTGAGGCAAGCCCGCAGCCGCGCCTCGAGGCGACGCGTCGCGCGGTAGAGTTGCTCGGTGACCCACAGCGCAGCTTTGCCGTCATTCACATCACCGGAACGAATGGCAAGACCTCGACGGCGCGCATGATCGAGAGCCTGTTGCGCGCCTACGGTCTGCGCACGGGCCTGCTGACGAGTCCGCACTTGTTGCGCATCAACGAGCGCATCGTGATCGATGGCGAGGCCATCGCCGACCGCGCGCTCGCCGACAATTGGGATGACATTTCGCCCTACCTGCTCATGGTCGACGCCGAGTTGACCGCGAACGGCGAGCCCGCGCTCAGCAACTTTGAGGCGCTCACGGTGCTCGCCTACGCGAGCTTTGCTGATGCTCCCGTTGATGTTGCCGTCATCGAGGTGGGCATGGGCGGCGAGTGGGATTCGACCAATGTGGCCGACGGTGATGTTGCTGTGTTCACGCCCATCGCGCTCGATCACACGCGCTTTCTCGGCGACACCGTGGCCGAGATCGCCCGCACGAAAGCCGGCATCGTCAAGCCCGCGGCCACGGTCGTGACGGCCGTGCAAGACGCTACCGCGATGATCGAACTCATGAACGCCGCCGGTCACAACGAAGCAGAGGTCGTGGCCGAAGAAGTGGGCTTCGCGCTGACGGATGCTCGCCTCGCGGTCGGCGGTCAACTCATCGATGTGCGGGGCCGCGCCGGAGAGTATCGCGACATCTTCCTTCCCCTGTTCGGCGAGTATCAGGCGCACAACGCCGCGGTGGCGATCGCCGCGGTGGAGTCGTTTCTGGGCGACGGCACCCAACGGCTCGCCGACGACGTGCTCGCCGAGGGTTTCGCCACCGTCACGAGCCCGGGCCGTTTGCAGCTCATCGGCATCGAGCCGAGTGTGCTCGTTGACGCCGCTCACAACCCGCACGGCGCCGAAGCGCTCGGTCGTGCCCTCATGCAGTCGTTCGCCTTCGACTCGATCACGGCGATTGTCGGCGTGCTCGCCGACAAAGACGACCGCGGCATCATCGAGGCGCTCGACCCGATTGTCGACCGGTTCATCGTGACGCGCTCTGACTCGGCGCGAGCGGTCGACGCCGACGAGCTCGCCGAGACGGTGACCGCCGTGGCGGGCCTCGACCGCGTCCGCACCGAGCCTGACCTTGCCGTCGCCCTCGCCGAGGCGCGTGATGAGGCCGGCCCCAACGACGCGATTCTCGTCACGGGCTCGATCACAGTGGTCGGTCAGGCGATGCTCATCGCGCGCGAGCAGAATTGGATGCTGTGACCGACACCTCCGACACCCCCCACGAACCCGCCCGCCGCCCGAAGCGTGAGCGCGGCGCCCTCGAGTCGCTCTTGACCGTGACGCTGGGCATGGAGGTGCTCGCGGTCATCTTCGGCACGCTCGCGATCAACGGCCTCGACGTCGCGCCTCCCGGCATCGTCTTCGGCGTGGGGGGCGCGCTGGTGCTGCTGCTGCTCATCGCCACGCGGGTCGTGCGCTACCGCTGGGGCGTGTGGTTTGGCCACGTGCTGCAGGTGGTGCTGCTCTCAACCGGGTTCATCGAGATTCTTGCGGCCGTCACGGCGGCGATCTTCGTGGGATTCTGGATCTACTGCTTCGTCAAGGGCACGCAACTCGACGCCGCCACGCGCGCGGCCACGTAACGTCTTCTCGCGCATCCCGATCACCCTCACTTCAAGGAGCCCCACATGACCACGACCGTCGAAGAGACCCTCGTGCTGATCAAGCCCGACGGCGTTGCTCGCAACCTCACGGGCGAGATTCTGCGCCGCATCGAGGCGAAGGGCTACCAGCTCGTCGACCTGCGACTTGTGCAGCCCGATCGCTCGCTGCTCGCCGCCCACTACGCCGAGCACGAGGGCAAGCCGTTCTACGAGCCGCTCCTCGAGTTCATGGAGTCGGGCCCCGTGGTGGCCGCGCGCGTCGCGGGCAATCGCGTCATCGAGGGCTTCCGTTCGCTCGCGGGAACGACCGATCCGACGACGGCAGTCCCCGGCACGATTCGTGGTGACCTTGGCCGTGACTGGGGCCTGAAGGTTCAGCAGAACCTCGTGCACGGCTCTGACTCGCCCGAGAGCGCCGCGCGCGAACTCGAGCTCTGGTTCGCCTAAACCGAGAGCTCGTCGGCCGGTTGAGGCGGCCTAGCCCAGGAGCAGGCTGATCAGGGTCGGGAACTGCACGAGAATCGCCACGGCAATTGCCACGAGGTTTGTCAGCACAATGACCCACGTGAAAGGCCATACGGCTGCAGCGAACCGTTGTGTGCGCGCGTTGTTGGTGAGCTTCTGTGTCTTGAGCGTCCAGAAGAGCAGAAACCAGAACATCGGGATGACCATGAGCCACACGAGCATGCACCAGGGGCACAGCGCGCCGATCTGGTAGACCGCCTGGTCGAAGAGCCAGTGGATGAAGACGAAGGCTCCGGCGACGCCCGTCAGAAAGGCCCACCAGAACCACCGGTCGAAACGGGCCCCCGCGAGCAAGGCCACACCGACGGCGATCGGAGCGACTAGGCCAGCGACCCCGAGCAGCGGGTTCGGAAAGCCCAGGAGCGACGCTTGCCACGACGCCATGACGTTTCCGCACGAGATGAGCGGGTTGATGTCGCAGTTGAGGGTGTACTCGGGATCGAGCAGCAGGCGCACTCTCTCTGTGATGAGTTCCATGGCACCCCACCAGCCGATGGCTCCGGTGATGATGAGAAAGATGCCCATGCCGATTGGTCGGCGGGTCGCGTAAGGGTTCTCGAGCGCAACGGATTCAGTCGTGGTCACGCGTCAATTATCTCGGCCAGGCGCGCCGTGCGGTGGGGCCGAAGGTCCTGACCTGGCGAGTCCGTGCGATAATGAGGGCCAGTCGTCGCCAGCCGCGCTCGCGATGACAGACACACAAGCTTTCTGGGCGTTACCAGGCCAGTATTGCGGCACCGATTGCCGCGACCGCGGGGAATAGCCAGTTTCCTCAGCTCCACCGCCGTGACAGGGCAGGTGAGGCGGCAGTGACCGACCGTGACAGGGTCAGCATCGCCAGCGTCAGCCAGCGCAGCACTCGATCCCGGGGGCGTGGCCGACCACAACAGAACAGTTTCGGCGAAAGACCTTTCTTTCACCCAAGATTTCCCGTTTGGGCGCGGCCCACACGGTTGAGGAGTGCACCAGCGATGGTGAGTGACGAAAACGAAAAGACAGCCAAAAAGCGCACGCGATTGTTCGCATCGCGTGCCCCCAAGAAAGCCAGCGACCACGCCGCCCAGGGCGAGCCGGGGTTCGATGGCAGCCCGCTTGCTGAACCAGACACGGTTGCCGACGCGCTGACGACGGATGCGGCTGCCCCCGCCCCCACCGAAGTAGCGCCCGCACAGGCCGACCCTGCCGAGGGTGACCCGGCCGAGCCCGCCGCCGCAGAACGCGACACCGCGCCCGAGGGCGATGCGGCCGAGGCCGCGCCGGCCGCGCCGGTGTTTCCCGAGCTCAAGCCCGAATCGACCACCTCGCTGCTCTTCTTTGCGCCTCCGGTCGAGACGGTCGCCCCGCGCGGGTCGAGCGCCGCTACTGGTCGAAACGGCCGTGGCCCGTTCGAGCTCGATGAGTCTGACGAGGGTGCGGTCACGAGCCGTCGCCGCTCACGGTCTCGCCGCACGCGCGGCGGTGCCGAGGGCGACGCGACTCGTGCCGAGTCGGGCACGCGTGATGACGAGACGACGACGCGTTCGCGCACGCGCCGCCCGGCCGAGGTCATCACCGAACCCCAGCGCATCAAGGGCTCGACGCGACTCGAGGCCAAGAAGCAGCGCCGCCGCGATGGCCGCGACGCCGGCCGTCGCCGCCCGGTCGTCACCGAGGCAGAGTTTCTCGCGCGCCGCGAGAGTGTCGACCGCCAGATGATTGTGCGCTCGAAAGACGGGCGCATCCAGATCGGCGTGCTCGAAGACGGCGTGCTCGTCGAGCACTACGTCGCTCGTTCGCAAGAGTCGAGCCTCATCGGCAACGTCTACCTCGGCAAGGTGCAGAACGTGCTGCCGAGTATGGAGGCCGCGTTCGTCGACATCGGTCGCGGCCGCAACGCTGTGCTCTACTCGGGCGAGGTCGACTGGGATTCCGCCGCTCTCGACAGCGACGGCAAGACCCAGCCGCGTCGCATCGAGCTCGCGCTCAAGCCCGGCGACAAGGTGCTCGTGCAGGTCACGAAAGACCCCATCGGACACAAGGGCGCTCGCCTCACGAGCCAAGTGAGCCTGCCCGGTCGCTACCTC
>NZ_JANRKZ010000147.1:0-9591 GCF_033763155.1 Microcella sp.
ACTACACCGACTACGCGGGCCTCCGCGGCCTACGCTTGCGGTACGACGACGGCTGGTTCTCGGCCACGAGTGTGGCCGAGGCCACCGTCGGCTTTGTGCCTCCGTGGTCGCGCTGCGGTGCGCACCTCGGCTGAGCATCCCGCAATCGCCGCGAACTAAGCCCAGAACGACGACGGAACGCCTGCGGCCGCAAAGTACTCCGCAGCCTCGGCCGGCTCGCGACGCTGGTAGTTCGCGTCAAGGCGACCCGAGTACCACCCCTGCGCGAGCCTCCACAGGGTCGAGAGATCGAATACCGTTCCCTCGGGCTCTGACCGAGCAGCGGTCCACTGATCAATACAAGCCTGCGAGCAAAAGATGCGCTGGTTCTGGCACGTCGCGACGACGTCGTCCCATGCGCGGGCGGCAGGAGTTGCGAATCGCACGAGCTCGGTTCCGGCAGGGGGCTCGTCGTTACTCACGACCCACGAAAGCGCTCGGTCGCACGCGGGGCACGTCGTGGCGATCAGCACGCGGGGCTCGTGCGGCACGAGGTGAGGGATCGCGAAGGAGTCCCACGCGCATCCACCCCAATAGAGCGTCGTGGTGCCCATGACGCTAAAGCCGAAGCTCACGCTCGCGAAAGGGTGCGCCATCACGATGGACCCGTCGCCATCGAGCACGACAAGCCGCGACGCCGCGAGAGACGCCATCGCCGCATCGAGATCACCGGGGCTCACGGCGAGTTCGCGCTGGAGTGTTTCGCGGCGGGGCGCTCGACCCGTTTCGGCAAAGTGCCGGTAGACGGCCAGGCGAAGGGGTTCGAGCAATTCTGCTGACGCGTCGTGGGTCACGTCGCGACGGTAGCACCGCTCGCGTGGGCATCGCGTAGCGTGGCAGTCGTGCATCCCCGTCGCGCTCTCGTCACCCTCGCCGTGCCCGCTACCGTTGCGTTTCTGATGGCCGGGTGCAGCGGGTCACCGAGTGATCCGCTCGGCAACCTCTCGGGATGCCTCGCCGGCGAATCAGGAACCATCGCGATCGGCGTCTCGAACTCATCCAGCGAACCCATCGTGATCGACGCCGTCGAACTGCTCGAATCATCGGGCCTCGAGATCATCGACCGCTTTATTGCGATCGATGAGGATGCCCGCTCAACCGCCGTGCTCTTCGAGTCAACCGGCCGCGAGAGCGTGGGTGGCGTCGATCTCGACCAGACCGCCATCGAACCGGGCGCCGCCGCCTACATCGGGGTCGAGGTCGAGCGCACTGGTTCGGCCGAGGGTCGCGTCGACGGCCTGCTGCTCACGGTCGACGGCGAAGAGCAGGGCGCTCCCGTCACGCTCGACCTGCGCGACTCCTGCGACTAAGTCAGCGCTGTCAGCCTCAGCTGCGACGAGCGGCAAGCGCGGCCTCGTAGAGCTCGCGGGTGCCGAGCCCCGTCGCCGCAGCAACAGCGGCGGCAGCATCCTTCAATCGCTCCCCCGCGGCCACGCGATCGGCGACCTCGGCGAGCGCCGTCGGCAGATCGGATGACCGCGCCGGTGCTCCCTCGATGACGAGCACGATCTCACCACGGGTGCCGTCGGCGAAGCGGTCGGCGAGCTCGGCAAGGGTTCCGCGAGCGATCTCTTCGAACTTCTTGGTGAGCTCACGACACACTGCCGCACGCCGATCGGGACCCATGGCATCGCGCGCATCGGCGAGCGCCGCGGCAATGCGGTGCGGAGCCTCGAAGAACACGAGCGTGCGCGGCTCGGTCGCGAGGGCTTTCAGGGCGCCGGCGCGACCCTTGCGCGGCAAGAAGCCTTCGAACACGAAGCGGTCGGTGGGCAGCCCGCTCAGCACGAGTGCGGTCAAAACTGCGCTCGGCCCCGGCAGAGCGGTCACCCCGACTCCCTCGGCGATCGCCGTCTCGACGAGTACGAAGCCGGGGTCGCTCACCGAGGGCATGCCAGCGTCGGTCAGCACGAGCACGTCGGTCTCGCGCGCGAGCTCGACGAGCTCGGCGGACTTCTCGCGCTCGTTGTGCTCGTGCAGGGGCATGAGTTGCGGGCGATTTTCGACCCCGAGCGCGCGCATGAGGTGCACGGCGGTGCGGGTGTCTTCGGCGACGATCACGGTCGCCGACTCGAGCGCCTCAATGAGCCGCCGACTGGCGTCGCCGAGATTGCCAATGGGCGTCGCGGCGAGAACGATCATGCGCCCATCCTCCCACCGCACCACCCCGCTTCCTCCCCGGCCCGACCTCACTGCACCCGCCACACCGCAGGGCGCCACGGTGCCCCCTGCCCCTTCGTGGCCCAGGCCCATCACTTCCGAGACGCTTCCACAGGATCGGAAGTCTGCGAGTTAGCCTCACGAACTTCCGATTCCGTGGAAGCGTCGGCAAGGGCATGGGTGAGTGGCGAAGCGCGGCGCCAGGGCTGCGTGCAGGGAGCGCGGCGAAGCAGCAGGCAGGGCGGGCTCGGAGCGGGCGGGCGGAAGCGCAGCGAGCGGTCGGGCCGGGGGCAGGCGGGCGCGGGGGCGGATGCTCGGCTTACGATGAACGCGTGAACGATGCTCGGCGCCGCATGCTCAGTGTCGCCGTGCCCGCGGCTGTGCTCGGGGTGGCGGCGGCGACGCGACTCATTGGCATTGAGCATCCCGGCGAGCTCGTCTTTGACGAGACCTACTACGTGAAAGACGCCGAATCGCTGCGGCAACTCGGGTATGAGGGGCGCTGGCCTGATGGCGCCAACGAACTGTGGGCCGCGGGAACACCCGGCAGCCCGAGCGAGCTGGCGTCGTTCATCGCGCATCCCCCGCTCGGCAAGTGGATCATCGCGCTCGGCCTCGGCGTCTTCGGGCCCGAGAACTCTGCGAGTTGGCGACTCGGCACCGCCGTTGCCGGCGTGGTGCTCGTGGGTCTCGTCATGCTGCTCGCCCACCTGCTCTTCACACGGCTCGTGCTCACGGGCATCGCCGGCCTGCTCATCGCGATCGACGGCAATGCCATCGTCATGAGCCGAGTTGCCCTGCTCGACGGCATCCTTGCTCTGCTCATCGTGCTCGCCGTCATCTTCATCGTGCTCGACCGGCAGCAGGTGCGCCGCTCGCTCGAATCGTGGCTTGCCGAACGCCGCGCATCCGACCCCCCGCGATCGACCGACTGGGGCCCGGCCTTCTGGAACCGCCCCTGGCTGTTCGCGGCGGGCCTCACCTTCGGTCTTGCCACCGGCGTCAAGTGGAGCGCGCTCTACCTACTCGCGGCCTTCGCCGTGCTCACCGTCGTCGCCGACGCCATCGAGCGCCGGAAGGCCGGCGTCAGCATCTGGATGAGCGGCACGGTGCTGCGGCAAGGCCCCGTCTCATTCGTGCTCATGATTCCCGGCGCGCTCGCTGTGCACCTGCTCACCTGGTGGGGCTGGTTCGCGACGAGCGGCGGCTACGGCCGCACCCGCGAGGTCACCGACGAGAATCGGTTGCCGGGCATCCTGGGCAGCCTGCCCGATGCCCTGCAGAACTGGTGGGAGTACCAGACCGCCATCTACGGCTACCACGTCAACGAGTCGAGCCCCCACAACTATGAGGCTCCGGCGATCGGCTGGCCGCTGCTGCTGCGGCCGACCTACATGCACTACAACGACCTCGGCAACGGAACGGCCGAGTCGATCACGGGCATTCCCAACCCCTTCATCTGGTGGGGCTCGGTGCTCGCCGTCATCGTCATCGTGGGCGTACTGATGGCATTCGCGATTCGACGGGTGCGCGGCCTCACTGGCCCGACCCTCCCCGCTGACGGCTGGGCCATCGCCGTCGTGCTCACCGGGGTCTTCGCCGGCTGGCTGCCGTGGCTGCTCTACCCCGAGCGCACGATGTTCTTCTTCTACACGATCGTCATTACGCCGTTTCTCGTGCTCGCCCTGACGATGCTGCTCGGCCGCGTGCTCGGAGCACCCTCCGACCCGACCCCGCGGCGTGCACTCGGCGGCACCATCGTGCTCGTGCTCATGCTGTTTTTGCTCGCCGTGAGCGCGTTTTTCGTGCCCCTGTGGACGGGCATCCCGACCCCGATCGAACTCATTCAGCTGCGGTACTGGATGACCTCGTGGATCTAGTCGCGTGAATAGAGGGGTCCACGGCCGGGGTCGGCGCCTACCCCCGCCGCCCGTACACCGCCCGGCGCAGCAACCATTCGGCCGGGCCCGAGCGGTCGAGCGCCGCCAGAACGTTCGCGATCACGAGGGTGCCGAGCCACGTAATGACGGCAATCTGGGTGGCTTCGGCGACACTCGCGGTAGCACCGAGCCCGAGTCCGTAGGGCGCGAAGACGATCACGAACACGAGCGACTGGGTGAGGTAGCCGCTGAGCGACCGCTGCCCGAGAGCCGCGAACATTCGTGAGATCGGCCCGCGCGGTTTGGCCGTGGGGCTACCGAGCTCACGCCCCGAGCCGCGCCCGCCGATGATGAGCGCGATCAGCGCGACATAGGCGGCACCACCCACGGCGCCCGTGGCCGCGTGCAGCATCGCCGCGAAGGGCTCCGCAATCAGCGAGAGCTCGATGACGCCGAGCAAGGCAAGCGCGATCGGCAGGGCCCCGAGCACCGACACCGGAATACCGATGCCCGCCACAAGGCTGAGCGCGCGCCGGTGATTCACGGGATTCTCGAGCACGCGATAGCGCGCCGCCCACATGCCCAGAACCATGGGCGCGAGCAGGCCGAGGCCGCCGAACGGCACCGAGATCATGCCAATCGTCCACTCGCCGAGGCGGTAGAGCACCGCGAGAGGGAACGTCTCGGCGCCCGCCGAGTTGAAGAGCGCGGCACTCGGCGCCGCCCCTCCCCCGAACTTCGCGAGGAGGCCGCTCAGACCCTCGAGGGCTCCGACCACGATCAGGAAGCCGAACGAGAGCCAGCCGACGATCGCGAGCGTGCGGCCCGAGGCCCGAATGAGCAAGACGAGCGCGAGGCCCAGCAGACCGTAGGTGCCCAGAATGTCGCCAAAGAACAAGAGCACGCCGTGGGCGGCACCGAAGGCAATGAGCCACGCGTTGCGACGAAGCAGCAGGCGGCGTGCGTCGGGCCATTCAGTGCCGCGGGCCTGCTCGCGCGTGAGCAACTGGGTGAGGCCATAGCCAAAGAGCAGCGCGAAGAGCGGATAGCTGCGGTTGTCGGCGAGCGTCGCCACGAGGGCATTGACCCAGGGGTCGGCCGTGGCGTCCGTCACCGGTTTGAGCAAGATACCGAGCTCGCGGCCATACAAAAAGAAGGGCACGTTCGCCACGGCGATGCCGAGCAGCACGAGGCCGCGAGCAATGTCGGGGGCGAGCGCGCGGTCGGCGCGAGCGGTGGGGGCCTGGGGCGATGGAAGGGGTGCGGGCTGAGCATCCGTCGTCATGATCGCATCGTATTATTACTACACACGAAGATGCAAGCGATCGGCCCGCAACTCAGAAAACGCGAAGATTACGTCGCGTAACGCGGCCCCCTGCACGAAACCAGCTCCCCGGCTAGCCTGAGGCTATGGCCGACCGCGACTATGGCTTCCGCACGCGTGCCGTGCACGCCGGCAATGTTCCCGACTCGGCGACGGGCGCTCGCGCCCTGCCGATCTACCAGTCGAGCGCCTTCGTGTTCGATTCGACCGAGGATGCTGCGGCCCGGTTCGCACTGCAGAAATACGGCAACATCTACAGTCGCCTTGCCAACCCCACGGTCGCGAGCTTCGAAGAGCGCGTGGCGAGCCTCGAGGGTGGACTCGGAGCCGTGGCCACCTCGAGCGGCCTCAGCGCGCAGTTCGTCACCTTCGCGTCGCTCGCGGGCGCGGGCGACCACATCGTCGCCTCGTCGAACCTCTATGGCGGCTCGGTCACGCAGCTCGACGTCACCCTGCGTCGGTTCGGGGTCGAGACGACCTTTGTGGCGAGCGATGACCCCGCCGATTACGCCGCGGCGATCATCCCGGGCCGCACCAAACTCGTGTTCGCCGAGACGATCGCCAACCCGAGCGGCGAGATCGCCGACATTGCCGGCCTCGCCGATGTCGCCCATGCCGCGAACCTGCCGCTCATCATCGACTCGACGATCGCGACGCCCTACCTCTGCCGCCCGATCGAGTGGGGAGCCGACGTCGTCGTGCACTCGGCCACGAAGTTCTTGGGCGGACACGGCACGACTCTCGGCGGCATCGTCGTTGAGTCGGGCCGTTTCGACTGGTCGAACCACAACTTTCCGCTCTTCGAAGAAACCGTCGCGCACTACGGCGGGCTCACCTGGTACGGCAACTTTGGCGAGTACGCCTTTCTCACGCGCTTGCGCGCCGAGCAGCTACGCGACATCGGCCCGGCTCTCGCACCACACTCGGCGTTCTTGCTCGCTCAGGGCGTCGAGACACTGCCCTACCGCATGCAGGCGCACGTCGACAACGCGCGCCGCGTTGCCGAGTGGCTCGAGGCCGACCCGCGCATCGAGACCGTCAACTGGGCGGGGCTGCCCTCGCACCGCCACCACGCGCGCGCCGCGCAGTATCTGCCGCTCGGCCCGAGCTCGGTCTTCGGTTTTGTCGTCAAGGGCGGCCGCGCCGTCGGCCAGGGCCTCATCGAGAACGTGAACCTCGCGAGCCACCTCGCCAACATCGGCGACGCGAAGACCCTCATCATTCACCCTGCCTCGACGACGCACGCGCAGCTCACCGAGCAGCAGCTCGTCGACGGCGGCGTTCACCCCGGTCTCGTGCGTCTCTCGGTGGGCATCGAAGACGCCGACGACATCATTGATGACCTCGACCAGGCGCTCGACGCCGCGCTGAAGGGGGCTGCAGCATGACGGATGCGACCACGGCCGACACCGCCACGGTCACCCTCGCGAACGGCCTGACCTGTGCCATCCCCGCGAGCTCCCCCCTCGCCAAGCTGCTGAAGTCGCAGCGTACGTGGGTGGGGCCCTCGGCAAAGGAGCGCCTCGCAATCTTGCGCCGCGCAAAGAGCATCGCGATCGTGGGCGCGTCACCCAACCCCGCGCGCAGCTCATACTTCGTGGGCACCTACCTGCAGCAGTCGAGCGACTTCCGCGTCTACTTCGTCAACCCCAACGCGACGGAGATCTTGGGCCAGCCCGCCTACCCCGACCTCGCATCGCTGCCTGAAGTGCCCGACATTGTCGACGTGTTCCGCAAGGCCAGCGACATTCCCTCTGTCATCGACGACGCGCTCGCCGTGGGCGCCTCCACGGTCTGGGTTCAGCTCGGCATCTGGAACGAAGAGGCCGCCTACTATGGCGAGTCGAAGGGCCTGACCGTCGTGATGGACCGCTGCATCAAGGTCGAGCACGCTCGCTTCCACGGCGGACTGCACCTCATGGGCTTCGACACCGGCGTCATCTCGGCCAAGAAGCAGCTGCGCTAATCACGACTTGGCAGGGGGATGCCCGGCTAGGGTCGCAGCATGACCACGAGCTCAGCATCCATCGCCGTCACGGTCGTCGGCGGCCCCACCGCCCTGCTCGAGTGGGCCGGCCTGCGCCTACTGCTCGACCCGACGTTCGACGAGCCGCAGCGGTATGGCGCTGACCCCGACGATCTCGAGAAGACGGCTGGGCCCGCCGTGGCATTCGAGGCGCTCGGTCGCATCGATGCCGCTCTCGTGTCGCATCACCACCACGAAGACAATCTCGACCACGCCGGACGCGAACTCTCGTTGACTCTGCCCCTCGTGGTCACGACGCCCGTCGGCGCCGATGATCTCGCCGCGCGAGGCGGGTCAGCGCGCGTGATCGGCCTCGCCGATGACGAGAGCATTGCCCTCGATGATGCGCTCGTGGTGGGAGAACAGGTCGCCGAGCACGCCGCACCGGGAGCCCGCCTGCACGCACTGCCCGCCCAGCACGGACCCGACGAATGGGCCGAGCGACTCGGCCCCGTGTGCGGGTTCTTGCTCACCGCGCCCGGGCACCCGACCGTCTATGTTTCGGGCGACAACTCCGAGGTCGCCGTCGTCGAAGCCATCGCGGCCCGCTATGGGGCCGTGGATGCTGCGCTCTTGTTTGCCGGAGCCGCGCGCGTCGATGACATCGACGCGCCCCTCACCCTCACCGCCGAGCGGGCCCGCGCCGCCGCGCTCGCACTCGGCGCGCGCCGCGTCGTCGGGCTGCACGTCGACCAGTGGACGCACTTCAGCGAAGGCCGCGACGCTCTCGAGCGGGAGTTCGCCGGCCTCGAGTCACCCGCGGGCGGCCCGCTGCTCGTGCCCACGCCGCTGGGCGTGCGCACCGAGGTTGCCCTCTAGAAGTCAGTGTTAAGCGGGTGCGCGCCGACGCGCTGATCGCGGTCGCACGCGGCGATCGTCGCCATGTCATCGGCCGAGAGCTCGAAGTCGAAGACCGCGGCGTTCTCGAGCATCCGTTCGCGGCGCACCGTCTTCGGAAACACGATGAGGCCCTCTTGCAGGTGCCAGCGAATCGCCACTTGCTGCACGGTCTTGCCGTGGCGCTCGGCGATGGCGGCGAAACCGGGCAACTCGGCGAGGTCGTATTGCGCGCTGCCGAGGGGGCTCCATGACTCGGTGTGGATGCCCCTCGGTTCTTGATACGCCCGCAGCTCGCGCTGCTGAAAGGCGGGGTGCAGCTCGACCTGGTTGACCGCGGGTACGACGTCGGTCGCCGCGGCAATGTCGTCGAGGTGCGCCTGCATGAAGTTCGAGACACCGATCGAGCGCGCAAGCCCGGCATCGCGCACCTCGATCATCGCCTCCCATGACTCGACGTGCTTGCCATATTTCGGCGACGGCCAGTGGATGAGGTACAGGTCGACCTGCTCGAGACCGAGCCGCTCGAGGCTCGCCTCGGCGGCCGTGCGCACGGTGTCGCGACCCTGGTCGCTGTTCCACAGCTTGGTCGTAATGAAGAGCTCGTCGCGCGGAATGCCCGAGGCCGCGATCGCACGACCCACGCCCGCTTCGTTCTTGTAGACGCGCGCGGTGTCGATGTGGCGATAGCCGACCTCGAGCGCCTCGCTCACGACGCGTTGCGCCTCGTCGTCGTCGATCTGCCACACCCCGAGCCCGAACTGCGGGATGCGGTGGCCGTCGTTGAGCGTCAGGTGAGGGGTATGAATCGCGTCAATCATTACGCCATCATCGCCTAGTCGCCTGTGGGAAGAACCCGCTCCTCGGGCCCGGTGTAGAGGCTCAGCGGGCGAATGAGCGCATTGGCCGCGAGCTGCTCGCGCACGTGGGCCGTCCAGCCTGTGACGCGCGCGGCAATGAAGAGCGGCGTGAAGATCGTCGTGTCGAAGCCCATGAGGTCGTAGGCCGGGCCCGAGGGGTAGTCGAGGTTGGGCTTGATCCCCTTTGCCTCGTCCATTGCCTTTTCGAGAGCGTCGTAAAGATCGAGCACCTCGGGCCGCTCGTAGTGCTCGACGAGAGTTTCGAGGGCAGCCTTCATCGTGGGAACGCGCGAGTCGCCGTTCTTGTAAACCCGGTGGCCAAAGCCCATGATCTTGCGCTTTACGGCGAGGGAGTCGGCGAGCCACCCGGCAGCAGCATCCGCCGTGCCGACCTCGCGGAAGACGTGCATAACGGCCTCGTTCGCTCCGCCGTGCAGCGGGCCCTTGAGCGCGCCGATCGCGCCC
>NZ_JANRKZ010000148.1:0-5972 GCF_033763155.1 Microcella sp.
GCGCTGTTTCGTGCGCAGGTCTCGGTGCTCCGGCAACTCACCGCAGAGTTTCCGACCAACGAGATCTCGTTTACCGAGTACGACGTGCTGTTCAACTTGTCGCGGGCGCCCGAGCGTCGGTTGCGCATCCGGGATCTCATTCCGCACTTGCTTTTGAGCCAGCCGAGTGTGAGTCGCCTCATCGATCGACTCGCAGCACGAGGGCTCGTCGACAAACTCCCCGACGCGACCGACGCCCGTGGAACCATCGTGGCGTTGCGTCCCGAAGGGTATGAGCTTTTCAAGCGCGTCGCGGTGAGTCACGCCGACGCGATCTCCCGCCGGGTCGGCTCCCGACTCGACGCCGACGGACTGCGGCAGCTCACCGAGCTGTGCACGCGACTGCGAGACTGAACACGACGGTCGAAGCGGCTGGCCCGCACCATTGACTCAGTCAGCGCGGCTAGCCTCGCGACATGAGTTCCTCCCCCAGCATCGTGTGGCTGCGCGACGACCTCCGGCTCGCCGATAACCCTGCGCTCGCGGCGGCCGTTGAGCGAGCAGAGCCCATCGCTGTCGTGTACGTGCTCGACGAGCAGTCGCCCGGGGCGCGTCCGCTCGGGGGCGCGAGCCGGTGGTGGCTGCACCACAGTCTCACCTCACTGGCCCGCGACCTCGAGGCGATGGGCCTGCACCTCACGCTGCGGCGCGGCTCAGCATCCGTCGTCATTCCCGAATTGGTCGCCGAGCTCGGCGCCGGCGCCGTGTACTGGAACCGGCGTTACGGAGCGCTTCGTGAGGTGGATGCTGCGCTCAAGTCGCGCTTGCGCGCCGAGGGGCTCGTGGTCAAGAGCTTTGGTGCATCGCTGCTGTTCGAGCCGTGGACCATCACGTCGGGGTCGGGCGAGCCCTATCGCGTGTTCACGCCATTCTGGCGAGCCTGCCTCGCCTCGGGCGAACCTCGGTCGCCCCTGGCTGCACCGCACGCCGCTGAGGGCTGTGTCATCGACGGCGACGATCTCGATGCCTGGGCGCTCGTGCCGACCCGACCCGACTGGGCGGCGGGTCTTCGTGCAGAGTGGACTCCGGGAGAAGACGGGGCTCACGCGCGGCTCGAGAGTTTCGTCAACGACAAGCTGGCGCTCTACCATCGCCGCGACGAACCTGCCCTCGAGGCGACCAGTCGCCTGAGCCCGCACCTGCGGTTTGGCGAGCTCAGCCCCCACCAGGTCTGGGAGCGAGTACACCGGCCACTCCCGGCCGAGGCCGCCATGAATCGTGCCAAGTTTCTCAGTGAAATTGGCTGGCGCGAGTTCTCGTACAGCATCCTTTTCCACCTGCCCCAGCTCGCCCGCGTCAACGTGCGGCGTGACTTCGACGCGTTTCCCTGGACCAGCCCCGACCCCACCACGCTCGAGGCGTGGCAGCGCGGCAGAACAGGAATTCCCCTCGTCGACGCCGGAATGCGGCAGCTGTGGACGAGCGGCTGGATGCACAATCGCGTGCGCATGATCGTCGCCTCGCTGTTGACAAAGAACTTGCTCATCGACTGGCGCGTCGGCGAGGAATGGTTCTGGGACACCCTGGTCGATGCCGATGAAGCAAGCAATGCGGCGAGCTGGCAGTGGGTCGCCGGATCGGGCGCGGATGCTGCGCCGTACTTTCGCGTCTTCAACCCCGCACTGCAAGCCGACCGCTTCGACCCCGACCGCGCCTACGTGCAACGGTGGGTACCCGAGGTCGATGACCCGGAGTATCCCGCGCCGATCGTCGACCTCGCCGCCTCACGGCGCGAGGCCCTCGCCGCATACGAGGTCGTGAAGGCCGCGAAGGCGGCCACGGCCTAACGCGACCGGTCTGCGAAGATGAGAACCCTCTCATCTGAACCTTCTGGTGTTCTCATGCAGCGCCCGCAGGCTGTAGTCATCACCAGCACGGATGCGCAGCACACCGGCTCCCACAGCTCGAAAGGATTCATCATGGACGCGAAGAACTGGATCACCATCGGCGCCGCTTCGGCGCTCGGACTCGGCGTCATGGCAGCCGGTGCCGTCTCGACCGCGAGCGCACTGCCGCTCGTCGCTGGAGTGACCAACCTTGAGGTTCCCGGCATCACCGTCACCGACGACGACACCAAGGGCACCGCGAGTGAAATTGACTTCTCGGTCATCACGAACAGCGTCGTCGGCCCCGACGACACCGCAAGCCCCGCTCCGTCGTCGAGCGCGACCCCCGACGACAGCGCGAGCCCGTCTCCCTCGTCGAGCTCGAGCCCCGACGACTCGCCGTCGCCCGTGACGCCGCCGTCACCCGTCAGCCCCGCCTCGCCGGCCTCGGTCGACAGCCCCGACGACTCGGACGACGACTCGGACGACTCGGAGGACTAAGCCTCAGAACCACGAACGCGCCCCGCACTCACTCGAGTGCGGGGCGCGTTGCTGTGCGGGAAGTCAGAGCTGTGCGATGCTCGCCCTCGTGCCTGTTCGTGCCCCCGCCGTGAACCCTGTGCTGTTTGCCGTCGTGGCGATTGTGTCGGTGCAATTTGGCAATGCCACGGCAGGGTCGCTTTTCACCGCCGTCGGTCCACTCGGCGCAGCAGCCTTGCGCCTGGGCTTCGCGGCGGCGATTCTGCTCGCTGTGATCCGGCCTCGCGTGCGCGGCTGGGACCGTCGCACCTGGATCGGCGTCGGGATGCTCGGTCTCGGCCTCGCCGGAATGAACGTGCTCATCTATCTCGCGATTGACAGCATCCCGATCGGGGTTGCCGTCACGATCGAGTTGCTCGGCCCGCTCGCAGTGGCCGTTGCCGGAACGCGTCGATGGCGCGACCTCGCGTGGGTGGTGCTCGCCGGAATCGGTGTTGCGCTACTCGGCGTCGACCTAGACGGCTCCGGTGGCCTCGCCGTTGTCGGCATCGCCGCCGCGGCAGGGGCCGCCGCGTTCTGGGCTCTCTACATTGTCGCGTCGGCGCGTCTCGGGCCGCGAGCCCGCGGCGTTGATGCTCTCGCGATGGCCATGCTCGTCGCGGCCATCATCGTCGTTCCGTTGGGCGCGGCGCCGGCCACTCAAGCCGTCATCCTCAACCCGCTGCTATTGCTCGCGTTCGCGGGCATTGCGGTCGTGACGTCGGCGCTGCCGTACGCTCTCGAATTCTTGGCGCTCAAGGCCATGCCAACCCGCGTATTCGGCGTGCTCTCAAGCCTCGGGCCGGCGGTGGCTGCGCTCGCGGGGTTTGTCGTACTCGGGCAAGCGCTTGATGCCCTGCAGCTCGTCGCCATTGCCGCCGTCGTCGCGGCCTGCATTGGGGCCGTGAGTAGCAGTCAGCGACCACCCCGCAACGACAGCGCTGCTGTCAACCAAGAGGCGTCGGGCGACCACCCGGACGCATGACCGCGTCACCCGCCGCCCGCACGCCCTCGCGTGCCGCAGTGACGAGATCGGTGCCGTTCAGCACGGCCGCGACGAGCCCGGCCGTGAATGCGTCGCCCGCTCCTGTCGGGTCGACCGCGGTGCGCGCCGCGACGGGCACCTCCACGACGTGCTCGCCACGTCGCGCCACGAGAACGGACGACGAGCCACCGGTGATGACGACGGCGGGGCAGTAGCCGACGAGTGCGGCAGCGACCGCCGCGCGGTCATGCTCGCCCGAGAGTAGGCGACCTTCGTCGAGATTCGGGAGCAAGAGGTCGATGCCGGCGAGCGCCTCCCGAAAGGCGTCGACCCCGTAGTCGGCGATGAATCCCGTCGACCCCGGATCGAATGTGACGAGCACCCCCGCGGCCCGCGCGCGCGCAACCAGAGTGTGCAGGTCGTCAGGCGTGAATGCGTCAAAAAGGCTGTATCCGGTGAGGTGCAGCACGCCCGCGTCGGCGAGCAGGGCATCCGTCACCGCCGAAATCGACAGCGTTGCGTTCGCCCCACGGTCGGTGAGCATCGTGCGCGTCTCACCGTCAACAACGATCACGATGGTGCCCGTCGGCAACGTTGCATCTTCAGACAGGTGCGCGGTGACGCCGGATGCTCGCAAAGCGGTCGCGTGTCGGTGCGCGTCGCCCGCCCCCACACGACCCACCAGATCAACGCCAACGCCGAGGAAACCGAGCCACGCCGCAGTGTTGCACGCGGAACCTCCCGGGTGACGGGTGATGCTCGCTGCCGTATCGGTGTCGGTGCGAATCGGGCCGCGCGGCACCACGATGATGTCGTCAATGACATCACCCACGACGACAGCCCGAGTGCCCGTCATGAGCGACGATCGCTGTCAAGCTGGGGCATCATGAGCGAGCAGACCACGCCGTCGCGATTCGCCCGGCCACGCGCACGTTATTGCGGGCGAGGTCGAGATTCACCTCGAGGCTGCGCCCTTCACTCAGTTCAACGATGCGACCCAGCAAGAAGGGCGTCACGGCCTTGCCACGAATGCCCTGCGCGGCCGCCTCGGCAAACGCCGTCGCAAGCACGCGGTCGTGCTCGGTGCGATCCCAGGCCTGATCAGCGGGAATCGGGTTAGCGACAACGATGCCCTGCGAATGACCGAGAGCATCGTGGGCCGCCATGATGTCGGCAACCTGCTCGGCGTTGTCGACAGCCCAGTCGAGCGTGTAGTCGCTATCGCGCAACCAGAAGCTCGGAAACACCGTGGTGCCGAGACCAACGACGGGCACCGAGTAGGTTTCGAGTCGCTCAAGCGTTGCCGCGATGTCGAGCACACTCTTGACTCCCGCCGAGACCACGGTGATGGGGGTGACAGCGAGAGTCGACAGGTCGGCCGACTCGTCAAAGGTCTCACTCGCGCCGCGATGTACGCCTCCCAACCCACCGGTGGCGAACACACGGATGCCCGCCTTCGCCGCGAGATGAGCGGTCGCCGCGACCGTCGTTGCACCGCTCACACCCCGAGCCGCGAGAATCGGCAAGTCGCGCACGCTCGCCTTCGCGAGGTCGTCGTCGGCGATGCGTCGCACGCCCTCGTCGTCGAGGCCGATGTGTGCGACCCCGTCGAGAACCGCGATTGTTGCCGGCACCACGCCCTGCTCGCGCAAAATGGTCTCGAACTCGATCGCTGCTGCGTGGTTGCGGGGGCGAGGCAACCCGTGGCTGATGATGGTCGACTCGAGAGCGACAACCGGGTGGCCCGCGGCGAGAGCAGCGGCGACGTCGTCAGACACGTGCAATGCAGAGTTCACACCCTCAGGCTACCGCCCAACACAAAAGCCCCCCGCTGGTAGCGGGGGGCTTCTCGCGCGCCCGAAGGGACTCGAACCCCTAACCTTCTGATCCGTAGTCAGATGCTCTATCCATTGAGCTACGGGCGCTTGTCACGCTGGGCGTGAACCGAACAAGCCTAGCAGTGGTGAACTGCGACTCGTTCCGCGGAGACGGCGGGATTTGAACCCGCGGTCCCCTTGCGGGGACTCCACCTTAGCAGGGTGGTGCACTAGGCCGAACTATGCGACGTCTCCTAGCAGAGCGGTCTCCACTATACCGGCCACGGAGTGCGGCCGGGCACGGGGCTAGTTGGCGACCGAGCAGGTGTAGTCGGCAGCAGTCTGACCCTGAACGCCCTCGAGCACCGCAGCCGGCGTCTCGGGTTCGATGGGTTCGAGCGTCGGCTCTACCTCAGGAACGACTTTGCCGTTCTTCGGCACGGCCGGCTCGGTCGCCGTCGGTTCGGGCGTCGGTCCGGTTGTCGGCGCATTCGGGTTGACCGTCGAACCGATTCCCGTGTTGCCTGCCTCAAGCGTGAATCGCTCGTCGGCACGGATGCGGTCAAAGAGCGCGTTGGCAGCCGAGACGACCGGCTGAACCTTTCCGGCATACACACCGGTGCCGCCGGTGCGGCCCGGGTATTGAACGAAAACGATGTTCTCGGTCGGCACCGTGCGCAATGCCTGCGCCATCGAGACCATCGTGTCGAGTCGCGCGAGGCTGCTCGACAGTTTCATCGAGTTCGATGCCACCTGGGCCAGGCCATACAACTTGGTGAAGTCAGT
>NZ_JANRKZ010000149.1:0-12534 GCF_033763155.1 Microcella sp.
CCCCCCGGTGGGGGGGGGGCGGGGGGGTTTTTTCCCCCTTCCCCCCGGGTGTTCCCGGCGCCCCCCCCCCCCCCACGACCGGCACGATCATCGGGCGACGGCGGTGCTGGGTGTTGACCCAGCGGCCGACGGTGCGGCGCACGACCTGGCTGAAGGCGTGCGTGTCGCGGGTGCCGTTCGACGCCGCTTCGGCGAGCGCCTTGACGATCTGCGGCTTGACGTCATCGAAGATCGCTTCGTCGGGGGCGAACCCGCGCGCGTGAATCTCGGGGCCAACGACGACCTTGCCGGTTTGAGCATCCATCGCGACAAAGATCGAAATGAAGCCCTCTTCAGCGAGGATGCGGCGGTCTTTGAGATCGGCGTCGGTGATCTCGCCGACAGTCGATCCGTCGACATAGACAAATCCGATGTCGAGCTGGCCGACGACACGGGCGACGCCGTCACGCAGATCAACGACCAAGCCGTTGTCGGCGACGAGAACGTTCTGCTCGGGCACGCCCGTAGCGATCGCCAGCTCGGCGTTCGCGACGAGGTGCCGCTGCTCGCCGTGCACGGGCATGACGTTCTTGGGCTTGAGTACGTTGTAGAAATAGAGCAACTCGCCCGCCGAGGCGTGGCCCGAGACGTGGACGCGCGCGGTGCCCTTGTGCACGACCTTGGCGCCGAGCTTCATGAGCCCGTTGATGACGCGGTAGACAGCATTCTCGTTGCCGGGGATCAGACTCGAGGCAAGGATGACGGTGTCGCCCGAGCCGATCTCGATCTGGTGTTCGAGGTTAGCCATGCGCGCGAGCACGGCCATGGGTTCTCCCTGGCTTCCGGTCGACATATAGACGATCTGGTCGTCAGGCAGATTGGCTGCCTTTTTGTGATCGATGAGGATGTCGTCGGGCACCTTGAGAAAGCCGAGGTCGGCCGCGATCGTCATGTTGCGCACCATGCTGCGGCCCATGAGGGCGACCTTGCGCCCGTTCGCGTGGGCAGCGTCGAGAACCTGCTGCACGCGGTGCACGTGGCTCGAGAAGCTCGCGACGATCACGCGTCGGGGCGCGCGAGCAATGACGTTTTCGAGCACGGGCCCGATGTCGCGCTCGAGAGCGGTGAACCCGGGCACGTCGGCGTTCGTGGAGTCGCTGAGCACCAGGTCGACGCCCTTCTCGCCCCAGCGAGCGACGGCGCGCAAGTCGGTGATGCGATCATCCAGCGGCAACTGGTCCATCTTGAAGTCACCGGTGTGGAGCACGGTGCCCGCGGCGGTCTGCACGACGATCGCGAGGGCATCGGGAATCGAGTGGTTGACCGCGATGAACTCGAGCGAGAACGGCCCGAGTTGCTCGATCTGCCCTTCTTTCACGGTGTGCGTGTAGGGCTGAATGCGGTGCTCTTTGAGCTTGGCCTCGACGAAAGCGAGCGTCAAGGTCGATCCGAGAATCGGGATGTCGTGGCGCATGCGAAGCAGGTAGGGCACGGCACCAATGTGGTCTTCGTGTCCGTGCGTGAGCACGACGGCAAGCACGTCATCGAGGCGCTCACGAATGGGGTCAAAGTCGGGCAAGATCAGGTCGACACCCGGCTGCGTCTCTTCAGGAAAGAGCACGCCACAGTCGATGATGAGCAGCTTGCCGTCCATCTCGTACACCGTCATGTTGCGGCCGATTTCACCCACCCCTCCGAGCGGGATGATGCGCAACGTTGAGCGGTCGAGGGCAGGCGGTGTGAAGAGTTCAGTGGGCATGTGGCGCCTTGCTGGTGATGGTGCGCGGTGGGGCACACGGGCCCCCTGATTCGGTCTATCGAGTGGTGCCGGCCACCTTGGGCAGAGCACCACCGGCCGCAGCATTGCGGTCGGGTCGGAAGTTGTGCACGTCGAGCCCAGCAACATTCGTCACGAGGTCGATTTCATCTTCGATGAGGGCCGCCTCGGCCTCTTCGGGGCCGACAAGAGGCAGACGTACGCGCGGGGTGCCAATGCGACCGAGGCCGTGCAATACGTACTTGGTCGCTACCGTTCCCGGCACGTGCGTCATGATCGCCCGCACCAGGGGTTCGAGGTGCTGGTGCTCAGCCGTCGCGGTGGCGAGGTCATTGGCGTTGACCGCGTCGACGATTGTGCGATACGAGCCCGGCGCGATGTTGGCCGTCACTCCGATGAGCCCCGTGCCACCGATCGAGAGCGTCGGGAGCACGTTGGCGTCGTCGCCCGCGAAGTACATGAGGTCGGTCTGGTTGAGCACGCGGCTCACCTCGCTCAAGTCGCCCTTGGCGTCTTTCACCGCGAGGATGTTCGGGTGCTTGGCGGCGCGCAGAATCGTTTCGTACTTGATCTCGATGCCCGCACGGCCCGGAATGTCGTACAAAATCACGGGCAGGTCGGTCGCGTCGGCCACCATGCGAAAGTGCGTGAGCACGCCGGCCTGCGTCGGCTTGTTGTAATACGGCGTGACGATCATGACGCCATCGGCGCCGGCTTTGGCACTCGCCTTGTAGAGCTCGATCGCGTGCGCGGTCTCGTTCGACCCGCCGCCCGTGATGATGGATGCTCGGCCGGCGCTCACCGACTTGCCGACCTCGACCAGCCGAATCTTTTCAGCGTCGGTCAGGGTGCTCGTCTCGCCCGTCGTGCCCGTCACGACAATGCCGTCGGCACCCGCCGTGATGACGTCGTCGATGTGCTTCTCGACCCCGGCCCAGTCCACTTCGCCGTCAGCCAGCATGGGCGTGACGAGCGCAACGAGCACTTGACCAAAGGGATTGTTCACAGACACGTGCTTCAGGGTATCGCGCCCACGCAATGCCGCGGGTTCGTCAGCTAGGGCGCGACGCGACCGTTGCCGTTGAAGGTCTCGTAAGTCAGGGGCATGAGCTCGGCGAAGTGCTGCTCCATCTGCTCGGCGACCATCTCGATCTCGCGCTGCGGAAACGACGGAAAGTGCGTCCCTTCGCGCTTGGTGCGCAGGCTCAGGAAGTTCATGAGCGAGCGAGCGTTCATCGTGACGTACATCGAGCTGTAGATCGTCACGGGGAGCACAGCGCGGGCCACTTCGCGCGCAATGCCCGCGTCGAGCATCCGTTGATAGGACGCGTAGGCGGCCGTGCACGCACCGCGCACCTCGGCGTCGACCAGGGCGGTCTGCTCGGGAGTGCCCGGCAAGAAGTCGTACGCTCCGGGCTTACCGACCTGCACGAGATTGCGATCGGGGCCGGGCACGTAGAACACCGGACGCAACTCGCGATAGCGGCCCGACTCTTCGTTGTACGAGGCGATGCGGTGTCGCATGAACTCGCGGAAGACGAAGATCGGCGCCTGCACGTAGAACGTCATGGAGTTGTGCTCGAAGGGCGAGCCGTGGCGATCACGCATGAGGTAGTTGATGAGGCCGCGATCGCGGTCGGTCGCGCCGTCACCCGCGGCAGCCGACTCGAGCGTCTGCTCGCCCTGGGTCGACACGCGCGCGGCAAAGAGCACGTCGCTGTCGTGGGCGCTCGCCCGAACAAGCTCGACGGTTACGTCAGAACGGAACTGGATCTCGGCTGCCTCGGTCACGTTCGAAACCCTACCGGGGGTGCCACGCGGTCACAGAACGTCACACTCAGGAATACCTGCAGGTTGTTTCGTATTTTCTTCGGTATGGATGTTCTTCCCGCCCTCATCGTGATCGTGGCGCTCGTCGCCCTCGCGACCGTGCTCGGCTTCACTCTGCGTGCCCGCAACACGCGCGTCGCGAGCGGCTGCGGCGGAGACGAGCACCAGTTGATCGTCGACGGCGCCGAGGTGACGCTCGTGCAGCTCTCGAGCCCGGTCTGCTCGGCGTGCGTCGCCATGCGACGCATCGCCACCGAACTCGTCGCGTCAGACGGCACCGTGGCGCACCGCGAGATCGACGTCATTGACGAACCCGATGTTGCTCGCCGTCACTCGGTCTACTCGACCCCGACCACGCTCGTGCTCGACCGTGACGGACACGTTCGCTCGCGACTCATCGGCGCGGTCAAGCCCGCCGATGTGCGCGCCGCGGTTGACGCCGCTCGCACCCTTGCGGTGGTGACCGCGTGAGCGCCGAGAAGGCAGGGGCGCCCGAGACCCCGGTGAAGCCGTTCGGTATTGATCCGCGTGGGCCGCGATTCGGCGCGTCGATCACCGCGGTGCTCTTGCTCACGGTCGTCTTGCTCGGGCTGACGGAGACCCTCGGCGGCGATCTCGTCGCGCGAGCACTTCAGCCCGCAGCACTGCTGCTCACGGTGATCGTGGCGCTTTTTGCGTGGGGAGCGTTCGCGGGCATCCAGAAGCACCCCTATGGACTGCTCTATCGCGCGGTGGTGGCCCCGCGTCTCGCGCCTCCGGCGGAGCGAGAAGACCCGGCTCCGCCGACGTTCGCGCAACTCGTCGGTCTTCTCGTGACCGCAACGGGGCTCGTGCTGCACCTCCTCGGGGTACCGGGTGCGCTGGTTGTCGCCGCGAGTGCGGCGTTCATCGCCGCGTTCCTCAACGCAGCATTCGCCTACTGCCTCGGGTGCCAGCTGTACGTTTTGCTGGTTCGGGCGAGAATCATTCGCCGCTCCCCCGCTCGCGCGTAGGCTAAAGGCCCGGAGTCCCCGAGTTGTGAGGAGAACTGCCATGGCCGTTACCAGTGAAGCAACCACCCTGTGGTTCGGGTCTCTGCTGGAAGGCACCGGCACGACCTCGCTTGATTCGTCTGATGCCGGAGAGTTTCCGGTGACGTGGGCGGCGCGCTCCGAAGGCGTTGCCGGTCGCACCAACCCCGAAGAGCTGCTCGGCGCTGCCCACTCGGCGTGCTATTCGATGGCTCTCTCGAACGCTCTCAGCAAGGCGGGCCACGCTCCCGAGAGCCTGCAGGTCACCGCCGCGGTCACGTTCGTTCCCGGTGAGGGCATCACGGGCAGCCACCTTCTCGTCAGCGCCAAGATCGCTGGCATGACGGCTGAGCAGTTCCAGTCGTTCGCCGACGACGCGAAGAGTGGATGCCCTGTCTCGAAGGCTCTCGCGGGCATTCCGATCACGCTCGAAGCCTCGCTCGCGTAGTGGCGGCGACAACTCCCCTGCGAGTTCTCATCGCGGGCGCTTCGGGCCTCATCGGCACCGAGCTGCAACGCCAACTGCGCGCCGACGGCCACACCGTGCTCACGCTGGTTCGTCGCGCCCCGCGCACCGAGACCGAGTTTGCCTGGTCGCCCGAGGCGCGTGTCGTCGACTTTCGCGTTTTCGAGAAGGCGGACGCCGTCGTCAACCTCTCGGGGGCGTCGATCGCGCGCATCCCGTGGACGCGTGGTTATCAGAAGCAGATTCTCGAATCTCGTGTTCGGGCGACGCGGGCGCTTGCCGAAGGCATGGCCATGGCGAGCACTCCCCCGCGCGTGTTCGTGAGCGGTTCCGCCGTGGGCTTCTACGGCGACCGGCCGGGGCTCCGGCTCAGCGAAGACGTCAGCAAAGGCGAGGGCTTCTTGAGCGACGTGGTTGCCGCGTGGGAAGAGGCAGCGAGTTTGGCTCCCGAAGCCACGCGCACGGTTTTCGCTCGCACGGGCCTCGTGGTCGGGCGCGGCGGAGCGATGACGCCGCTGCGACTGCTCACGTCACTCGGGGCCGCCGCGCGCATCGGATCGGGCGGCCAACACTGGCCCTGGATCAGCCTCTACGACGAAGCAGCGGCGCTGCGTCACCTGCTGACGTCGAGCCTCAGCGGTCCTGTCAATCTCGCGGGGCCGACACCGGCCACGAGTGACCGTGTGACCCGCGCGCTTGCCGCCGCCATGCACCGCTGGCACCTGTTCTCGTTGCCCGAGGGGCTCATCAGCACCCTCATGGGCGACGCCGGGCGCGAGTTGCTGCTCGCGAGCCAGCGACAAGTGCCGACCAAACTGCTCGCCGACGGCTTCGTGTTTCGGCACGAGACGGTCGAGCAGGCGATCGAAGAACTCGTTCGACCGACGCCCGTCGACTAGTCACGCCTCAGCGGCGGAAGGCAATCTCTCGAGCCGAATGGCTTCGCGCATCGCCCACCGAGCCCGGCGACGGTCTCTGCTGGCGTCATAGGCGAGCGCGAGCCGAAACCAGTGTTGCCACGATTCGGGATGCTCCTGAACCTCGGCCGCATATCGCGCGAAAACGGCGTCCGCCGCTTCTCGCTCCACTCGACCACTCACTCGAGCGGGAAGAACATCATCGGGCAGCGCACCTTCCGCCTCGAGCCGGCGTGCGAGGGCGGCCGCGCGAAACCCGAAGCGTAACTCGACGACAAGCGCCCAGAATCCCAGAAGAGGAAAGACAACGAGCGCCCACCCCATGGCCTGCACGATCGGCAGCGGGTCAGAGATGAGCCGGAGGGCGTAGCCGAGAACGACGATCAGATAGAGCCCCAGGAGTGCCGCCATGCCGAAGGCGGCCCACCGAGTCGTGCTCATTCGTCGTCGACCGTCGGCGTCGAAACGGAGGGAGTGTGCAGGCCGATGAGCGAATCGAGACCGACGACGAGGCCGGTGGTGTCGAGCGCCGCTCGCAAGCCCAGAATGATGCCCGCTTCGTACGAGCTCGCCGAGAGGGTCTCGTGCGTGAGCGTCAGCACTTCTCCGGTGCCGCCGAAGTGCACGTCTTGCCGCGCAACCGCGCCCTGCAGTCGAAGCGAGTGGATCGGCACGCTCGCGACTTGCTGACCGCGCGCACGCTGGTCGGTGTGGGGTGCCACGACGGGGCCCAACTCGGCGCGGGCGTGGCCGATGAGCTCGGCCGTGCGCAAGGCCGTGCCCGAGGGCGAATCGACCTTCGCCGCGTGATGTGTCTCGACGATCTCGATCGACTCGAAGTAGCGCGCGGCAATCGTGGCGAAGTGCGTCGCCAGCACGCTGCCCAGCGAGAAGTTGGGAATCACGATGACGCCCGCCTCCGGATGCGACTGCACCAGCGTGCGCAGCGTGCGCAGGCGGTCTTCGCTCCAGCCGCTCGTGCCGACGAGAACCTTCAGGCCAGCGCGCACCGCGTGGTCGACGACCGTCGGCGAGACACCGGGAGCGGTGACGTCAAGGACGACATCGGCTCCGAGCATCTCGCCCAAGTCAGAACGCGAATCAAGACGCGCGACAAGGGCGAACTCCGACTGCTGCTCGATGAGCGTGCATGCGAGCGACCCGAGTCGTCCGCTCGCACCGACGACGGCGACTCGAGTGACCATGCCGCCAGTCTACGGCGGCGACCGCACACCTATGCTGGGGCCATGGTGACCTGGCGTACCGCCCTTCCGAGTGACGTATCGGCACGCGTATTGCTCGATCAATACTTCACTGCCCGAGCTCTCGGTTTTCCCGCGGGGCCTGATGCCTACCGGCGTTCTGAACCGATCGACGCAGAGTTCACCCCTCCCGCCGGCGTCTTCGTTCTCGTCGAGGGCGAGAACCTCTCGGGCGAACCGGCCGATGTGGGCTGCGGCGGAGTGCGCCGCATCGCTGATGGCACTCTCGGTGCTCGATTCGAGGTGAAGCACTTGTGGGTGCAGCCGCACACTCGCCGCCTTGGGTACGGGCGCGCGCTCATGACCGAACTCACCCGTCGCGCGCGTGCACTCGGCGCGGCCGAGCTCGTGCTCGACACTAATGAAAGCCTTGATGCCGCCGGTGCCCTGTACCGTTCGCTGGGTTTTGCGCCCATCGAGCCGTACAACGACAACCCCAACGCGACGACGTGGTTAGGGCGAACCCTCTAGTCGCCCTGCGAATCAGGCGAGGCTGAGAAAGAGCTTCTCCAGATCGGCGACCTCAACCGGGTCGCCGCCGTTCTCGCCGTTGCGCAAGCACTCCTTGAGCGCGGACGCGATGATCGCGAAACCGGCACGATCGATGGCGCTGGATGCTGCGCTCAACTGCGTGACAATGTCACGACAATCGCGACCCTCGTCGATCATGGCAAGAACGGCGCCGAGTTGGCCGTGGGCTCGGCGCAAGCGATTGGTGATCGACGTGACTTCGCTGACGGGAATCGTCGTCATTGGTCGTCTCCTGTCTCGTAGTCGAAGCCCTGCTGAATCCACGCCATGGTTCCGCCCGCCACGGAGATGGCGTCGAAGCCGTTGTCGTTGAGGTAGTCCGCCGCGTATTGACTGCGCACACCAGAGCGGCAAATCACGTAGAGAGTCGTGTCGCGCGGCAGAGCATCCAGCGCATCGGGAACGGTGGCGAGCGGCACCAGCTGAACGCCGGGAACCCTCGCTTCGATGTACTCATGCACTTCGCGCACGTCAAGAACGGTCGCCCCGTTTTCGCGTTCGATCGCGAGCTGCGCGACGCTGACTTCTGCTGCCATTCGGAGAACTTTCTGCTGAATGTCGTGAACTATGCGGCAACAGCGGGGAGTGGGTTGTTGGCCACCCCGTCGGTTGCCGCCATTCCGGCCCGCCAGGTTGTGTAGCCACCATCGAGGTTTGCCACGGTCACACCGTACTGCCGCAACAGCGCCGCCGCCGTGTGTCCACGCTGGCCGACCTTGCACGTGACGATTACGCGTTCACCTCGCAACGAATCCACGTGGTCACGAAGACCGTCGAGGGTGAGGAGCTCGCTGCCGGGGATCGCACCGGCGGCGTTCTCTGTCTCGGTGCGCACATCGATGAGCCGCCATCCCTCAGCGACGCGGTCGGAGAGTTCGTGCCACTGCACGCTCTTTTCACCGTCGAGCAGGTTGTCGTCAACGTACCCCAGCATGTTGACCGGGTCTTTGGCCGAACCAAACTGTGGCGCATAGGCGAGCTCGAGATCAGCAAGTGCTCGCGCCGGAATAGCGCCCGCCATTGCTGTCGCAATGATGTCAATGCGTTTCTCAGCGCCGCCACCGACCGCTTGCGCACCCAGGATCGCGTCGGTCTCGGCATCGACAATGAGCTTCAGAGAGAGCGCCTCGGCGCCGGGGTAATAGCCAGCATGGTTCATCGGGTGGGTGTGGATGACGCGAATCGCCCGGCCCTCGTTTCGCAACTCACGCTCCGAGCGACCGACCACGGCGGCCGTCAGGCCGAAAACTCCGATGACGGCGGTACCGAAGGCGGGAACAGCCGCGTGGGGGCGACCGGCAATGACGTCGGCGGCAAGCCGACCATGGCGATTCGCGAGCCCAGCGAGCCAGACTGGCGAAGGGTCACCGTCGAATCGCTGCTTAACGACCGCATCGCCGACGGCAAAGATCGCCGGGTCAGACGTGCGTTGCTCGGCGTCGACGATGATGTACCCGCGTGAGTCACGGGCGAGGCCGGCATCACGCGCGATCCCACTCTCGGGGCGTACTCCCACCGAGAGCACGACCAGGTCAGCCGGCAGAGTCGAAGCGCCGCCGTCGAGAATCACGTGGTCGGGTTCGATGCCACTGAGCGTGGTGCCGAGGTGCAACTCGACGCCGTTCTCGCGCAGACGCTCGGCAATCAGGTGGGCCATTTCGAGGTCGAAGGGGCGAAGCACCTGGGGCAGCATCTCAACCACAGCCACCTCTAGCCCTCGGTGTCGCAAGTTCTCGGCCAACTCAAGACCGATGAAGCCGGCTCCCGCGACGACGACGCGGCGGGCATCCGTCGCCGCGGCAATGATGGCGTCCATATCGGTGACGTCGCGCAATACGAATCCGCGCTCAACACCCGGAATGGGGATGCGCAACGGCGCTGCCCCGGGGCTCAAGACGAGCGCGTCGTAGTGCAGCCGCTGCTCGTCTCCCGACGTCAGGTCACGAATCGTGACCGTGCGTGTCGCCGGATCGATCGCCATTGCCTCCGTGCGCACGCGTACATCGAGAGCGAACCGCGCACCCAGTGTCGCGGGCGTCTGAAGGATGAGTGCATTGCGGTCGGCGATGACTCCACCAACGTGGTAGGGCAGCCCACAGTTTGCGAACGACACGTGCGCCCCCCGTTCAAGCACGATGATGTGCGCATGCTCGTCAAGACGACGCAAGCGTGTGGCGGCCGACATACCGCCAGCGACACCACCGACAATGACAAAGGTCCGGGGAGAGGTCATGTCAATACAGTATACCCCTGGGGGTATTTTGGCGAATCGACCGTGATGACTCTCAGCCCGCTCACGAGATCGGCACAGTGCCGTGTGCGACAGTCGTCGCATGCGACGCCCGGCCATTGTCACCCGCGCCCGAGCGCGCATTCTCGTGATGTTTTCGGGCGATGCAAACGGAACCCCCGAGTGGGTGCGCGCTCTTAAAACGGGTGACGACGAGGGTTGGTTTGGGCCCGGCTCGGCGGTATGGGAGGTCCACAGCGGAATCCCGACCGTCGTCGCGGGCATCCGTGCCCTGTTGATGCAGACCCTGCATCCGGGTGCGATGGCGGGAGTTCACGATCACTCGCGATATCGCGACGACCCGCTCGGTCGACTAGCCGGTACCGTGCGCTGGGTCTTGACCACGACCTTTGCCGATCGTGAGCAAGCGACAGCAGCCTGCACATGGGTATCACGGTTGCACGAGCGGGTGCGGGGCGAGTATCGCGCTGCCGATGGATCGGTCGCGCTGTACTCGGCCGATGACGCCGACCTGATCGGCTGGGTGCACTGTGTGTTCGCCGACGCCTTTATCGGCAGCCACGAGACGTGGGGAAGCCCGGTGTCGGGCGGCTCTGACCAGTACGTACGCGAGTGGGCCAGGGCTGGCGAGCTCATGGGCATGGCGAGCCCGCCGCGATCCCGCGCCGAGCTCGATGCCGCTATCGCTGCTTACCTGCCCGTGTTGCGGCGCGATGACCGCGTCGACGAGGCGGTGCGGTGGCTCAAGAACCCGCCGCTGGGCCGCGGTGTCGGCCCGGCCTACCGTCTTCTCTTCGCGGGCGCCGTTGCGTCGCTGCCCGCGCCGTATCGCGAGCTGCTCGGCCTGCGTCGCCCGTGGTGGCCGGCCATCACCCTCACCGGCATCGCTTTGGCCTGGATGCGGGCCATTCTCGGCGCCGAATCATCAAGCCTCTCGTACACGCGTCGGCGCCTCGAGCGCCTCGCGCGTGAAGCCGCGCGCTAGAAGGGTTGATCGACGGGGAGCCCCGTGCGCAGTTCTGCGGGCAAGTGCCCCAAGTCGTTGTGCGTGACGAGTACGGGCGGCTTGGCCGTGCGCACGCGAATGATCGTGAGGCCGCAATTGGCCTGGTTAACGCCCATCCAGCGCCACGCGGGCGCACCAAATACTTCGCGCACGAACCATGCGATGACGAAGTTGTGCGTAATGAGCAGGTCGTGCCGATCGTCACGCGAGGGCGACAGCCACTCCGCCGTGGCGTCGGCCATTTGCGCTTCACCCGCGGCGATCTCTTCGGGAGTGATTCCCCCAAAGAACGGTTCAAAGGCGTGGGGCATGTCGGGCGATGGGCCGGCGGGAATACAGTCCATGAGCAGGGCGGAGAGCTGCGGCTCGACCGCGGGCATGCGTTCCGTCATGAGCCGCGCCGTCTCGACAGCGCGCTGCAAGGGAGACGTGTGCACGCTCGCAAAGGGCACACCACTCAATCGTTCGGCAATGGCTTGAGCCTGCCGTTGGCCTCGGCCACTCAAAGGGCCATCGGGAAGCCCATGCTCTGCAGCTTGCTGCTCGCCGTGACGAACGAGATAGACGTACCGTGACACGAAATCCCCCTGGCTCTAACCCGGTCGAGCCTAAGCCATGTGTCTGACCGCGCTGGAATGCGGTGCGTGAATACCGACAGACAAGACTGTCTGTCCCCTGATAGTGTGTGGCCACCGGCAGTGCCGCCTCACCCGAGGAGGGGCACGATCCCGCGGCGAGCTGGAGCAGAAAGTGTTGAGTGCAGCCCCAGTCGACTCAGGTCGCCCCATCGCCCCGGCGAAGCAACGCATTCTCGACGCCGCAACTACGCTGTTTTCGCAAGAAGGCATCAGAGCGGTCGGGGTCGATCGGTTGATCCAACAGTCATCGGTCACGAAGGCGACTTTTTACAAGCACTTCGGCTCGAAAGATCGACTCATTCAGCACTACGTGGCTGCGGCGTCGGCGGCGCGACTCGCCACTCTCGACGCTCGCATGGCGGCCCACGAGGCTCCGCACGAGCGGCTCTTGGCGCTCGTTGACGCCGTCAACGCCGATCTTCGGCTCGATGACTTTCGAGGTTCACTGTTCGTCAACGCTGCCGCGGAGTTTCCTGACCCGCGCGACCCCGTGCGCATCATGATTGCCGAGCACCATGACGCAATAGCGGCGCGCGTCACGGAGTTGCTGAGCGCTTTGGGGCATCCATTGCCCGGGGAGGCCGCAGACCAGATCATGGTCGCGTACGTGGGCGCACTCTCGTGGGGCTACGTGGGTGATCCTGTCGGGGCATCGGTCGCTTTTCGACGGAGCATTGAGCGAGTGCTCGACGACCAACTCGCAGCGCCTCGGCGCTGACGCCCGTCGGGCCGCTAGGTGTAACGACCCGTGAGGTTGTGAACGCGGCAAGCGGGCGTGTGACCGTCGAGGGCGCTGTGGGGTCGTCGGCGATTGTATTCCTCGAGCCAGTCAGCGTAGGTCGCTGATCGGGCCTCGTTCGAGGTGTA
>NZ_JANRKZ010000150.1:0-4985 GCF_033763155.1 Microcella sp.
TGTGCCTCCCACGGCACATGCCGCGACCGGCACACAGCCCTGTCGGCATTTCTTGTGTGAAACCCGTCTGACGTCAAATACGGCTTCACACAAGAAAATCTTGCGTGCCGCTTGGTCGCCGGGTGGCCGGAGTCGTCTGCACGCCCTCGCCAGCGCCCTCGCCGGCGCTGCCGGCCGAGCCACCGCCCGTGCCCGTGCTGCCGGCCGAGCCACCGCCCGTGCCGAGCCGGAATGCCGCCGGAACGCAGAAAGGGCCGCCCCGAAGGGCGGCCCGTCCGCGTGCGCACGGCGCCGAAGCGCCAGCGTGCAGCGTTAGTTGTTGCCTCGAAGAATTGCGAGCAGGCGCAGGATCTCGAGGTAGAGCCAGATGACCGTGACCATGATGCCGAAGGCGGCCGTCCAGCCGTACTTCGCGGGGGCGCCGCGCTGCACGCCGGTCTGCACCGAGTCGAAGTCGAGCACGAGCGAGTAAGCGGCCATGAGGATCACCAGAATGCCGAGCCAGAAGCCGAGCGGCATGCCCAGGAAGATCGTGTCGCGCAGGCCAAACATGCTGTCCGTCACGCCGAAGATCATGAGGCCCATGTTCACGAGCGAGAACACCGCGTAGCCGATCATCGCGATGAGGAAAATCTTCGTCGCGCGCTTTGACGCGCGAATCTTGCCGCTCGCGAAGAGAGCAAGAGTCACGCCGACAACGGCGAGGGTGCCGAAGACGGCCTGGACAACAATGCCATCCCACAGTGACTGATAGAACGCCGAGATACCGCCGACGAAGAGACCCTGAGCAGCCGCGTAGGCGAGGATCAAGGCCGGCGAGGGCTCTTTCTTGAAGATGTTGACGAGGGCGAGCACGAAGCCGACGATGCCGCCAACGATCCACAGGCCGGGAACGAACCAGCCGACGGCCGCGAACGCGAGCAGCACGACGAACGCGCCAAGCGTCTTCATGATGACGTTCTCGTACGTCATGCGGTCCATCTGGTCGGGCGTCGCCGACGAGCGGGCGTAGAGCTCGTCCAGCTGCTGTGCTGACGGCTCTTGCGTCCACTGGATTGCCTTGGTGGCGCTCTGCGAGAACGCGGGGGAGTTCGAGAAAGCGGGGTTGGAAGTGGCCATGGCCGAAAGTCTAGAGAATGTCGCCTCGAAAGCGCCCCTGAGAACCTAAGGCGTGGCTGTGTGCGACGGCACCTCGGCTAGAGCCCGAGCAGTTGCCACACCACGTAGCCGAGCACGGCACCAGCAACGAGCCAGAGGTAGCCGAGCCCCACCGCGATCCACGCGATGACGGCGCCGCGTTCACGTCCGCGAGATCGGGCCACCTGGGCGGCCGCGATGTGACCGAAGAGAGCCGCGAGTGGGCTCAGCAACACGGCGAGAATGAGCGCGGCGACGGCGAGCGTGTTCAGCCGAGGGTGCTCGGTCGACGAGGGCGCAGTCTCGGGCGCTGGCTCGAGCACCGGTTCGGCAGGCGCCACCACGGCGACCGCGGGCGCGAAGTCGGGAGCAGGAGGGGGAGCAGCCGCCCACGCGGGCGCTGCCGGCTGCGGCTGCGCGGGCCAGGTCGGCGGGGCCGGCTCGGGCTCGGGGGTCGCGTCGCTCATGCCCTCGACGGTATCCCGTAGCGTGGTGGAGTGACCGAGTACACGCCCGAACGCGCGAGCGAGCATCCGTCGCCGCGGCCGCTCGTCGTGGCGCATCGCGGTGCGAGCGGGTATCGCCCCGAGCACACGCTCGCGGCCTATCGACTCGCGATCACGCTGGGGGCCGAAGCCATTGAGCCCGACATCGTCGCGACGCGCGACGGCGAGCTCGTGCTGCGTCACGAGAACGAGATCAGCGGAACGACCGACGTGGCCGACCGCCCCGAGTTCGCGTCGCGGCGCACGACGCGCGAGATCGACGGGCAGCGCCTCACGGGCTGGTTCACCGAAGACTTCACGTGGGCCGAGCTCAGCACGTTGCGCGCACGCGAGCGCCTGCCGCAGATTCGCCCCGCCTCGGTGCGATTCGACGATCGCTATCCACTGCTGCGCTTGCGTGACTTGCTGCAGCTGCTCGATGAGGCGCCTCCCGCGCCCGGCACCGGCGCACCCGTGCGGCTCGTCGCCGAGATCAAACACGCCGCATACTTCGCGTCGATTGGCTTGCCCCTCGACGAACTCATTGCGGCCGAACTCTCGCCGTGGTCGGCCGCTCAGCCGGGGCGACTCATCGTTGAGGCCTTCGAGCAAACCGTGCTCGGGCAGTTGCGCGACCGCGGTCTCGCCGCCGACTACGTCTATTTGCTCGAGAAGAAGGGCAGCCCGGCTGACCTCGTCGCGCGGCATGGTGCCGCAGCGCTCTCGTACGCCGGCCATCTGACGGATGCGGGGCTCGCCCGCTTGCGCACCGCCGGCATCCACGGCATCAGTGTCGACACCGCGATGCTCATCAAGCCGACTCCTCGCGGGGCGGGGCAACCCGGCTCGGCCTGGGCGCCCATCGACTCGGGTCTCGCCGCATCGGACCTCGTTGCTCGTGCCCACGCCGCGGGTCTCTCGGTCTTCACCTGGACTCTGCGCCCCGAGAACCGCTTCTTGCCCGCGCCGTGCCGCATCGGAACCTCCGCGAGCGCGCACGGCGACTGGTGGCGCTACTTCACCGCGATCATGCGCACAGGACTCGACGGCGTCTTCGCCGACCAGCCCGACCTGGCCCTCGAAGTGCGCTCCGCGCTCTAGCGGGCAACGGATGCTCGCCCATCGTCGCGTCGGCGGCGCAACCTAGACTGGGGCGGTCATGAGCACCCCTGCCTCCGCATCCCTCGCCGACTCTGATCCGCTGCTCGACGGGCTCAACCCGCAGCAGCGCACGGCCGTGCTGAGCCGCTCGAAGGCCCTGCTCATCGTCGCGGGCGCGGGATCGGGCAAGACCGCGGTGTTGACGCGGCGCGTCGCGCGCCTCATCAGAGATCGCGAGCTCTGGCCGAGCCAGATTCTCGCCATCACGTTCACCAACAAGGCCGCAGCCGAAATGCGCGAGCGCGTCGAGCTGCTCGTGGGCCGCGAGGCTGCTCAGGGCATGTGGATCTCGACGTTCCACTCGGCGTGCGTGCGCATTCTTCGCCGCGAGGCCGAGCAGTTCGGCTTTGGCACGGCCTTCACGATCTATGACTCGGCTGACTCACGCGCCCTCATCAAGCGGCTCGTGAAAGACATGCAAGCCGACACCATGGGCTTCACGGTGAGCGCCGTGGCGGGCAAGATCTCGCGGCTCAAGAACGAGCTTGTGGATGCCGAGGGCTACAGCCGGCAGCTCAACCCCAACGACCCGACCGAGGTCATGTTTCTCGAGCTGTTCCGCCGCTACACCGCCGAGTTGCGGCGGGCGAACGCGTTCGACTTCGACGACCTCATCGCGCAGACGGTCTACCTTTTCCGGGCCTTCCCGAAGGTGGCGGCGCTCTACCAGCGGCGCTTTCGGCACATCCTCATCGACGAGTACCAAGACACCAACCACGCGCAATACGCGCTCATTCGCGAGCTGACACGGCCCGTCGAGCCCGTGCACGTGCCCGAGGACACGCGCGTTGAGCTCGACGCCAACGGGGGCATTCCGGCAGCCAGCCTCACGGTCGTCGGCGACTCTGACCAGTCGATCTACGCCTTCCGCGGCGCCGACATTCGCAACATCGTCGAGTTTGAGCGCGACTTCACGGGTGCCGAGGTCGTGCTGCTCGAACAGAACTACCGCTCGACCCAGACGATTCTCGACGCGGCCAACGCCGTCATTGCCAACAACTTCGACCGCATCGCGAAGAACCTCTTCACGGCCGTTGGTGCGGGTGACAAGATCGTGGGCTTCACTGGCTACACGCAGCACGACGAGGCGCAATTCGTTGCCGATGAGATCGCCAAGCTGCACGAGGGCGGCACGCCCTACAGCCAGATCGCGGTGTTCTACCGAACCAACGCCCAGACACGTGCTCTCGAAGAGATCTTCATTCGCGCGGGCCTTCCCTACCGCGTGCTCGGCGGCACCAAGTTCTACGAGCGCGCCGAGATCAAAGACCTCATGGCCTACCTCATCGCGGTCGCGAATCCGGCCGATGGTCTCGCGATGCGGCGCATCCTCAACACCCCCAAGCGCGGCATCGGGCCGGCGACCGAAACGGCGCTCGCTAACCACGCTGACGAGCTCGGCGGCACGATGCTCGATGCGCTGCGGGATGCCGCGGCTCTCGGCCTCGGCCCCAAAGTGACCACGGCGATTCTTGACCTCGCGGCGATTCTCGACCGGGCATCCGACTCAATCGACACGGCCTTGGTGCCGGATCTGCTCACGGGCATCATCGAGGCCACCGGATACCTCAGCGCGCTGCGTGCGAGCCGCGACCCCCAAGACGAAGCCCGCGCAGAGAACGTCGAAGAGCTCGTCGCCGTGACGCGCGACTTTCAGAAGAACAACCCCGAGGGTCGGTTGATCGACTTTCTCACCGAGGTCGCCCTCGTTGCCGCGGCCGACGACCTCGACGACTCAAGCGGAACCGTCTCGCTCATGACGCTGCACACGGCGAAGGGGCTCGAGTACGACGCCGTGTTCATCACGGGTGTCGAAGAAAACCTGCTGCCGCACCAAATGAGCGCGAGCGAGCCCGGGGGTGCGGCCGAAGAGCGCCGACTGTTCTACGTGGGCATCACGCGGGCCCGCAAGGTGCTGCACCTGAGCCTCGCGATGACGCGCTCGACCTTTGGCGACACGGTCGTGGCGAGCCCGAGCCGCTATCTGCAAGAGATTCCGACCGAGCTCATCGATTGGCGCGATTCGCCAGGAATGGGGATGCGCTCGAGCACGCGCAGCCTCGGCTCGGCGCGCGACGGCTTCCGCTACTCGGCTTCGCTGCCCGCGGGCAAGCCCAAGACCGAGTGGGCCAACCGCGTCACGGCGACCGTGCGCGACAACGGCGACCTGACGCTCGCACCGGGTGACCGCATCCGTCACGT
>NZ_JANRKZ010000151.1:0-1816 GCF_033763155.1 Microcella sp.
GTCAGGTTCGGATACTCCTCGAGGTGATCAAGCACGAGCCGTGTCGCGCGCTGCCGGGTTTCCTCCGGGATCTTCTTGGGCATGATGAATATTGTCCTTCCAGACTCGAAAGGAAACGGCATCAAACCGGGGACGGTTCAATGTGCACACCGCGCGCGCGGCGCCGCACGGGAATCACGTCGTGGTCGTGACCAGCGTGGTCGTGGCCCTCGTCACCGTGCCCGCGAAAACCCGATTGCTCGGCGTCGCGAAAGCTCAGGTCAGAGTGCGTCACACCGAGAATCCTAGAGAGAGCGCCTTGGCGCCGACTCTACGACTCGTCGGGTGTGGCCTGAGTCGTGATCGTTCCACTCGACACTCGCCGCGACGCTCGCTTACGCGTACCCGGTGCCGGCGGCTCGGGAAGTGCCTCGAGCACCGAGCCGAGCAACTGGTCAGCGGTCGTTGGGTCGATCGGGGCGCGGCTGCGACCGTGCTTCTTGACGACCGGAATGTCGAGCAAATCCACGGCGGGCGTCGTCGACTCGGGCTCGGCCGCTACGGGACCCGGCACCTCAATGGCCCCGGTCACGGGAGCATCGTGGTGCACCGTCTTCGCGGCGATCGCGGCGACCGCGCGACTCACGTCGTCGGTGATGGCATGCGCAGCCGTTGCGGCCCCTGACTTGGGTGTAGAACCGCGGCCCGAACCGTTGTTGGCTCCGCCCGAACCCGAACCATTGCCCGACCCGCCCCGACGTCGGCCATTCGAGCTGCCGATGCCGCCCCCGTTGGCGGCGGTGTCAGAACCCTGACGGTGGCGCACGACGGGCTCGTGATGCACGATGAGCCCGCGACCGGCGCATACCTCGCACGCTTCGCTAAAGGTTTCTAGAAGACCGAGACCCAAACGCTTGCGCGTCATCTGCACGAGCCCGAGGCTCGTGACCTCTGCCACCTGGTGCTTCGTGCGGTCGCGGCTCAAGCACTCCATCAAGCGGCGCAAGACCAGATCGCGGTTCGACTCAAGCACCATGTCAATGAAGTCAACGACGATGATGCCGCCGATGTCGCGCAGGCGAAGCTGGCGCACGAGTTCTTCTGCCGCTTCGAGGTTGTTCTTCGTCACGGTTTCTTCGAGGTTGCCGCCCGAGCCGACGAACTTGCCGGTGTTGACGTCGACCACGGTCATCGCTTCGGTGCGGTCGATGATGAGCGAACCGCCCGAGGGCAACCACACCTTGCGGTCGAGCGCCTTCTCGATTTGCTCCGAGATGCGGTACTCGTCGAAGGGGTCGTGGCTTCCCTCGTGCTTTTGCACGCGATCGAGAAGATCGGGAGCGACGCTGCGCAAGTAGGCCTCGATGGTCTGCTGGGCATCCGCGCCGCTAATCACGAGTGAGCGGAAGTCTTCGTTGAAGACGTCGCGAATGATCTTGATGAGCAGATCGGGCTCGCTGTGCAGCAGAGCGGGAGCCGGGGTCTTTTCGAGCTGCTGGCTGATATCGACCCATTGGCTCGTGAGGCGCTGCACGTCGAGCGTGAGCTGCTCTTCTGTCGCACCCTCGGCGGCCGTGCGCACGATGACGCCGACGTTTTCGGGCAAGACCTCTTTCAGGATCTTCTTGAGGCGAGCACGCTCGGTGTCGGGAAGCTTGCGGCTGATGCCGCTCATCGAACCGTTCGGCACGTAGACGAGGTAGCGACCGGGCAGGCTCACTTGGCTCGTGAGGCGAGCGCCCTTGTGTCCGATGGGGTCTTTCGTGACCTGCACGAGCACCTTGTCGCCGGGCTTGAGCGCGAGCTCGATGCGACGCGGCTGGGTCTTGCCGTCGCT
>NZ_JANRKZ010000152.1:0-27688 GCF_033763155.1 Microcella sp.
AGGCCGAACGGTTCATCCAGACCCTGCTGCGGGAATGGGCCTACGCGGCGACATACCGTGACAGTGAGCATCGCAAAACAGTGCTGCCAGAATGGGTGCGCTATTACAACACCCAGCGACCGCATGGCTCTCTGGGCCACAGGGCGCCTATGACCGTCCTTGCGGCGGCATGAACAACGTCCCTAGGAACTACAGCTAGCGTGCTCTCGCTCACCGTGTTGGCGGGGTGCACCCCGACCCCGGCAGCATCGCCCAGTGCGTCTCCGTCGATCGTGCCAGAAGCCTCGGCGTCGGCTGAGCCCGAGGCGCCCAGCCGTCCGGCACTCAGCGAGCTCGTGTTGAGCTCAGAAGGCCTGGGCCCGCTGTTGTTGGGTGTCACTCCCGAGACCGATCCGGCTCTGCGCATCGTGCAGTTCGACCCCATCGCGTGCACCGATGCGGTGACGGGGTATGGCATGGGCATTGTTGCGGGCGATCCGCTGGCCGGGGCGTGGCTCGTCGACCCCGTCTATGAGCTGCCGCCCGCGCCGGACAGCAGTGGGCAGCCGTTCGGCGTGAACGTCGACGATTCGGCGGGCAACGCCCTTGTGCGCATTGACCTGTACACCAACGACATTCCTACCGACGGAGGCGTGCGCATTGGGGATGATCGCGCTGATGTTCTCGCGGGTCACCCCAGCGCTGCGCTCGTGTCCAGTGGCCTCACCGACATCTATGTCGAAACCGGCACCAATGGCATCTTGCAGATCGAAGTGGCGTCGCGCGCGACGCCGGAGCAAGACGCGTATTGGGCATCCGTCAGTATTCCCGATGGCCAGGTGCTGTACATTCACGCGGTCGAGACGTCGATCGGCGTGTTCTCGGTGGCCGGAAGCGGCAACATCGCGGGTGGCTGCAACTTCGGCTAGACCGGCCCGCAGTTCACTCGCCCGAGAGCGTGTCGCCCGCGCTCGTGTCGCACGTGCGCGGGTACCGTGGGCGCATGGCATCGAGCACACGGTCGTCGTCGCGCCCTCGCGCCGCTTCGTCGCGCTCGGGGAGCGCTCGCGGGGGTAACTCGCGCACGCAAGCCACGAAGAAGCTTCCGAGTTCGGTCGAACCGGAGCAGGGCATCCTGGCGCGCGCGTGGATGGGCATGGCCCACGTGACGGGCGGCATGTTCCGTGTTCTCGGCCGCGAGACGCTCGCGAAAGACGAACGACGCGATGGCGTGCCCTTCTTCATCGTCGTTCTCGCAATCGTCGGCGCGATCGTGGAGTGGTTCTTCGCGACCGACCCGGTGGCCGTCGCCCTCAACGCCTGGACGTTTGGCGGTCTCGTGGGCCGCGTTTCGTTCGCGATGCCCGTCATCATGCTCGTGTTCGCGGGCTGGCTCTTCCGACACCCCGCGAGCGTGCACGACAACACGCGCATTGGCATTGGGCTTGGCCTTTTGATCGCGAGCGTGAGTGCCCTGTGCCACATCGCTCTCGGCGCTCCGCAGCCCGCCCTGCCTCCGCTGGCCCTCGCGCAAGCGGGCGGTATCGTCGGCTGGGTTCTCGGCGGGGTGTTGCTCTTCGCGACCGTCTACATCGCGGTTCCCGCTCTCGTGCTACTTGCTGCACTCTCGGTGCTCATCATGACCAAGACGCCGCCGAACCGCATCGGCGACCGCTTGCGCGAGCTCTACAGCTACCTCTTCGGTGCCGAACTCGCCCCGCGCGAGCCGAAGCAGAAGGCCGAGCCGGAGGAGGTCGAGTTCGGGTCGCTCACCGATCTCGGCCTCGACATGAACGACTCAACGTCGATGCCGTGGTGGCGTAAGGGAAAGTCGACGCGCGAGGCCGAGGCGTTTGACAGCCCGGTCGAACGCGCCGGGGTCACCGATGTCATCGACCCTGCCGACCGCGCCGCAGTGACCGAGAACCTCGATGACGTGCTCTCGGCGGCCGAGCAGGCCGTGCGTCGCTTTACCGGTGAGGTGGATGCCGCGCCCTCCGGCCGCGAACCGCTCGCGCCCGCCGTCTTGCCGGGTTTCGCCACTACGGCGAGCGAGAAGGGAGCGGCCGGCGAGTTCACCACGCCGCCCGCCGGGCGTTCTGGCGGTACGAAGCCGTATCGCTTGCCCGCAGCATCTCTGCTCGCCCCGGGAGACCCGCCCAAGTCAAAGTCGGCCGCCAACGACTCGGTCGTTGCGGCCATCACTGAGGTGCTCGAACAGTTTCAGGTCGACGCGCGCGTGACGGGCTTTAGTCGCGGTCCGAGTGTCACGCGCTATGAGATCGAGCTCGGCCCCGGCGTCAAGGTTGAGCGGTTTACGGCGCTCACCAAGAACATCTCGTATGCCGTGGCGAGCAACGAGGTGAACATCCTGTCGCCCATTCCAGGCAAGAGCGCGATTGGCGTCGAGATTCCGAATGTCGACCGCGAGATCGTGAGCCTCGGCGACGTGCTGCGCTCGAGCGCGGCGTCGAAGGCCCTGCACCCGATGACGATCGGGGTCGGCAAAGACGTCGAGGGCGGCTATCTCGTGGCGAACCTCGCCAAGATGCCCCACTTGCTCGTTGCCGGCTCGACGGGCTCGGGCAAGTCGAGTTTCGTCAACTCGATGATCACGAGCGTGCTGATGCGGGCCAAGCCGGCCGAAGTGCGCATGGTGCTCGTCGACCCCAAGCGCGTTGAACTCGCTGCCTACCAGGGTGTGCCCCACCTCATCACGCCCATCATCACGAACCCCAAGAAGGCGGCCGAAGCGCTGCAGTGGGTCGTGAAAGAGATGGACATGCGCTACGACGACCTCGCGTCGTTCGGGTTCCGGCACATCGATGACTTCAACCGGGCCGTGCTTGCGGGCGAGATCGTGCTTCCGGAGGGGAGCAAGCGCCAGCTGCAGCCGTACCCCTATCTGCTCGTCGTCGTCGATGAGCTCGCCGACCTCATGATGGTCGCGCCGCGCGATGTCGAAGATTCGATTGTGCGCATCACCCAGCTCGCGCGCGCATCGGGCATCCACCTTGTGCTTGCCACCCAGCGCCCGAGTGTCGACGTCGTGACGGGCCTCATCAAGGCCAACGTGCCGAGCCGTCTCGCGTTCGCCGTCTCGAGCATGACCGACAGCCGCGTCATTCTTGACCAGCCCGGTGCTGACAAGCTCATCGGCCAGGGCGACGCGCTCTTCTTGCCCATGGGGGCGTCGAAGGCGATTCGCGTTCAAGGTGCGTGGGTTACCGAAGCGGAGATCGCCGCCGTCGTTGATCACGTCAAGAAGCAGGCGTTGCCCGAGTACCGCAACGACGTGGCCGCCGAGGCGACGAAGCGCGAAATCGACGCCGACATCGGTGACGACCTCGAGGTGCTGCTCGCGGCGGCAGAGCTCGTCGTCAGCACGCAGTTCGGCTCGACGTCGATGCTGCAGCGCAAGCTGCGCGTGGGCTTCGCGAAGGCCGGCCGCCTCATGGATCTGCTCGAGTCGCGTGAGATCGTCGGCCCCTCCGAAGGCTCGAAGGCACGCGATGTGCTCGTGAGCCCCGACCAACTTCCTGACGTGCTCGCTCGACTGCGCGGGGAGGATGCTCCATCCCCGTCGCGCCAGGCCGCCGACGACCCCGTAGCGCGGATGACCGAGGGGTATCCTGAGGTCGACGGCGACTCTGATGAGGACGCCTGGAAGCTGACCGACCGCGAGTGAGGCGCCGCCGCCTCGATTCGTGTTCGCCCACCAGGAGGATCGTGTGACCGAGTCTGAGGCCCACGCCCGGTCGTACTCGTTGCGAGGGCGCGTCGTGCGGGCGGGCGACACCCCCGCGAGCAGCGGAAACCTGGCGAACATCATCACGGTGGTGCGCATCCTGCTCGCCCCCGTCTTCGTGGTGTTGCTCGTGCTCGATGGCGGCGCCGATGGTCCGCTGCGGGTTGCTGCTGCCCTGCTCTTTATCGTCGCGATCGCAACGGATGGCGTCGATGGCATGCTCGCGCGTCGCCGTAACCTCGTGACCGACCTCGGCATTCTGCTTGACCCCATCGCCGACAAGCTGCTCACAGGAGCCGCGCTCGTCATGCTTGCGGTGCTGGCGGAACTGCCGGTCTGGGTCGTCGTGGTGATCTTGGTGCGCGAGTGGGGCATCACGCTGTTCCGCTTCCTTATGCTGCGCGACCGGGTCATCCCGGCCTCGCGCGGGGGCAAAATCAAGACAGTCGTGCAAGCCGTTGCGATTTCGCTCGCCCTCTTGCCGCTGTGGAACCTCTTTGGTGACTGGGTTCACGACATCAACATCGTGCTCATGTCGGCTGCACTGGTGTTGACCGTCGTGACGGGCATCGACTACCTCGTGCAGGCGTGGCGCCAGAACCGTGGCCTCCGCGTGTGACGTCACCCTCGAATGCCGACCGAACCGCGCAGCTGATCTCTGATCTGACGGATGCGGGGCTCACGCTCGCGGTCGCCGAGTCGCTCACCGGGGGAGCGGTCGTCGCCGAACTCATCCGCATTCCCGGTGCCTCGCTCGTCGTCCGCGGTGGCATCGTGGCCTATGACACGGCGCTCAAGCACAGCCTCCTCGCGGTCTCGGCCGAGCTGCTCGCGACGCACGGGCCCGTTCACCCCGATGTCGCCGCGGCCATGGCCGAGGGAGTGCGGTCGGCACTGACGATCGACGGGCATCCCGCCGATATCGGACTCGCGACGACCGGAGTCGCCGGCCCCGACCCGCAAGGGGGCGCCCCCGTCGGTCTCGTCTTCGTCGCGGTGACGGATGCTGCGGGCACGGTCGTGAGCGAGCACCGGTTCTCGGGCGACCGCGCCGCGATTCGAGCCGCCGCCGCTGATGCGGTGCTCACGCTGCTCGCCGACCGGCTCACGACCTCGTCATGATTCAGAACTATCGGGAATGCCATGGGTGACAGTCGTGTTACAGACAGCAGACTGACAACCGCTCCTCAGGTGGTGACGGTTACAGTTGAGCAATCCGGTTCCGGTAGTGTTACCGCCCGGCGAAATTCTGGCCGTGAGGCGAGTGAAAAGGAGGTCCCCATGGTTCTGGTTCGACAGGAAATCGGTGAGGTCCTCCGTGACGTGCGTTTGCAGAAGGGCCGCACGTTGCGTCAGGTAGCGAGCCGCGCCAGCGTGGCGCTGGGTTACCTGAGTGAGGTTGAGCGCGGCCAAAAAGAGGCGTCGAGCGAGATTCTCGCGTCGGTGGCTGAGGCCCTCGATACCCCCATCTCGGTCATCATGCGAGAGGTCGGCGACCGTTTGGCCGTCATTGAGGGCCTGAGCGTTGTGCCCGACACGTTGCCCGACGACCTGGTCGCGCAGTTCGACGCCGACCTGGCTATGCGCTAGCCAACGACTGATTCTCGAGCGGTGACACGAAGCGAGTTCCTTCGTGCCATCGTCGACGAGTTCGGCGATGCCTACGGGCGAAGCCTCGTGCGCGACCTCGTGCTGACGGCGCTTGGCGAGCGCACGGCGGACGAGGCGCTCGCTGCGGGGCTTGCGCCTCGCGAGGTGTGGCTTGCGCTGTGCGCGGCGATGGATGTTCCGCGCGAGCGCTGGTATGGCGCGGGGCGCCCCGAACCGAAGCGCGTCTAGCTCCGCATCCGTCTCCCGACCATCGGTCGGCGACACGCCGCCTGTCGATCATTCGAACATCTGTTCGCCACTCGCATAGACTCCTCCCCAGCGGCACTCGAACACGAGTCACAGCACGTGCTGCGCGTCAGAACCCCGAATGTCGGGCCTGAGGCGTACCGTCGGTCTCGTCGGCGATAGCCGTCACGCCTTGTCGTGATCCGTTCGGCCTTGCTCCATCGGCCGGACGAGGAGCGACAGAAGACAGGCACACCGCGCACGAGATGAAATAGGAGACCGCAATGCCCTCTGCAGCAGACCGCGAGAAAGCCCTCGAAACCGCTCTCGCCCAGATCGACCGTCAGTTCGGTAAAGGCAGCGTCATGCGCCTTGGTTCCGATGATCGTGCGCCCGTCGCCGTAATTCCCACGGGATCCATCGCGCTCGATGTCGCGCTCGGCATTGGCGGCCTCCCGCGGGGTCGCATCATCGAGATCTATGGCCCCGAATCATCGGGAAAGACCACGCTCACCCTCCACGCCATCGCCAACGTGCAAAAGGCCGGGGGCATCGCCGCGTTCATCGACGCCGAGCACGCTCTCGACCCTGACTATGCGCAAAAGCTCGGTGTCGATATCGACCAGTTGCTCGTTTCGCAGCCCGACACGGGTGAGCAGGCGCTCGAGATTGCCGACATGCTCGTGCGCTCGGGCTCGATCGACCTCGTCGTCATTGACTCGGTCGCTGCCCTCGTTCCCCGTGCCGAGATCGAAGGCGAAATGGGCGACAGCCACGTTGGCCTTCAGGCCCGCCTGATGTCGCAGGCCCTGCGCAAGCTCACCGGTGGCCTCAACACCACGCAGACGTCGATGATCTTCATCAACCAGTTGCGCGAGAAGATCGGTGTCTTCTTCGGCAGCCCCGAGACCACCGCGGGTGGCAAGGCGCTCAAGTTCTACGCGTCGGTACGACTCGACATTCGCCGCATTGAGACGCTCAAAGACGGCACCGAGGCCGTCGGAAACCGCACGCGTGTCAAGGTCGTCAAGAACAAGATGGCTCCGCCGTTCAAGCAGGCCGAGTTCGACATTCTCTACGGCGTGGGCATCTCGCGCGAGGGCAGTCTCATCGACTTCGGTGTCGAGCACGAGATCGTGCGCAAGTCGGGCGCGTGGTACACCTACGAGGGCGATCAGTTGGGCCAGGGCAAAGAGAACGCCCGCAACTTCCTCATCGACAACCCGGCGATGGCGGCTGAGATCGAGACCAAGATTCTTGCCAAGCTCGGAATCGGGGCGAAGCCCGCTGGTGGTGAACCGGTTGCCGTGGCACCGCAAAAGCCCGTCGCCGACAAGCCAGCAAGCAAGGCGGCGGCGACGAAGGCCGCGGCCTCGGCTCCTGCTGCGACCGCCGCTGTTCCGGCTGGCGACACAGTGATGCCCGAACTGAGCCCTCTCGCTGACGACGCTGAGCAGCCCGTGCTGCGGGCAGCAGCTGGCGCCTGATGACAAGCTCGAGCACCACCGGGCAGGGACCGCACGGAGAAGCGCCCGCTGAGGGCGCGCCGGTTGCCCGTCGTCACCGCGCTGACGACATCGCGGGCTTGGCGCCCGTGACCTACCTGCCCGGGGTGCTCGAAGCGGCGGCGCGAGCTGCCGCTGCAGAGGAGGAGGCCGCGGCTGCTGCCAAGGAGGAGGCCGCGGCTGCTGCCAAGGAGGCGGCCGAGGCTGCTGTGAACGCAGCCCCTCAATCGGCGCGAGACGCAGCCCAACACGCTCTCGTCGAGGCCGAGGCAGCTGCCAGAGCGCGCACACACGATTCAGCCTCCGCCGCCCAGACGCGCGAGGTGCGACGCGCGGAGAACGTCACCCTTCATGCAATCACCCGCCGGGGGCAATCGCGCGCCGAAGTGGCTGATCTGCTCCGCCGTCGCGAGATCGACCCCGTCGTTGCTGAGGCTGAGCTCGACCGCCTCGAGTCGGTTGGACTGATTGACGATCGCGCCCTCGCGGCCGATCTCGCTGACCGTCTTCGAACGCGAAAGAAGCTAGGCCCATCGGCGCTGCGGTCTGAACTCATGCGGCGCAAGCTTGATCGCGCCGCGATTGACGAAGCATTGGCGGGAACCGACGATGACGGTGCGGACGACGAGCTGGTCGTTGAGCTCGCTCGCGACCGCGCTCGTCGTCTTGGAGGGCTCGATCGAACGACGGCCGAGCGCCGCCTGGTCGACTACCTCGCGCGTAAGGGCCACTCGGGCAGTTCGGCCCGCGAGGCTGCTCGTCAGGCACTCGATGCCCGTGGCGACGAGCTCAGCGGTTCGGCGCAACGGGTCGAGTTTCGCTAGCACGCTCGCTGCGCATCCCTTCGTCTCGTCGCACACCCCTCCGCCGTAGACTGGCAGGGCCATGAGTACTCTTCTTGCCGCTCCCGTGTCGGCCGCGTCCGGCGAACGACCGCGCACCTACGAGGTGCGCACGTTCGGGTGTCAGATGAACGTGCATGACTCTGAGCGACTGAGCGGGTCGCTCGAGGCCGCGGGGTACGTCAAGGCAACCGAGGGTCAGGCTGACGTGGTCGTCATCAACACGTGTGCCGTACGCGAGAACGCCGACAATAAGCTTTACGGCACGCTGGGTCACCTTGCGAGTATCAAGCGTGAGCACGAGGGCATGCAGATCGCCGTGGGCGGGTGCCTCGCTCAGAAAGACACCACGACCATCCTCGATCGCGCTCCCTACGTCGACGTCGTCTTCGGAACGCACAATATAGGCTCATTGCCCGCGTTGTTGGAGCGAGCGCGACACAACGGCGAGGCGCAACTCGAGATTCTTGAGTCGCTTGAGGTGTTCCCATCGACCCTGCCGACCCGTCGTGACTCGACCTACAGCGGCTGGGTGAGCATCTCGGTGGGGTGCAACAACACCTGCACGTTCTGCATCGTGCCCGCACTGCGCGGCAAGGAGAAAGACCGGCGACCGGGCGACATCCTGTCTGAAATTCAGGCACTCGTGGACGACGGGGCCATCGAAGTGACGCTGCTCGGCCAGAACGTCAACTCATACGGCGTCGAGTTCGGCGACCGGCTCGCCTTCGGAAAACTGCTGCGCGCGGCAGGCCGCATCGTTGGTCTCGAGCGCCTTCGATTCACGAGCCCCCACCCGGCGGCATTTACTGACGACGTGATCGACGCCATGGCCGAGACCCCTGTCGTCATGCCGCAGCTTCACATGCCGCTGCAGTCAGGTTCTGACCGCATTCTCAAGGCCATGCGACGCTCGTATCGCAGCGACAGATTCCTGGGCATTCTCGATCGCGTGCGTGACCGCATTCCCCACGCCGCGATCACGACCGACATTATTGTGGGATTCCCGGGCGAGACTGACGACGACTTCGCCGACACTCTGAGGGTCGTCGAGCAGTCGCGGTTCGCGAGCGCCTTTACCTTCCAGTACTCAATCCGTCCGGGAACGCCGGCGGCCACGATGCCAGACCAAGTGCCGAAAGCCGTGGTGCAAGAGCGTTACGAGCGCCTCACGGCGCTGCAAGACGCCATCAGCGGTGCCGAGAACCAAGCGCAGGTGGGCCGTGAGGTTCGCGTGCTCATGTCGTCGACCGAGGGCAAGAAGAACGCCGAGACGGCGCGCATCTCGGGTCGCGCCGAAGACGGACGGTTGGTTCACTTGTCTGTGCCTGCCACGAGCGAGACGCCTCGCCCCGGCGACGTGGTGACTACGACGATCACGCAGGCAGCGACCTTCCACCTCATCGCCGACCACGATGAGCCCCTGCGCATTCGCCGCACGCGCGCGGGCGATGCGTGGGACCGTGCCGAGGCCGAGAGTTGTGGCGTGCCGGCTCCCGCGGCGACGACGGGTGCCCCGCGTGCCGTGTCGCTTGGCCTTCCGACACTGCGCATCGGCACCGGTCACGACGCCTCCCGTTCATGACCCACGGCCGACGCACGTGATCATTGCGATCGTCGGCGCGACGGGCACCGGAAAATCGTCCCTCTCGCTTGATCTGGCAGAGTTCTGGAGCGACCGAGGCCTCGCGGTCGAGGTCGTGAACGCTGATGCCATGCAGCTGTACCGGGGCATGGACATCGGAACAGCCAAGCTCGCGATTGCCGATCGCCGTGGCATCCCGCACCACCTCATCGATGTGCTCGACGTCGTCGACGAAGCGAGCGTGGCCCGTTTTCAGACGGATGCTCGCGCAGCGATCACGAGCATCCAGGGTCGCGGCGCGGTGCCTCTGCTCGTGGGCGGCTCAGGCCTCTACCTCGCCTCGGTGCTCACTGACTTTCAGTTTCCGGGCACTGATCCCGACCGTCGCGCGCATTGGGAAGGCGAGTTGGAGCGGCTCGGGCCCGCTGCACTGCACGCCGAACTCGAACGCCGCGACCCGGCCGCGGCCGCCGCGATCGGGCCGCACAACGGTCGCCGCATTGTGCGCGCTCTCGAAGTGGGTGACATCACCGGCGAGCCGTTCAGCGCCGGACTCGCGGCTCGAGCGACGCCCTGGCAGCCCTACCGGCAGTTCGCGCTCGCGCTCGATCGTGACGCACTGGTCGAGCGGCTCGACGAGCGCGTGGTCGCGATGTGGTCGAGCGGTCTTCTCGACGAGGTGCGCGAGCTTCTTCCTCTCGGGCTTGAGCGCGGCGTCACGGCGAGCCGAGCCATCGGCTATGCGCAGGCCATCGCGCAATTGCGTGGCGAGATCGACCAGGCTCAGGCAATTGCCGAGACGCAGTCGCTGACGCGCCGCTATGCGCGCCGGCAGGTCAGCTGGTTTCGGCGCGACGCGTCGGTTGAATGGCTCGACGCTCGTGCCGATGATCTCGTCGCCCAAATCGATCACCTGCTCGAGCATCCGGCCCCCGTTAGCATGAGCGAGTGACGACTCTGCGATTCACGAAGGGACACGGAACCGGCAACGATTTCGTGGTGTTCAGTGACCCCGAGGGTGCGCTCGACCTCTCGAGTGCCCAGCGGGCAGCGCTGGCTGACCGTCGTTTCGGCGTCGGGGCCGATGGCGTGATTCGAGCGGTGCGCTCGGCGAGCATCCCCGAGGGCCAGGCGCTCATCGCCGAGGTTCCTGAGGCTGAGTGGTTCATGGACTACACGAACGCCGACGGCAGCGTGTCAGAAATGTGCGGCAACGGCATCCGCGTGTTCGCGCGCTACCTGATCGAAGAGAATCTCGTTGACCTGCCCGCCGGACATTCGATGGCGATCGCCACGCGAGCGGGCATCATCGATGTGCACCGGCTTGCCGACGGATTCGCTGCTGATCTGGGCAGATGGCGACTCGACGGCGGTGAACCGCTCGTGCGCGCGCAGGCTCTGCCGGTCGCGCGACCCGGTCTCGGCATCAACGTCGGCAACCCGCATGTTGTCGTGGCCCTCGCGAGCGACGAAGAACTTGATGCGCTCAATCTCACCGTGGCGCCCACGCTTGACCCCGTCGCACCCGCAGGCGCCAATGTCGAATTCGTCGTACCAGCCGACCCGTTGGTCGTTGATGGCACCGGCCGTATCCGCATGCGTGTGCACGAGCGCGGAAGCGGCGAAACGCTCTCGTGCGGAACGGGCGCCGTCGCAGCAGCTCTCGCCGTGCGCTATTGGGCGGGAGAGTCGGCGCCGAGCGAGTGGCGTGTGACGGTACCGGGCGGCGTTCTTGGCGTTCGAATGTTCGCCGCGGAAGACGGCGAACATGTTGCGCTCTCCGGCCCGGCCGAGCTCGTCTTCGACGGCGAGATCACCGTCTAACGCCGCACGTCTCCGTCGGAGGGTGTGCCCTGGGTCGCGATCGGTCCGGTGAGCCCTGAGCGATTGCGCACGCGAAGCACGCGAAAACCCTTGTGTGTCGCCGCCCTCGTGACCGTCAGGTGGCCGGCAAAGCGGTCCGCCATCCACCGCTGCAACGAGTCGCTCCCGAGATTGCGCGACACCACGAGCCATGCGTCGGCGCCCTCGCGTAGGCGAGGGAGCCAGCGGTCGAGCATCCCGTGCAGTTCGTTTTTGCCCACTCTGATGGGAGGGTTCGACCAGATCGCCATGAAGCGCACATCGTCGGGCACGGCGTCGGGCGTGACTGCCCGCACGTTGTCGAGGCCGAGCGCTTCCGCGTTGCGGCGCGTGAGGTCGAGGGCACGCTCGTTCACGTCAACGGCCCAGACGGTGGCATGCGGCGACTCGATCGCGAGGGTCAGTGTGATGGGCCCCCAACCGCATCCGATGTCGAGCAGATCCCCACTCGGTGGAGGGTCGGCAACGTGGCTCAAGAGCACGTGCGTGCCCACGTCGAGCCCACCCGGGCTGAAGACACCGCCGGCGGTGTGGAGGTCACGAGGGTGACCCGCGAGAGTGACCGTGAGTGGCTTCGCAACGAACTCGCCGCTCGGTTGAGCGGAGAAGTAGTGGTCGGCAGCCATGCGCAGAATCTACCGAAGTCGGGCGGAGTACAGTGAACGGCATATGCCGAGCCACGAGACTCCTGATTCTGTCGACGACACCACCGCCCCGCTGAGCACTGACGCCGGGGCGGATGCTGTGGCGCGCGTGCTGGCTAACGCAGAGTCGCGCGCCCGCTCGGTCTCGCTCCACGGCGCGGCGGCATTGCAAGACGATGCCAGCTACTCGTTCGACCGCGACGGTGACCAGTCCGAGCGTGAGGACCGCGCCGCGCTGCGGCGCGTGCGCGGGCTATCGACCGAACTCGAAGACGTCACTGAGGTTGAGTACCGCCAACTGCGGCTCGAAAACGTCGTGCTCATCGGCATCTATCAGCAGGGTTCGCTTGATGACGCCGAGAACTCGCTCCGAGAACTCGCGGCGCTGGCAGAGACGGCAGGCGCCGCGGTGCTCGATGGCTTGCTGCAGCGGCGCCCGCATCCCGACCCCAGCACGTTCCTCGGCAAGGGAAAGGCTGCCGAACTCGCCCTCATCGTGGCCGAGCTTGGCGCCGACACCGTGATTGCCGACACCGAGTTGGCCCCCAGTCAACGGCGTGCGCTCGAAGACGTCGTGAAGGTCAAGGTCATCGATCGCACGGCCGTCATTCTCGACATCTTTAGTCAGCACGCCAAGAGCCGCGAAGGTAAAGCGCAAGTCGAACTCGCACAACTCGAGTACTTGTTGCCGCGGCTTCGCGGTTGGGGCGAGTCGATGTCGCGCCAAGCCGGTGGACAGGTGGGAGCCGGCGGTGCCGGTATGGGAAGCCGTGGCCCCGGCGAGACAAAGATCGAGCTCGATCGTCGTCGCATTAACACGCGCATGGCGAAGTTGCGCAAGCAGATCAAGGGCTTCGCTCCGGCACGCGCGGCCAAGCGCGCGAACCGCGACCGCTACGCCGTCCCGAGCGTTGCCATCGCGGGATATACCAATGCGGGCAAGTCGAGTTTGCTCAACCGCATCACCCGTGCGGGTGTGCTCGTTGAGAACGCTCTGTTTGCCACACTCGACCCCACGGTGCGCAAGTCGACGACGCCCGACGGTCGGCCATACACGATTGCTGACACCGTGGGTTTCGTGCGCAACTTGCCGCACCAGCTCGTCGAAGCGTTCCGCTCGACGCTGGAAGAAGTCGCCGAGTCTGACGTGATTCTGCACGTTGTCGATGGCGCGCATCCTGATCCCGCTGCACAGCTCGCCACCGTGCGTGACGTCATCGGCGAGGTTGGTGCGCGCGAGCTCCCTGAGTTGGTCGCGGTCAACAAGAGTGACCTTCTCGATGACGACGCCCGATTGCTGTTGAGGGGGCTCGTGCCTGACGCCGTGTTCGTCTCGGCCAAGACGGGCGAAGGCATCGACGAGCTTCAGCAGCGCATCGCCGAGATGCTGCCCAACCCCGAGGTTGAGCTCACGGTTGTGATTCCCTATGACCGAGGCGATCTCGTCTCGCTCTTGCACGATCGAGGGCGCATCGTCGAGACGAGGTACGACGAGGCGGGAACCCGTGTGCACGCGTTCGCCACTCCCGAAATCGCCACTCTCGTCGAGCAGTTCTCGGTCGCGAAGGCTGTGTAGCGGCTCCTAGACCGAGCGCAGTACCGCCACGACCTTGCCCAGCACGGTGGCATGGTCGCCCAAGATGGGCTCATAGGCAGAGTTCTGGGGCAGCAGCCACGTGTGACCGTCGCGCTGTTTGAAGACCTTGACCGTCGCCTCGTTGTCAAGCATCGCGGCCACGATCTCGCCGTTTTCGGCCGTGTTCTGCTGGCGAACGACGACCCAGTCGCCATCACAAATAGCGGCATCGATCATCGAGTCACCGACAACCGTCAGGATGAACAGGTCTCCCTTGCCAACGAGTTGCCGGGGGAGAGGCACGACTTCTTCGACCATCTGGTCAGCCGTGATCGGGATGCCGGCAGCAATACGACCAACAAGCGGAACCATCGCGGCGTCGCCCACCGACGGCCCGGGCAGGGCATCCGAGTCGACCGCGTGCGAGGGGTCGGGTTCGAGGTCGATAAGAACTTCGAGCGCACGAGGCCGATTAGGGTCGCGTCGCAGATAGCCACTGAGTTCGAGCTGGCCCAACTGGTGCGACACGCTCGAGAGTGAGGCCAAGCCGACTGCTTCGGCGATCTCGCGCATGCTGGGCGGATACCCCCGGCGTGCGACTGACGCCTGGATCACACCCAAGATCTCGCGCTGCTTGTCGCTCAGCGTTGTGCGCCGCCGCGTGCCGGCGGCCGCGTCGGGCGTGATGTCGTGCTCGTCGTCGACCATGTCGGCTCCGCTCGTGTCAGTCGTGCTGGGCACCCGCTGCTCGCGGTGCGATGTCGTGCAGCGCGGCGCAGCGAATGTCGGAGGTCGGGTGTGAACTTTTCCTGAACCCTCGAAACTCTATCCACCAGACCGTGTCATATCAAACATCTGTTCGAGTGTGTCGCGGTTCTGAGAAGAAAAAAGGTTCTGGGGCTTGAATGTGTGTTCGATCGAATGTATGTTCGGAACACAGGTTCGCATCGGGTTCTCCCGGCCGAGGGCACGATGCATCCCCCGGTGGCGCAGTTGTTTCGCACCCCGTGTCGCCGGGGGACCTGTGCCAAACACAGCACCTGTGCCAACACGGCACCTGAGCCAACACGGCACCTGTGCCAACCACAGCACGAACGCAGCACCACCAGCGCAGCATCACGAATGGAGAGAGGCCCGCTCATGAGCACCATCGCTTACGGTTCCGCGGTTCGCGTGGTTCCGAACTCGTATGCCGCAACTCCGGTGGTTCGCACGCGCTTGCGCCTCACCCGACGAGGTCGGGCCGTCATCGCCTCTCTCGTTTCTCTGCCCCTCGTCATCGCCCTCATGTCCATGGCGCTCAATGGCGGGGGAGCAACCGCGACCGCGGGCGACGCGGTCGTCGAGACTGTCACGGTCGAAGCGGGCGAGTCGCTCTGGTCGGTTGCCGCCGCGATCGCGCCCGAATCATCGACGGCCGACGTCGTCGCTGACCTCATCGCGGTGAATGAACTGACGAGCGCCGAGTTGCTTCCGGGCCAGGTGCTCATCGTTCCCGCCCGCTACTCCGACTGAGGCGCGGTCGACTGACCCGGCTTCGGGCCCCGCTACAACGCCGGGTCGCACCGGATGGCGCGACTACGATGAGTGAGTGACGAGCCTCGCCGACCTGCCGATTCGCGACGATCTTCGCGGCAAGAGCCCCTATGGTGCTCCGCAAAAGCCCGTACGCATCGCCCTGAACGTCAATGAGAACACTCATGAGGTTCCCGCTGAGGTCATCGCCCACGTTGCTGCTGCGGTCGAGCGTGAATTGCACGGCGTCAATCGGTACCCCGATCGTGAGTTCACGCTGCTGCGCGAGCACCTGGCGGGCTATCTCACGGCGGCGACGCAGAGCAGAGGCTCAACGGCCCCTGACATCTCACCCGACCAGATCTGGGCGGCCAATGGCTCCAATGAAGTGATTCAGCACATCCTTCAAGCGTTCGGAGGCCCAGGTCGCCGGGTGTTGGGGTTTCCGCCCACCTATTCGATGCACTCGATCATCGCTGCCGGAACGGGCACTGAGTGGGTCTCGGCCGAGCGCGATGCCGACTTTCTGCTGAGCCCAGAGACGGCAGTTGCTGCGGTTCGCCGGGTTGATCCCGATGTCGTCTTTCTGTGCGCACCCAATAACCCCACGGGTACGCCGCTCGGGCTTGACACGATTGCTGCCGTGTACGAGGCCAGCCGCGGAATCGTCATGGTCGACGAGGCCTATGCCGAGTTCATGCCCGTGGGCCAGCCCGATGCCCTCAGCCTGTTGCCGGGGCGCGAACGACTCGTGGTGTCACGCACGATGAGCAAGGCGTTCGCCTTCGCCGGTGCTCGCCTGGGCTACCTCGCCGCGGATCCCGCGGTGATCGACGCTCTTCGGCTGGTGCGCCTGCCGTATCACTTGTCGGCACTCACGCAAGCGGCCGCGGTCGCCGCGCTCGAGCACGCCCCGACAATGCTGCGAACAGTGGGGGCGATTCGTGACCAGCGCGATCGCTTGCTCATCGAGCTCGCGCGCCTGGGCTACGCCCCGCACGACAGCTGGGCCAACTTTGTGTTGTTCGGCAATGTCTCCGACCCTCAGCGCACCTTTGAGCAACTGCTCGAGCACGACATTCTGATTCGCGACGTGGGGCTCGCGAATCACCTTCGGGTGACGGCGGGCACCCCCGCCGAGACCACAGAGTTCCTCGACGTGCTCGCTAGACTGAGCCGGTGAGCACCCCCCGCATCGCCGAACTTCGGCGAGAGACCAGCGAGTCGTCGATCGAATTGCGTCTCAACCTCGATGGTTCAGGCCGCTCGTCGATTTCGACCACCGTTCCGTTCTTCGATCACATGTTGACGGCCTTCGCCAAGCACGCGCTCGTTGATCTCGACGTCACGTCGACCGGTGACACTCACATCGACGTGCACCACACCGTTGAAGACACGGGCATCGTGCTCGGCACGGCCATCGCGCAGGCCCTGGGCGACAAAGCGGGCATCGCTCGATTCGGTGATGCTCTTGTTCCCCTCGACGAAGCTCTCGCCCAGGCGGTCGTTGACGTGAGCGGTCGCCCGTATCTCGTGCACTCGGGTGAACCCGCTGGCTTCGAGTTTCACTTGATCGGCGGGCACTTCACGGGCTCGATGGTGCGCCACGTCTTCGAGGCCATCACGATGCACGCTGGCCTTACCGTGCACCTGTCAGTTCTTGCCGGACGCGACCCGCACCACATTGCCGAGGCCGAGTTCAAGGCCTTTGCCCGCGCGTTCCGCGCCGCGGTGCAGCGCGACGACCGCGTGCAGGGCGTGCCGTCAACGAAGGGTGCCCTCTGAGCGTGAATGCTCCCCTCGTGGTCGTGCTCGACTACGGATCGGGCAACGTGCACTCGGCGGCCAAGGCGGTCGAGGCGGCGGGCGCCCGCGTCGAACTCACGGCCGATCGCGATCGCGTCATGGCAGCCGATGGACGGTTGGTTCCCGGTGTCGGTGCCTTTAGTGCGGTCATGGATGCCCTCCGGGCCGTGCGCGGAGACGAGCTCATCGATCGTCGGCTCGCGGGCGGCCGGCCGGTGCTCGGCATCTGCGTGGGTCAGCAAGTCATGTTCGAGCGGGGAGACGAGCGCGGCATTGTCACCGACGGCCTTGGGCAGTGGCCCGGCACGGTGTCGGCATTAGCGGCGCCCACCGTTCCGCACATGGGCTGGAATACCGTCGACGCGCCGGCAGAGTCGCGGCTTTTCGCGGGGCTGCACGACGAGCGCTTTTACTTCGTGCACTCGTACGCCGCCCACGAGTGGAGCCTCGACCCGCATCCGGCCATCCCGACGCCCCTTGTCACGTGGGCGCAGCACGGCGAGCGCTTCATCGCTGCCGTCGAAAACGGGCCCCTCACTGCCACACAGTTTCACCCCGAAAAGTCGGGTGAGGCGGGCTTGCGCCTGCTGAGCAATTGGCTTGACAGCCTCTAGACGCGCGCTGACAGCCCGCGGCCAGCGCGCAGGATACGATTGCGTGTTTGGCCGCGCCGATCAGAGCGTTGTCGCCGTGACCACCACAGAAAGCTAGTGATGAGCGAGTTCTCGACAGTCCCTGCCCTGACCCTTCTTCCGGCGGTTGACGTTGCCGGAGGCAAGGCCGTGCGCCTCACGCAGGGCGAGGCCGGATCAGAGACGAGCTACGGCGACCCGATCGATGCCGCGCACGAGTGGGCAGACCAGGGTGCCGAGTGGATCCACCTCGTCGACCTCGACGCCGCCTTCGGCCGGGGGAGCAACCGATCCATCATCAAGAAGGTCGTGAAGACGACCCCGAAGAACGTCAACATCGAGCTGTCGGGCGGCATCCGCGACGACGCGACTCTCGAAGCGGCTCTTGCGACGGGCGCCAAGCGCATCAATCTTGGCACGGCGGCGCTCGAAAACCCCGAGTGGGCTGCCCATGTCATCGCAGAATACGGCGAGGCGATCGCGGTCGGCCTCGATGTTCGCGGCACGACGTTGGCAGCGCGGGGGTGGACGGAAGACGGCGGTGACCTCTGGGCCGTGCTCGAGCGCCTCGAGTCGGCGGGGTGTGCCCGCTACGTCGTCACGGACGTCACGAAAGACGGCACGCTCAAGGGCCCGAACCTCGACTTGCTGCGCTCGGTGATGGAACGCACCGACCGACCCGTGATCGCCTCCGGGGGTGTCGCGAGCCTCGACGACATTGCCGCACTGCGCGAGCTGGTGCCGCTCGGGCTCGAGGGTGCGATCGTCGGCAAAGCCCTCTACGCGGGCGCGTTCACGCTGCCTGAAGCTCTGGATGTCGCCGGAAACTGATTCGGCCGGCCAGCCCTGGAAGGGCCGGCACTTCGAGCCGAACGCGAGCGCGACTGACGACGGCTCGGCACCGGAGGCTTTCATTGCCGCGGTTGCTCGACTGCGCTCGAATGAGGGCAGCGTGGTCGAGCTCGTCGATGTTGTGCGCACCTGTCGCTTTCTCATCCCGCTCGTCGCCGTCGCGGGCGAGACGGGTGTGACCGATGACGGTCACGTGGTCGACAAGACCCAAGAACTCTCCATCATCACGGTCGCGGGCCCCGATGGCCGTGCGGTGCTCCCCGTGTTCTCGTCTGTTGACGCCATGCGCCAGTGGCGACCGGATGCTCGCCCCGTGCCGGCCGATGCCGTGCGCGTTGCCCTTGCCGCTGCCGCAGAGCACACCGACCGCGTGGTCATCGACGCTCGATCACCCGAGACGCTCGTCGTGCTTCCTCGGCCCGCCGTCTGGGCGATTGCGCAAGGTGTTCCGTGGGTGCCCGCGGTGGATGACGCCGCGGTGCTCGAGGCGGTGGCACGACCGGCGGCACAGCATCCCGAAATCTGGGCAGTCAGTCTTGTCGCCGGTGATCCGTTCGCACGCGGCGAGTCGGCCGAGGTGATCGTTCGACTGTCGATTGAACCGGAGGTGTCTGCGGATCGCGTGCGAGAGCTCATCGCTGAGCTCAGCACGCACTGGGCGGCCGATGCGACCGTCGCTGAGCGCATCGACTCCCTGTCGGTTCAGCCCCTCGTGGCGCCCCGATCGGCAGAGTCGTCGCCGCAGCAATAACTAGGTGACGGGCCCCGTGAGCTTCTCGCCGGGGCCCTGACCGGGCGCGTCGGGGAACGGGGAGGCTTCGCGGAACGCGAGCTGGACCGAGCGAAGCCCGTCGCGCAGCACGCGCGCGTGGTGGTCGCCCAATTCGGGGGCGGATGCGGTGATGAGGCCCGCGAGAGCGGTAATGAGTTTGCGCGCTTCGGCGAGGTCAATCTCGTCGTCGCCGTGTTCAGAGAGACCACACTTCACGGCCGCTGCGCTCAGCAGGTGTACCGCGACGGTGTTAATGATTTCGACCGCCGGAACCTCGGCGATGTCGCGCGAGGGCTCGGTGTCGGTGGGGTTCTCGCTCATGAGACCTTTCACCTGCTATCGTTATGGGGGCTCCGGGGCCAGATCCCCGGTACGAAAGTGGAGAATCCTCCCACCCGCGCTTGACCGATTACTAGGTTACCGGGTCGAATCACCCCGTTCGACGGTTGAAAAACCGCGCGAAGTCTGTGGGTGGTGCTGGCCATGCGCCAGGGATGCACTTCTTCTCTTTCGATGGAATCACCACTGATCCATTCGGATCACGACAGAGGAGAATCGCATCAGCGAACCGAGAACGAACGACCGTATCCGCGTCCCCGAGGTCCGTCTTGTGGGCCCCGCTGGTGAGCAGGTCGGAGTTGTCAAGATCGAGGTTGCTTTGCGCTTGGCGCAAGAGGCCGACCTCGATCTCGTCGAGGTCGCCCCCAACTCGAAGCCGCCCGTGGTCAAGATCATGGACTACGGCAAGTTCAAGTACGAGGCGGCGCAGAAGGCCAAAGAGGCCCGCCGCAACCAGGCAAACACCATTCTCAAAGAGGTGCGCTTTCGCCTGAAGATCGACAAGCACGATTACGAGACCAAGCGCAAGCGCGCCGAGGGCTTCCTCCAGGCGGGCGACAAGGTCAAGGCCATGATTTTGTTCCGCGGTCGTGAGCAGTCGCGTCCTGAACAGGGTGTTCGCCTGTTGCAGCGCTTCGCCGAAGACGTCGCCGAGTTTGGCACTGTCGAGTCGAGCCCCATGATCGATGGCCGCAACATGGTCATGATCATCGGCCCGCTGCGCAATAAGGCAGACGCAAAGGCTGAGCAGATGGCACAGCGTGCTGCGTCGAAGGCCGCCCGCAAGGTGGCCGACACATCGCCGCAGGCCGAGGCTGCGCCGGCCAAGCCTGCCGCAGCGAAGCCTGCTGCTGACAAGCCCGCCGCTGCCGTGGCGCCGGCGAGTGCCGAGGTGCCCGCCGCTGAGGCTCCGGCCACGAAGCCTGCTGCTGCAAAGGCCGCTCCGGCGAAGCCTGCCGCTGCCAAGCCCGCCGCTGCCAAGCCCGCCGCAGACAAGGCCGACAAGCCTGCTGCAGCGAAGCCCGCTGCTGCAGCGAAGCCGGCTGCCGCGAAGCCCGCTGCTGCAAAGCCGGCGGCAGCCCCCAAGCCCTCCGCGTCGGCTTAAGCCGCACCGCGCATCCAAACCTAAGAGAAACGAGGAAGCAATGCCCAAGCAGAAGACGCACTCCGGTGCCAAGAAGCGCTTCAAGCTCACCGGCTCCGGCAAGGTCATGAAGCAGGGTGCAGGCATGCGCCACAACCTGGAGAAGAAGTCCAGCGAGACCACTCGTCGCCTCAACCGCGAGGTCGTGCTTGCTCCGCAAGACGCGAAGACGATCAAGAAGCTCATTGGCAAGAAGTAAGACCCGAGAAACGATCTAAAGGACTACAGAAATGGCAAGAGTCAAGCGGGCCGTCAACGCCCAGAAGAAGCGTCGGGTCATCCTCGAGCGGGCCGAGGGCTACCGCGGTCAGCGGTCGCGCCTCTACCGCAAGGCCAAGGAGCAGGTCACCCACTCCCTCGTCTACGCCTACCGCGACCGTCGCGCGAAGAAGGGCGAGTTCCGCCGTCTCTGGATTCAGCGCATCAACGCGGCGGCGCGTGCCAACGGCATGACCTACAACCGCCTCATCCAGGGTCTCGGCATCGCCGGCGTTGAGGTTGACCGCCGCATGCTCGCCGAGCTGGCCGTCAACGAGCCGGCCGCCTTCACGGCCCTCGTTAAGGTCGCGAAGGAGGCCCTTCCGGCCGACACCTCGGCCCCCAAGGCTGACGCGGCCTAGGTCGCCACACCACCGCCAGAGCGCGGCGTGCCCACGGGCGCGCCGCGCTCTGTCGTTCATCCGGTGTTAAACCCCATCTCGATACGATGGTGAGTGTGATCGACAACCCGCGCTCGCCTCGCGTGCGAGCCGCGGCAAAGCTCGCCAAAAAGAATCAGCGCACCGAGACGGGCCTGTTCTTGATTGAGGGCCCGCAGGCGGTCGCTGAGGCACTGCACTACCGCCCCGATCTCGTGATCGAGGTATTCGCGACGGTCAGTGCTCTCGAACGACATTCCACTCTCGCTAGCGCAGCGTCATCGGCGCAGGTGCGCCTCGAAACGGTGACGGATGCCGTGCTCGATGTCATCGCCGACACCGTGACTCCGCAAGGCGTCGTCGCGGTCTGCCGCCAATTGGCACTGTCGCTAGATGACGTTATCGAGCGCCGTCCGCGGCTCGTGGCGGTGCTCGAGGAGGTTCGCGATCCGGGAAACGCGGGCACGATCATCCGAGTCGCCGATGCGGCGGGAGCCGACGCGGTCATCCTCACCGGCACGAGTGTCGACGTCTTCAACCCCAAAGTGGTGCGGGCAACCACGGGCTCGCTCTTTCATGTGCCCGTGGTCGTCGGGGTGCCCCTCGCGACGGCTCTTGAACGATTGCGCGGTATTGGCTCGCGCATCCTTGCCGCCGATATTTCGGGCGACGATCTGCTCGCCGTGCGATCGGATGGCGAACTCGATGGCCCCACGGCCTGGTTGTTCGGTAACGAGGCTCGCGGACTCACGGACGACCAGCTCGCGCTCGCCGACCGCGCCGTGATCGTTCCGATTTATGGCCAGGCAGAGTCGCTCAACCTGGCGACCGCTGCAGCGGTGTGCCTCTATGAGAGCGCCTTCGCCCAGCGGGCAAGTGGCACGACCGGCCCGCACTAAACTCGGTTCTCGTGCCAGCCAGCCCCGAGATTACCGAAGCCGCCGTCGAGAGTGCCGTGAGCGCAGCGCTCACCGCGTTCGCCGCCGCCGCCGACACCGCCGCGCTCAAGGCCGCGAAGTCGGCTCACGCGGGGGAGGCATCGCCTCTCGCTGCCCTCAACGCACTGTTGCGCGACGTGCCCGCCGACCAGAAGGCTGCCCTGGGCAAGCTCGTCGGCCAGGCACGTGCGCGGGTGGGCCAGGCCGTCGCGGCGTGCGAAGCCGAACTCGTCGCGGCAGAAGAGGCGCAGTTGCTCGCCGCGGAGGCGATCGACGTCACCGCCATTGCTCCCCTGCGACTCACGGGAGCACGGCATCCCCTCACGACGCTCATGGAGCAGATGAGCGACATCTTCATCGCGATGGGGTGGGAGGTGGCCGAAGGTCCCGAACTCGAGAACGAGTGGTTCAACTTCGATGCCCTCAACATGGATGCCGACCACCCGGCTCGCGGAACGCAAGACACGTTCTTCATCGAGCCCGAAGATCGCCACTTGCTCTTGCGCACGCAGACGAGCCCAGTGCAGGTTCGCTCGCTGCTCGACCGCGGTGTGCCGCTCTACGTCGTTTCGCCCGGGCGCGTCTTCCGCAAAGACGAGCTTGACGCGACGCACACTCCCGTCTTTCACCAGCTCGAAGGCATTGCCATCGACAAGGGCCTGACCATGGCGCACTTGCGCGGCACGCTCGAGCACCTTGCGCGCGCGGTCATCGGCGAGGGTGCGCGCATTCGCTTGCGCCCCAACTACTTTCCGTTCACCGAGCCGAGTGCCGAGCTCGACGTGTGGCACCCGACCTTCAAAGACGGGCCGCGCTGGATCGAATGGGGCGGATGCGGAATGGTCAACCCCAACGTGCTGCGCGCCGCCGGCATCGACCCCGAGGTTTATCAGGGCTTCGCCTTCGGCATGGGCATCGAGCGCACGCTCATGTTCCGCAACGGGGTGAGCGACATGCGTGACATGGTCGAGGGCGATGTGCGCTTCTCACAGCAGTTCGGAATGGTGGTCTGATGCGCGTCCCTCTCTCGTGGCTTCGCGAGTATGTCGACCTGCCCGCCACGGGCGATGCGATGGCGGATGCCGAAGCGTTGCACGCGGCCCTGGTCAAGGTCGGCCTCGAAGAAGAAGCGATCCACGGTGTTGCCCTCACCGGACCGATCGTCGTCGGGCAAGTGCTCGAGTTTGTCGAAGAGCCGCAGGCCAATAGCAAGACCATCCGCTGGTGCCAGGTGCTCACCGCTCCCGGTGAGACGCGCGGCATCGTGTGTGGTGCCCGCAACTTCGAGATCGGCGACAAGGTCGTCGTGACGCTGCCCGGTGCCGTGCTGCCCGGCCCGTTCCCGATCGCCGCGCGCAAGACCTACGGTCACGTCTCTGACGGCATGATCGCGAGCGCACGCGAGCTCGGCCTGGGTGACGAGCACGATGGCATTCTTCGACTCGCGACCCTCGGGCTCGACCCCGAGGTTGGCACCGACGCCATCGCGTTGCTCGGCCTTGACGACCTTGCCGTCGAGGTCAACGTGACTCCCGACCGTGGCTACGCGCTCTCGATTCGCGGCATCGCGCGTGAATACGCACACTCGACGGGTTCGGTCTTCCGTGATCCGGCAGCGCTCGCCGTCGCCCCGCGCGGCACGGGCTTCTCGGTGGTTCTCGACGACCGAGCTCCGATTCGCGGCCGGCGCGGGTGCGATGCGTTCGTCACGCGCGTCGTGCGCGGCATCGACCAGACCCGAACGACCCCGGCGTGGATGGTCTCGCGACTCGAACTCTCGGGCATCCGTTCGATCTCGCTCGTCGTCGACATCACGAACTACGTCATGCTCGAGCTCGGCCAGCCGATTCACGCCTACGACCTCGCCGCGCTCTCCGGTGGCATCACCGTGCGGCGCGCGACGGCGGGCGAAACGCTCACGACGCTCGACGGGCAGTCGCGAACGCTTCACCCCGAAGACCTGCTGATCACCGACGAATCGGGGCCTATCGGCCTCGCCGGTGTCATGGGCGGCGCGAGCACCGAGATCAGCGAGACCACCATCGACGTGCTTGTCGAGGCCGCTCACTTCGAGCCCGTCTCGATCGCCCGCACGGCGCGCCGGCACAAGTTGCCGAGCGAAGCATCGCGCCGGTTCGCGCGGGGCGTCGACCCGCTCGTCGCCGAGCCCGCGGCGCAGCGCGTCGTTGACTTGCTTGTCGAGCTGGCGGGAGGCACAGCCGACGCTCTCGGTTCCTGTGTCATCGATGCTCCGAGCCCCGCCTCCATTCACTTGGCCGAGGGCTTCGTCGACGCCCTCATCGGTGTGGACTTCTCGCTCGACGAGATCACCGACTCGTTGACCGACATCGGATGCACGCTCGAGGTTCAGGCCAACGGCTGGCAGGTGACGCCCCCGAGCTGGAGGCCCGACCTTGTCGACGCTCCGTCGCTCGCTGAAGAAGTGGCCCGCATCGTCGGCTACGAGCGCATTCCGGCCGTGTTGCCCGTTGCGCCGCCCGGCCGCGGATTGACGCGCTCGCAACGCGTGCGCCGCGCCACAGCCAACGCTCTTGCTGCTGCGGGTCTCACCGAAGTGCTCGCGTATCCCTTCGTGTCGCTCGCCGATGTTGCGCTCACCGACGGCGACGCCGCGAGTGTCGCCCTCGCCAACCCGTTCGATAGCGACACGGGACGATTGCGCCGCAGCCTCATTCCGGGTCTCACGCGCATCGCTCACCGCAACATTGCGCGCGGGCTCACCGACCTCGCGGTGTTCGAAATCGGGGCGGTATACCTGCCGGAGGCCGACGCGCGCTACGGCGTTACTGAGGTGCCGACGGCCAGTGAGAAGCCACAGAGCTCGGTGCTCAGCGAGCTGGAGCAGAGCATCCCGCCCCAGCCCTGGCACCTTGCCGCGCTCTTCGTCGGAGACCGCCGTTCTCGCGGTATCGGCCAGGCGGCCGAGCACGCGGGTATCGCGGATGCTCTGGATGCGGCGCACGCCGTGGCCGCTGTCGCCGGCGCCGAATTGCGTGTCGAGACCGGCACCCACCCCGCCCTTCACCCCGGACGCACGGCGGCACTGTTCATCGGTGACGCGCAGGTCGGCGTCGCGGGAGAGTTATTGCCGGCTGTCGCGCTCGAGCGAGACCTTCCGCGGCGCGTCGGCGTGCTCGAGCTCGATCTCGACGCCGTGATCGCTCTCGGGTCCAGTGAGGTCGAGGCGGGCACGATCGCGGCGTTCCCCGCGGCAACGCAAGACCTCTCGGTCGTCGTCGACGAGTCAGTGCCCGCGGGCGCTGTGCGCGCGGCAGTCGTGGAGGGCGCCGGGGCTTTGCTCGAGTCGGCCGTGCTCGTCGATGACTACCGCGGCGCGGGTCTCGAGCCCGGCACGAAATCGATCACGCTCGCGTTGCGTTTTCGCGCGGCCGATCGCACGCTCACCGCGGCAGAGGCGACCGACGCGAAGCTTGCCGGTCTCGCTGTCGCGACCCAGCGCCACGGCGCCACGCTGCGCGCCTAGCCCTCCCACAACTCACACGGCGGGGTCGAGCACGAAGCTCGACCCCGCCGTGAGGGGAGTGCGATGACCCTACTTGCGGCCGCCGCCGAGCAGGCCGCCCAACGCGCCCGAGATGATGTCTTGACCCTGCGGGCTCGAGATGAGGCCACCGAGCAGGTCGCCGAGGGGGTTGCTGCTCGACTCTGACTTCGGGGCGGCCTCGGGCTCGGCCTTGCTCGAGCCACCCATGAACTGGTTGGCAACGTAGGCGAGCACAATGGGGGCGATGATCGGCAGCACCTGGGCCACGATCGCGCCGATGTCGATGCCGCCCTTCGCTTCGGCCTTCGACGCCGCGGCGAGAGCCACGTCGTTCTTCTTCGCGCCGAAGACGTTGGCGACGATCTTCTCGCCGTCGGCCTCATCGATGTCGGCGAGCTTGCGAGGGTTCTTGCCCTTGTGCTTGCCGAGGGCCTTCTCGAGCGACTGGGCGCCGCTCTCGTCTTTCGCGTTGGCGGCGAGGCCACCGACGATCGCGGGAACGGCGACGGCGACGGCCGCGCGAGCAACGCTCTCTTCGACGCCGAGCTTCTCGGCGATGTCGCCGATCGGAATGAGGTTGATGAGTCCGCTGAGGTCGTCCATGACTGCTCCTTTGATGCCGTGAGTGGGCGGCGCGTTCCTGCGCGTCGAACGCCCATCGTATTCTCTGCAAGAGTTAACGTCATGACCTACTCCGTTGCGGTCGCCGGTGCGAGCGGCTACGCCGGTGGCGAGGTGCTGCGCCTTATCGCGAGCCACCCCGAACTCGAGGTGCGCACCGTGACGGCGCACAGTAACGCGGGGCAGTCGCTCATCGACGTGCACCCGCATCTCACGTCACTGGCGCACCTGACCTTTGTCGAGACCACGGCCGAGCGCCTTGCTGGTCACGACGTCGTGATTCTTGCGTTGCCCCACGGTGCCTCGGGAGCCATTGCGGCCGAGTTGCCGGCCGACACGATCGTGCTCGACTGTGGTGCCGACCACCGATTGACGAGCGAGTCGGCTTGGGCGCGCTTCTATGGCGGCGATTACCACGGTGCGTGGGCGTATGGCATGCCCGAGTTGATCCATGCTGATGGCACTCGCCAGCGCGAGAAGCTCGGGGGCGCGACCCGCATTGCGGTGCCCGGGTGCAATGTCACGGCCGTGACGCTCGGACTCGCGCCGGGCATCCGCACCGGCGTCATTGAAGCGCACGATCTCACCGCCGTGCTCGCTGTAGGCCCGAGCGGCGCAGGCCGTACCCTGCGTCCCGATCTGCTCGCGAGCGAGTTGCTCGGCTCAGCGTCGGCCTACGCGGTCGGGGGAGTTCACCGACACATTCCCGAGATCGTGCAGAACCTGACGGTCGCGGGCGCCGTTGACCCCACGATCTCGTTCACGCCCGTTCTTGTTCCGATGTCTCGCGGCATCTTGGCGACCGTCACCGCGCGACTCACGCCGGGTGCCGACGCAGCGAGTGTGCGCGACGCCTGGGAGTCGGCCTATGCCGGCGAAGCATTCGTGCACGTGCTTCCCGCCGGTCGTTTTCCGGCCACCTCGTCGACCGTGGGGGCCAACACCGCGCTGATGGGAGTCGCGGTCGACGCCGATGCCCAGCGAGTCGTCGCGGTCGTCGCTCTCGACAACCTCGTCAAGGGCACCGCGGGCGCGGCCGTGCAATCGCTCAACCTCGCGCTCGGCCTGCCCGAGACGCTCGGCTTGCCCGTGAACGGAGTAGCCCCGTGACCGTCACCGCTCCCGCCGGATTCGACGCCGCCGGAGTCGCCGCCGGGCTCAAGTCGAGCGGCGCAGCCGACCTCGCCCTCGTCGTTAACCGAGGCCCGTCGCGTGCGGCGGCCGCCGTGTTCACGAGCAATCGCGCGAAGGCGAATCCGATTCTCTGGTCGCAGCAGGTCATCGCTGATGGCGAGGTGGCTGCCATCGTGCTCAATTCGGGTGGGGC
>NZ_JANRKZ010000153.1:0-12380 GCF_033763155.1 Microcella sp.
CAGCATCTGCCGGGAAATCATGAAACTCGGCACGCCTGCTGGCTTGCAGATGCTCCTCGAAGTGGGGGCCTTCAGCGGGTCCAGCACGCTGGTGTCAAGGCTTGGCGCCGTGGATCTCGCCGTGCACCAGATCGTGCTCCAAGCGGCGAGCTTTAGTTTCATGAAACCGATCATCCCCTCGGTCGCCCACGTACCCTTCTCGAGAGTTCGGGTATGGGGCGGGTCACTGTCACGCACTGTGGAGTTGTGTCGGTTTCGTCGGCAATCGACGAGACCACGTTCAGACGCCATTCGCGGCGTAGCCCTACAGTATACGTCACCCCCGACCGCGCCGACTGGAGACCTCATGACTGACCTCGTTCTCACCGTGCAGGGCTCGGCCCGCGCCGAACTCGCCCCCGAACGTGCGACGGTTCGCTTCACGATTGCGTCCGATGGGCCCGACCGCGCCCCGGTCGTCACCGCCGTCACTGCGGCACTCACCGCCGTCACCGACGAGCTGGGGACCCGCGCCACGAGTGGCACGCTCGAGTCGTGGTCGGTCGACCAATTGTCGGTGGGTGCGCAGCGCCCGTGGACAAACGACGGCACTCAAGCGCCCCTCGTTCACCGCGCAAGCGCCACAGGTCGCGTTGTGCTCGACAGCCCCGAGGGAGCCGCCGGTCTCGTCGACGCCCTCGCCGCACACACACTCGTCTCTATCGACGCGGTCGAGTGGACGCTCACCGACGCGTCGCTCAGCTCCGCTTATGCCGAGGTTCGCGAACGCAGCGTCGCCGATGCGGTCGCGAAAGCCACGGTGCTCGCGACCGCCGCGGGCCGCTCGGCGGTCACCGCGGTAGCGCTCGCCGACCCCGGCATGCTCGACGGATCGTCGCCGGGCCACAGCCCTCAGCCCCGGTTCGAAAAGTCCATGGCCATGGCGATGGATGCGGGCGGAGTCGGTGGCTTCTCGCTACGCCCCCAGCCGATCATCATCGAGGTCGACGTCGACGCGCGCTTCACTGCTCGCTAACGAGTTATCTCGTGCGGCGTTATGCGCCGGGCAGGTAAACGAGTGCGCTATTCGCCCATCCGATTGCGGGTGCGCATCGCGCGATCGGCCTCGCGCTTGTCTTGACGCTCACGCAAGGCGTGCCGCTTGTCGTATTCCTTCTTGCCCTTCGCCACGGCGAGCTCGACTTTCGCGCGGCCGTCGAGAAAGTAGATGCGCAAAGGAACGAGCGTGTAGCCGCCCTCTTTGACCTTTTGGCTGATCTTGATGATCTCGCGCTTGTGCAGCAGCATCTTGCGCTTGCGGCGAGGCGGGTGGTTGGTCCACGTGCCTTGCGAGTATTCGGGAATGTGCACGGCGTCGAGCCACGCCTCGCCCCGGTCGATAAAGCCGTAGCCGTCAACGAGGCTCGCGCGACCCATGCGCAATGACTTCACCTCGGTGCCACTCAGCACGAGGCCTGCCTCATAGGTGTCTTCGATCGAGTAGTCGTGCCGCGCCTTGCGGTTGGTCGCGACGACCTTCTCGCCCTGTTCTTTCGGCACGGTTCACCTCCTGCGATGGCCGACGGATGCTGCGCACTCCCCGCGCGCAGCCCTCCAGCATACCCGCCGCACGATTGGCGGCCGTCAGTCGGCCGGCAGAACCACTTTCCACGTGCCGAACAGCGAGAGCCGAGCCGACCGCGCCACGGCTACCGAAGCGAGGTTCTCGACCTGACAGCGATACTGCGGCTCGTAGCCCCGCCGAAGCGCCTCGGCACTGAGCGCCCGCACAGTTGCGGCGGCGTAGCCACGACCGCGGTGGTCCGGAAGCGTGAGAACCCCGGTGTCGGCCAGCATGCTGTCATCCCAGGGGTACATGCTTGCCGCGCTCACGAGAGAGTCGTCCAGGAAACGGCCGAAGACGAGCCAGTGCTCGAGCTCGACAAAGGCTTCATCAACGTCGTCGTCGGGCGCCGCGTCGATGAAGTGGTCGAAGGCGACGCGATCGTCGAGCGTCAGAGCGCGAACCCCGTGACGAGGGGTTTCGGCGACGAGTGCTCGAGCTTCGGCGACCGAAAAGTGAAAAATGTCATCGGGGTCGTTGAGGGTGACACCGGCTCGCTCGAGCGCCGACGCAATGTGGTCGGGCTCGTGTTCGTCACCGTGGGCGAGACCCATGTCGTGTGCGCGATCGGGCGAGACCGCCAGAATCTGCGGGCCGTCGGTGACCGACAGCACAGATGCCGACCTCGCCTCGGAGAGAGTCGGGTCGACAACCACGTGCACACGGTGGGGCCGGGCTGACGGCGCGACACCGCGCATCCAGAAATCGATGACCGCAGGCGAGAACTCGCCGAACTCAGCCACGGCTGCCTCAGACGCGCAAGTAGCGCGTGATCGCGACGTTGGCAGACAGCGCCGCGAGTAGAGCTCCCGCCGCGATCAGAATGGGGACGACGAGAAGCGCATCAGAGAGCCCGACGAATGACGTCAGGGGCAGCGTTTCGGCCAGATAACCCTGCACGAAGAACTGCACGATGCCGACGACAGCGAGCCCGGCGAGCACCGAGCCTATGAGGGCGGCGACGACGCCCTCGATGATGAAGGGTGTCTGGATAAAGCGGTTGGATGCGCCGACCAGCCGCATGATCCCGATTTCGCGGCGGCGCGAGAACGCGCTCAGCCGGATGGTCGTGGCAATGAGCAAGGCCGCCGCGACGAGCATGAGCGCGGCGATGCCGATGGCCGTGAAGCTCGCGGCGTTGAGAATGTCGAAGATCTGCTCAAGGTATGTGCGCTGGTCGACAATGCTCTCGACGCCCGCGAGCCCGCCGAGGGCATCCGCCAAGATGGCGCTTTGGGTCGGGTCGACGAGATTGACCCAGAACGCCTCGGGCAACAGTTCGGGGGTGATGAGGTCGGCGACAGCATCGCCCGCAAACTGCTCTTGAAAGCGCTCGTAGGCCTCTTGCTGGGTTTCGAAGTAGAACGTGTCGATGAACGGTGCGAGGGTCTCGCCCTCGAGCTGCGCTTGCACGAGCGCTACTTGCTCGGGGGTCGCGACTTGCTGGTCACAGCCGCCAACCGTGGAGAACTCAGTGCACATGTACACGGCAACCTGGGCGCGGTCGAACCAGTACGACTTCATCTGGTTGATCTGCATCTGCACCAGAATCGCGGCGCCCACGAAGGTGAGCGAGATGAACGTGACGAGCACGACCGAGATGACCATGCTGAGGTTTCGACGAAGCCCCTGGCCCACCTCGCTCATGACGAGCCCGAGCCTCATGAGCGACCTCCGAGCCCGTAATTCGGGGCCGGCGCGGCCGACTGGCTCGGCGGCGCAGGGGCCGCCGACGGCGCGGCGCTCATGCCAAAGCCCTGCGTCGCGATGGGGGTCGCCTGGGTCTTGTAGCCGCCGCCGCGTTCGTCGCGCACGATGCGGCCGCCAATGACCTCGATCACACGGCGCTGCAGGCGGTCGACGATTCCGGCGTCGTGGGTTGCCATGATGACGGTCGTGCCGTTGGCGTTGATGCGCTCGAGCAGGGCCATGATGCCGGCGCTGGTCTCGGGGTCGAGGTTTCCGGTGGGCTCATCGGCGAGCATGATGGCCGGCTTGTTGACCACGGCGCGGGCGATCGCCACACGCTGTTGTTCACCGCCCGAGAGCTCGTGCGGAAAGCGCTGCGCTTTTCCGTCGAGGCCGACGGTTTGCAGGGCATCCGGAACCGCTTCGTGAATGAAGCCCTTGCTCTTGCCGATGACCTGCAGCGTGAAGGCGACGTTGTCGAACACGGTCTTGTTGGGCAAGAGCCGGAAGTCTTGAAAGACCACGCCGAGATTGCGGCGAAAGTAGGGCACCTTGCGGCTCGAGATGTGACCGAGGTCTTGCCCGAGCACGTGGATCGACCCGCTCGATGGCTTCTCCTCTTTCAGCACGAGCCGCAAGAACGTTGACTTGCCCGAGCCCGAAGCTCCAACGAGAAACACGAACTCGCCGCTGAGAATCTCGAGGCTGACGCTGTTGAGCGCCGGCCGCGCAGTTCCGCGGTAGACCTTGGTGACCTCGTCGAATCGAATCATCGCCCGCCAGCGTAGCCGCGCGCACGGCGGGGCCCGGGTGCGACACCCGCGAGGGCTCGGTTCTCAGGGCCTGCTTAGGCGGAATCCGCTTCCGGCTCGGTGAGCCCAATGACCGTGCCTTCGAGGTCACGGAACGACGCGTAGCGACCCCAGCCGGCGACCGCCTCGATCTCGGCGGCAACCTCGGCCCCCGCATCCACGGCCCGAGCGAGCGTCGCGTCGAGGTCATCGACCGTGATGTAGAGCCGGATTCCCTCGCCACTCGGCTGGTAGTCGTCACCCTCGGTCAGCGCAAGTGCCGCGGCATTCGGGTCGTCGTTAGGCAGAAAAACCATGCGCTGGCCGTCGATCTCAGAGATCTCAAGCTCGACCTCGAACACACGCGCGTAGAAGGCCATCGACTTCTCGAGGGTGCGAGACGGAATCTCAACGATGTTGATGCTCACCATGGCGAGCACTCTACGGGTGAAGCGCCCGAGCGTCGAGACCGGTCGGCGAAGCCGGCCGGGCGCCCGGCAAGGGGCGCGGTGCCCCGCCCTAGTCGACCGGGCGCTGTTTGCGCCACTTGATGCCCGCGGCAATGAACCCGTCGAGATCACCATCGAACACGGCCGAAGGGTTGTTGACCTCGTACTCGGTGCGCAGGTCTTTCACCATTTGGTACGGCGCGAGAACGTACGAGCGCATCTGGTCGCCCCAACTCGCCGTGATCGTGCCCGCGAGCTCTTTCTTGGTCGCGGCCTCTTGCTCTTTTTGCATGATGAGCAAGCGCGACTGCAGCACGCGCATCGCGGCAGCGCGGTTTTGAATCTGGCTCTTCTCGTTTTGCATCGACACGACAAGCCCGGTGGGCAAGTGGGTGATGCGCACGGCCGAGTCGGTCGTGTTGACCGACTGCCCTCCAGGGCCCGACGAGCGAAAGACATCCACACGGATGTCCGACTCCGGCACATCGATCTCGGCACTCTCTTCGAGCAGCGGAATAACTTCGACAGCGGCAAAGCTCGTCTGCCGCTTACCCGCGGCGCCGAACGGCGACATGCGCACGAGACGGTGGGTTCCCGCCTCGACACTCAGGGTGCCGAAGGCGTGGGGCGCATCCACTTCAAACGTCGCGCTCTTGATGCCCGCCTCTTCGGCGTACGAGATATCCATGACGGTCGTGGCGTACTTGTGCTGCTCGGCCCAGCGGAGGTACATGCGCAGCAGCATGTCGGCGAAGTCTGCGGCGTCAACGCCGCCCGCACCGGCGCGAATCGTGACGACCGCGGGTCGCGCGTCATACTCACCATCGAGGAGCGTCTGCACTTCCATCTCGGCGAGCGCCTTCTCAATACCGTCGAGCTCGCTCGCGGCTTCGGCTGCGGCGTCGGCGTCATCGGCCTCGCGCGCCATCTCGATGAGCACGTCGAGATCGTCGAGTCGGGCTTGCAACTCGGTGATGCGCTTGAGTTCGCTTTGGCGGTGGCTCAGGGCGCTCGTGACCTTTTGCGCGTTCGCCGTGTCATCCCACAGATCGGGAGCGCCCGCTTGCTCGCTGAGCGTGGCAATGTCGGCCTCGAGGCGCTCGACGTCAACAACGGCGCGAATGTCGGCGAAGGTGCTGCGGGCGGCGGCGATGCGCTCGGCGAAGTCCAGATCGATCATGTCGGTGCCAGCCTACCGGCGAGGCGTAGCCTGAGCAGCGAGATGACTGAGCCCTCCCTCGAGTTCCGCTGGCGCTCGATTGTGACGCCCGCTCTCTTGCCGACACTGCTGTTTACGATCGGCGAGGGTGCGATCATCCCTCTCATCCCCTCGCTCGCTGCGCAGGTCGGCGCTGATCTGGCGGTCGCGGGTCTCGTGGCCGCCCTTCTCCTGGTCGGCCAACTGCTCGGCGACTTGCCCGCGGGCTGGATCGTCGCACGCGTCGGCGAGCGCGCCTCGATGCTCGGTGCCCTGGGTGCCGCGGGCGTGGGAATCGCCATCGCTGCGCTTGCGCCCACGGTGGTCGTGCTGGGCCTCGGCATGCTCGTGCTCGGTGCGTCGACTGCAGTTTTCGCCCTCGCGCGCCACGCGCTACTGACCACGGCTGTTCCGGCGGCCTATCGAGCTCGGGCGCTCTCGACGCTCGGCGGGGTGTTTCGGCTCGGGCTCATGATCGGGCCCTTCTTTGGCGCTCTCATCATTACCGTGACGGGTGAGACGGGTGCGGTCTACTGGCTCGCGATCGGGGCCCTCGTCGGAGTCGCCGCGAGCCTCATCGTGTTGCCTGACCCCGAGAGCTTACTCGTGCGTGACCGCGCCATCGAGCGGGCACCCGTCAGCCCTCTCGACGTGCTGCGAACGATTGGCGCTCGACGCGACGTGCTCGCTCGCCTGGGGCTGGCCGCCCTCACGGTGTCGGCACTGCGGGCCAGCCGCCAGGTGTTGCTGCCCCTCTGGGCGGTGAGCATCGGGCTCGGTGATGCGCAGACCGCGGCCATCATCGGCGCGACGGCGGCCGTCGACTTCACGCTGTTCTACCTCGGCGGCTGGCTCATGGATCGCTTCGGTCGCCTCTATACCGCCGTGCCGTCGACGCTGGGCCTCGGCCTCGGCTTCATCGTGCTCGCTCTCTCGGCCGACGCCGAAAACCCCGTGGCGTGGTTCATCGGCGTGGCGATCGGGCTCGCTCTCGCCAACGGTATTGGCGCGGGCATTCTCATGACGATGGGCAGCGACCTCGCTGGCCGCACCGACCCCGCCTTGTTTCTTGGCGCGTGGCGCTTGATTCTGGATGCCGGCGGCGCCGGGGCTCCCCTGCTGCTCGCCGCGCTGACGGCATCGTTGTCACTCGCCGTGGGCGCGGGCGTGCTCGGAGTCCTCGGGCTCGTCGGCGCCGGCATGCTCGCGTGGATGATCCCTCGCCACTTGCCCCGCGACCGCTAGGCACCCGCGGTTCGGCATCGGTCGCATTACAGTTGCGCGCATGGTCACGGTGCCCCCGCTGCTCGCTCAATGGGCGCCGAACGTCTCGCTGCATCCGCTGAATCCTCCCGTGCGACCCTGGTGGTCACGCTTCAACCCCTCGATTGTGCAGCTCAACGGATCGACGATCGTCGGTGTGCGCAGCGCCAACTATCGGTTGACGGATGCGGGGCGCTACGAGATGGATGATGCGGTCATCCGTTCGGAGACTGTTCTGGTCGACTGGCGTGACGGCCTGGCGAGTCCGCCACGTCCGCTGGTGATCGACACTGATCGCGAGCCGTCATCGTTTCCGGTGCAGGGGTGGGAAGACGTGCGCCTCTTTGCCCACGAGGGCCGCCTGCACGGCCTGGCCACCGTTCGCGATGTGGACGCGTCGGGCGTGTGCCGCATCGCGCTGCTGGTGCCCGGCGATGCCCATCACCTGCGGGAGGTTCTCGTTGAGAGCCCCGACCCCGAGCGGCACGAGAAAAACTGGGCGCCGTGGCCGGGCACCGATGGAATTCGGGCGGTCTATTCGTGGGACCCGCTGCGGGTCATCACGATCGACTCACGCTCTGGTCGGTCAACGCTCGACAGCCGCGGAGCGACGGGCCTCGGCCCCGGCACGCGAGGCGGCTCGGGCGCCATTGAGCTCGACGACGGTGGTTCACTGTTCGTCGTGCATGAAAGTCATCACTTGCCGTCGGGCCGTGCGTATCTGCATCGGTTTGTGTCGCTCAGCGCTGACGGTGCTCTCGTCAGCGCGTCACCGCGCCTGCGGCTCATGGGTTTCGGAGTCGAATTCGTCGCGGGGGCGGCGCGCCACGGCGACGAGTTGCTCGTCACCTTCGGTGTCGGTGACCGAGAAGCATGGCTCGCGCAGGTTCCCCTTCAGGCCGTGCTCGACCGACTTCGCCCGTTTTCGCCTCATTCGGTGGTGACGACATGACCTCCGGGGGCATACGACTGGCCATGATCGTGCGTAACGAAGAGGCCATCATCGAGCGGCTGATCGCATCGGCGCTGCCGCACATCGACTCGTGGCGCATCATCGACACGGGCTCGACCGACGCGACCGTCGCGCGCATCGAAGCAGCGCTTGCCGGCGTGCCGGGCGAGCTTCGCGTGAGCGAGTGGGTCGACTTCGGCCACAACCGTTCTGAACTCGTCTCGTGGGCAACTGCGGGCGCCGATTGGCTCATGTTGCTTGACGCAGACATGACGATCGACGCTGATGCCGACCTTGTCCATCAGCTCGCCTCGCTCACCGCAGACGCGGCACTCGTGCCCGTCAACGGCGGCGTCGCATATCGCATGCCCTACCTCGTGCGCGGCAACAGACCGTGGCACTATGCGGGTCGCACGCACGAGCACCTGACGAGCACCGAGCCTTATGCCACCACCTGGTTCGACGGACTGCGCATCACCCACATTGCCGACGGCTCGTCTCACCAGGTCAAGCTCGAACGCGATATCCAGTTGCTGGGCCTCGATCTGCTCGAGCATCCCGATTCGACCCGAACGGTCTTCTACCTCGCGCAGACCTATCGCGACGCCGGCGAGCACGAGCTTGCCCTGGAGCACTACCGCCGACGTGCCGGCATGGGCGGCTGGGATGAAGAAGTCTTCTGGTCGCTCTACCAGGCCGCCGTCATCGAAGAGAAGATCGGGTCGCCGACAGCGGGCGATGCACTGATCCGGGCGTGGGATGCCCGCCCCGAGCGCGCCGAACCCCTTTACCGCCTCGCCCGTCGCCACCGCTTACTCGGCCAGCACCATGCCGCATGGCTCTATGCGAGTGCTGCGGCGGCCGTCGAGCAACCCGCCGACTCGCTCTTCGTTGAGGCCGACGTCTACCGCTGGGGTTCGGCCTTCGAGCGGGCGGACGCGGCGTGGCGACTCGGGCACCGCGAGCTCGCGCACGCCGAGGCCGAGCGGCTATTGGCGCTCGCGGGCATTCCCGACGATCACCGCGAGCATCTAGAACTCATCCGCACCGCAACAGAGCAGTGACGTCGACGACTACTCAACGGCGACCCCCACCACTAGGCTTACCGCACCCGAACAACTGAGAGGCCCGCCCATGGCTACCCGACGCGACGTCTTGTTGGTGCTTGGCACTGCCGCGGCCACCGCCGCCCTCACGACGGGTGTGAACATTCTGCTTCCCGGTCCCGTTGGGCCGGCCGGTGCCCCCGGAGCCGATGGGCGCGACGGCACCAATGGCCGCGACGGCGCAACAGGGGCGACCGGTGCCAACGGCGCCAATGGTGCGGATGGCGCCGACGGAGCCAACGGCGCCGCCGGACCAACGGGGGCCTCGGGCAGCCCTGGAGCGACCGGCCCCACGGGCTCAAACACCGGCGTCACAGGGCCAACCGGTCCCGCTGGGCCGACGGGGCCCGTCGGTGATACAGGCTCAGTCGGACCTACAGGGGTTATGGGCCCCACGGGGCCCGGCGCGGTGTCGGGCGCTACCGGCCCGACGGGCGAGATCGGAGCGACAGGCCCGACCGGAGCGACGGGTGCGACCGGCGAAGTCGGACCGACCGGGCCGACAGGCGCGAGCGGGCCCATCATTTAAGTCACGGCGAGCGGCCCTGGTCGGCTCCGCTCTGAACGCCGCCGCTAGGCGCTTGCGGTCGGCAAACCCTGGAACGCGCTCGAGGCGAGGTCTTTCTCGTCGGCGCGCACAGCATCCAGAATGCGCGTGACGACCGCGGCCGGCGCATAGCCGACGGGGAACGCGGGGCGTTCGCCCGCCAGCGGGTGCTTCGAGAGCTCGGTCTCGGTGTGACCGGGGCGCGCATCGAGCACGCGGATGCCCGAGCGGCGTAGCTCGCGCGCCGCCACCTGGTGCGCCGCCGCCTGGGCAGCCTTGACCGCGCTATAGGCACCGATTCCGGCCGTGGGGGTTTCGGCGACCACGCCGCTGATCGAGACGACGAAGGGTGAGCCGCCGGTGGTTGCGCTCTGGGCGAGCGCCGGGGTGGCCGCACGCAACACCCTCATCGGTGCGAGAACGTTGATGGCCCACAGCGCTTCGAGTGTCTCGTCGCTCGTGTCGACAAGGGGGCCGAAGGCGACCGCCCCTGATGCGACGATCACGCCGTCGACGCGACCATGGGCCGTGATCGCCGCGGCGACGACCTTCTCGGCCTGCCCCGGCTCGGTGAGGTCGGCGGGAATGAGTGCGGCACCCGCAATGTCGAGGTCATCGAGCGCGAGCATCGAGCGCCCCGTAAGCGTCAGCCGCGCGCCCGCCGTCGCGAGTTGGTGAGCGAACTCACGGCCGAGACCGCCCGTCGCGCCGAGGACGATGATGGATGCACCCGCAAGCTCAGTCATGCCCCCACGCTACGTCGGCACTCTGGGAACACGCAGAGCGCACCCAGCGAACATGCCGCTGACCCTTAGGTGATGGAGTGGCTCAACCCCGCTTCGCGTAGCTCAGGGCTTGCTGCGCAAAGGCCGCGCCCACCTCATGCGCCTGCTCGCGATAGCGCCGCCAGTTCTCGTGGCTCAAGCGCTCGTGCTCCTCGGGGTCAACGCCTTCGCGCTCATAGACGCGGCGACCGCCCGCGATCCACGCGAGCTGCGTCGCAAGCCCCACCTCGAGGTGAAACTGCAGGCCCCAGGCTGCGTCGCCGAGGCGGTAGGCCTCGATGATGCCGTTGGTTTCGGCGAGCAGCACCGCACCCTCGGGCAGCTCGTGGCTGTCGAAGTGGTAGTGGTACACGTCGACCTCGCCGTCGTCGCTCGAGCGCGCGAGGGCGCCGACGACGGGGTCGGCGGCGGCATCGTCGGTGAGGCGCACACTCGTCCACCCGAGCTCGGGCACGGGTGAGGGCTTGAACGGCGCTCCGGCCGCGGCGGCAAGCAACTGCGAGCCGAAGCAGAGACCCAGAGTGGGCATCCCGAGCTCAAGGGCTCGTTCGAGCAGTCGCTTCTCGTGGGTCATCCAGGGGTGCTTGGCCTCGTCGGTCACGCCGGCGTAGGCGCCGAGCGAGATGATTCCGCTGAAGCGTTCGAGAGCATCCACCGTGGGGGCGCCATCGGGGTCACGCTCGACGTCCCACGTGACGATGCGCAGGCCGGCTTCGGCTAGCGGCACGGCAAGCTCGTTGAGGTTGTCGTCGACGTCGTGCAGAACAACGAGCACCTCGGGCCGCGCGCTCACGATGCCGCCTCTTGCATCGCGCGAATGTACTCGCGAATCGTCGGCACGCCTTCGAGCTTGTCGCGGAAGAAAGTGTTGACGAGGTTGATGACGCGCGCTTGAGCTGCCTCGACTTCGGCCGTGCGTCGCTCTCCGGCTTCTTGATCTTCGAGCGTGCGGCGCAAGCCCAAGAGCGCACTGACGATTTCGGCCTCTTCGTCGCCGTCGAGCATCTGGATGACCTGCAGCATGAGTGCGTCAGCCTGGTCGCGTACGGCATCAATCGGGATGCTCGAGCCGGGCTGCGTCGCATTGTCGAGCGTCGAGATCAGCGACCACACCTGATACAAAATCGTCGCTGGCTCGTCGAAGAGTTCGCGAACGTAGGCCGCGTCGAGATGGCGACCCGAGAGCCGGAAGATGTTGTACATGCGCTTAGCGGCTTTGCCGTAGTTGACCTGCTTGGTGAGGTACTTGCGCACTTCGTCTTCGAGTCGCTCGACATACTCGTCGAGCGCGTCATCGCTCACGTGCTGCACGACCTTCGTGAACGTCGGCAGATCGTCGGCCTCGAGGTAGACCTCTTGAAAGTAGGCGTCGAGGTAGCCATCGAGGGCCACGATGTCGCCCTCGGGTGACTCCCACGTGACGTCGATGACGTTGCTCGCATTCGACAGCGACTTGCGGGCGGGGTCGGTCACGACCCAGTCGAGCTTGCACCAGCCCGGATCGAGCGCGGCTTCGTGCCACGTGATCGTCTGCACGGTGCCATCGGCGAGCGTCAACTCGATGCGCTCGGCCTCGATCTCGGCGGGCGTCCACGTGATGGGGCTGCCGTGCTTGCGTGCCACGCCGTTGTGCACACCATCGGCGGGGTAACTGCCGAGCTTGCCTTCGAGAAACTGAAAGGCGTCACCCGTGTACGTGCGCCGAGCAGCGGCACGCATGAGGTCGGCCATGATGCGGCACGCTTCTTCGCGCGTGGCTGCCTTGATGTTGAGCCGCTGAAAATAGTCACAGTCGCCCGGGAACGACTGAATCTTCGACTGCGCCGCCGACCCACTCAACGCCAGGGCGCTCTCAGCGATCTCCGGCGGCCCCGTGACCTCCACCACCTGACCGATGCGCCGAAAGCGCTCGAGATCGCGCGGCGCGAAGTCGAGCATGCTCACACGGTGACCGAAGGTTCCGCTCTCGTGCGAGACGATGTGGTCATCGCTCTCCG
>NZ_JANRKZ010000154.1:0-1999 GCF_033763155.1 Microcella sp.
GGCCGGGTCGGTTGCGGCGAGAACGATGGGTGCCAGGGCGGGGGCCGCATCCGCGTCTCGACCATAGGTGCGCACGCGGTCGATCGTGGCGGGGGTCGCGAACTGGGCCGCGCCGAGGCCCTCAACGATGTAGCCGCGGCGAACTGACCCCGCTTCTTCCATGCGGGCGAGCACCGAATAGGCGAGCGCGAAGCCGCCGCGCAGCCCCTCGGCCTGTACGGCACCGCGCGTGACGATGCCGTGCCGCTCGAGCATGCGGTCAACCGCGAAGGCCGTGCGTCGAGTGGTGTCGGCATCGCGCTCGGGCAGCAGCGACCAGCGCCCGGCGGCCGTCGGCGGCCCCGATTGCGTCACGGATGCGGGGCGCGCGTACCCCCGATAGCCGCGCGTGCGCGGCGCGGGTCGGCGCGTGGCCGTGCCCCCGAGCGTGGAGCGCAGCGGCGCGAGCGTGTCGTTCGTGAGCAGCCCCGCCCACACGAGTTGCCAGAGGTCATCGACAAGAGCCGCGTCGTCGCCCCCGGCGTTGCCCGGCTCGGCGACCGCGGCCGCGAGCTGGCGGAAGAAGAACCCGCCACCGCCCGCAAGCGCGTCAAGAATGCGCTGCTGACGGGCCGTGAGCTCGAGCGCCTCGGGCTCGGCGAGGCTGAGTGGCGCGGCTCCCGCGAGGTGCAGGCTCACCCAGCCGTCGTTGCCGGGCAAGCTGCCCGCGCCGGCCCAGACGACCTCACCGCTCGCGCACAACTCATCGAGCCAGGCGGGGGAGTAGTCGCGCACGCGACTCGGCAGCACGAGGGTTTCCCACGCGCTCGCCGGGAGGGCGACCCCCTGCAATTGCTCGATCGCATGTAGCACTCCGTCGATGCCGTGCAGGGCCGGGCGCGTTGCACCGAGTCCGGCGCTGCCGACGTGCTGCCACGCGGGCACAAACCGGCCGAGGGTGCCGTGGCTTACCGGTTCGATTTCCTTGCGCAGGGCCGCGAGGCTGCGCGAGCGCAGGCGCCGCAATACGTCAGCGTCGACCCACTCGGTGCCCGAGGCGCCCGGGCGAAACTCGCCCTCGATGACGCGGCGGTCGGCGGTGAGCCGGCGGAGGGCATCCGTCGCTACGGCGATGCCCAGGCCATAGCGGCTCGCCACGTCGGTCGCGGCGAAGGGAGTGCGGGTGCGAGCGAAGCGGGCGACGAGGTCTCCGACGGGGTCGGCCACGGGGTCGAGGAAGGCGGCGGGCACCCCATGGGGGATCGGCGTGCCCAGCGCGTCGCGCAGTCGCGCAGCATCTTCTACGCCGGCCCAGCGTGCGTCACCCGCGATCGTGGCGCGAAAGACGCGGTTCGCGCGCGCGAGGTGGTCGAGCTCGGCGGGCACGTCGACCTCGTCGAGCGTGCGGGCCTCGAGCTCGTCGATCGAGAGCGGCCCCAGGATGCGCAGCAGATCGACGATGCCTTCGGCGTCGCGCGCGCGGCGATCGGGGGCCAGGCGCTGCAACTCAGCCTCGAGTTGTGCAATGACGGCAGGGTCGAGCACTTCGCGTAGCTCGGCACGACCGAGCAGCTCGGCGAGCAGCGCGGGGTCGATGCTGAGCGCCGCGGCCCGCCGTTCAGCGAGCGGGCTGTCGCCCTCATAGAGAAACGCGGCGACATAGCCGAACAGCAGGCTGCGGGCGAAGGGTGAGGGGCTCGGGGTCTCAACCTCGACGATGCGGATGCTGCGCTGAGCGATGCCCGCCGTCAGCTCGACGAGCGACGGCAGGTCGTAGACGTCTTGCAGCACTTCGCGCACCGTCTCGAGCACGATGGGAAAGTCGGGAAACTCGCGCGCCACCTCGAGCAGCTGGCTCGCGCGCTGCCGCTGCTGCCAGAGCGGACTGCGGCGGCCCGGGTCGCGGCGCGGCAACAGCAGGGCGCGGGCGGCGCACTCCCGGAAGCGCGCGGCGAAGACCGCCGAGCCCCCCACTTCGCTCGTCACCAGCGCCTCGAGCTCGTCGGCCTCGAAGTGAAAC
>NZ_JANRKZ010000155.1:0-4990 GCF_033763155.1 Microcella sp.
ATCTCGGGTCTGCTGTGGGCGTCGATCATCCCGGGAGTTCTCAAGCGCAAGATCGTCACCTTCGCGCTCGCTGCGGGCGCGACGGCGAGCATGCTCGTGATCATGAACCTCATCGACTGGTTCACCTATCCTGGCCTCAGCATCATCGGTGTGGCGATTCTCGGCATTGGCGCCGCGGTCGGCTTCACCGCGCTCATTACCGGTCTCAAGAACCGCCGAGCGCTCTCTGCATCGCTGACCGTGGCGGGGCTCGGGCTCGCGCTCTACTTCCCGTTCCAATACGGCATCTCGTACTCGATTACGGAGTGGTGGATGCTCGTGGCCCTCGCGATTCTTGCGGTGGCCGTGAGCCTCGGCATCGGCTGGTTGATGGGTGGCGTCGACAAGGGCCCCGTTATGCGGGTTGCGGCCTTTACTGGCTTCATCACCGCGGGCGCCATCGCTCTCGACCGCTTCATGATGGTCTGGGACGACTACGCCAGCTCTGGCCGCATCCGCGGACGTCCGATCGCGACGATTGGGTCGTCAACGCCGAACCTCGAAGGCTCTCTCTGGGTTCAGGGTGTCGACATCTACACCCACCTGTTGCTGCCGACGATCGCGCTCATCCTCATCTCGTTCGCCGGATACACGCGGTATTCGCGCGCCAGCTTGCTCGAGGTGATGAACCAGGACTACATCCGCACCGCGCGAGCGAAGGGCTTGCCCGAGCGCACGGTTGTCGTGCGTCACGCCTTCCGCAATGCCCTCATCCCGATCGCCACGATCGTTGCCTTCGACATCGGCGGCATCGTCGGCGGCGCGGTCATTACCGAGCGCGTCTTCGGGTGGACGGGCATGGGCGCACTGTTCCAGAACGGCCTCGATGGCACCGACCCGAATCCGGTCATGGCCTTCTTCCTCGTCGTCGGCGGGCTCGCGATTTTGTTCAACCTCATCGCCGACCTCGTTTACGCCGCTCTCGACCCACGAATCCGAGTCAACTGATGAGCAACCTCAACGCACCTGTGCCTGCCGGCGGCATCACCGACGCCGAAAACAACATCGAGAACAAAGAGGTCGAAGGCCTCAGCCAAGGGCAAATCGTCCGTCGGCGGTTCTTCCGCCACAAGGGCGCTGTCATCTCGATGATCACCCTCGCCTTCGTGATCGTGCTGGCCTTCACCGCGGTCGGTTTCGACTTCTCGGTGTTCGGAATTCAGATCAAGACGCCGGGCTGGTGGCAGTGGACATGGACGGAGATTCCCACCGCGCAAGATGGTGGCCGGCCCACGCTCAGCCTTGTACCCGAGTGGATGGGCGGCGAGGGCATTCGCTTCGGTGACCACCCGTTCGGCCAAGACGAGATCGGCCGCGACATTTTCGCGGTCGTCATGCGCGGCACGCAGCAGTCGGTTGTCATCATGGTGATCGTCGGCCTCATCGCGACGACGATCGGAACCGTAATCGGTGCCGTCTCGGGTTACTACCGTGGCTGGGTTGACTCGGTGCTCATGCGCTTCACCGACATCATCATCACGATCCCGCTTATCGTCATCGGCGCGGTTCTCGGTCTCGCATTCGGCAAGCTCGGGGCATTCGTGCTGGCGATCATCATTGGTCTCTTCACGTGGACCGGTCTTGCTCGCCTCGTGCGTGGCGAAGTCTTGAGTTTGCGCGAACGCGAGTTCGTCGATGCTGCTCGAGTGGCCGGGGCGAGTGACCGACGCATTATCTTCAAGCACATCTTGCCCAACGCCATCGGCGTGATCATCGTCAACACGACGCTGCTGATGGCCGCGGCCATCTTGCTCGAGACGGCACTGAGCTTTCTTGGCTATGGCGTTCAGTCGCCCGACACCTCGCTGGGCAAGATCATCAGCGAGAACCAGTCGGCGTTTGCGACGCGTCCGTGGTTGTTCTGGTGGCCGGGTGTCTTCATCATCACCATCGCCTTGTGCATCAACTTCATCGGCGACGGTCTGCGTGACGCCTTCGACCCGCGCCAGCGGCGCATGCCGAGCGCTCGAGCGCTTGCGCGTGGTACGACCGGTGGTCTTGACCGTGCTGCCGCGGTCGTGACCACGCGCGGAGCTGGCATGCAGTCGCCTGGCCCCGGTATACGCGGCTTCAGCTCAGACGTGCACGAGGGAGACGACCCCCGTCCCCGCGGTGGCGGCTACGACGCTGCGCGCGACCCGAAGAAAGACAGCTAAGTGGGTGCCGTGGTGCGGCTAGAACGCAAACCCCAGCAGGCCCAGCGCAACGAGCACGCTCAGCACCGCAATGGTGCGAACGTTCCAGTCGCGACGAACGCTGGTGGCGTCGACCGAGGCATCCAACAGGCCGTCGTCGCGCAGCTGTTCCCAGTGTCGACGAATCTGATTCGCGGCGGCGCCGCTCTCGCTCGAGAGCGTGTCACCGGGGCGAATCGAGCCCGCAAGTCGTGCGGTTTCAGAGACCCGGGTGTCGTCGGGGCCCACGGTGAATACCGTGAAACGGCCCGACGAAGGAGCCGCCCAGGCCTCGATCTTTCCGCGCGGCGTGTAGAGGGTCAGCGCCCACTTGGTGTCGATGCGCTCGATGGCCGGCCACGGCACGTGCCAGGTAGCCAGCGGGTTGCGCACGAGCACCTCGTGCTCGAGCACGTCGACCACGGGCATCCAGTACAGAGCCCAGGTCACGGCAGCCAGCAGCAGCAGCCACCAGCCCGATCGCAGCAGACCGATCAGGTCGCCAGCGACTACGAAACCTGCCAGGGCGCCCAGCGCGATGAGCGCCATGACAATCGTCAGAACTCGACCGAAGGCGGGGCGAAAGCTCGCGGGCTGAAAACGCATGCCCCCAGCTTCGCAGACCCCCGCACCATGACCACGCGGAAGGACCTCCCGTGACCAGCTCCACCACCACTGCCGTCGAGACCGTGCTTGAGGTCTCTGGCCTCGGCGTCGACTTCTGGGTCGACGGTGAGTTTTACCCGGCGGCCATTGATCTCGACTACACCGTCAAGCGCGGCGAGGTCATGGCCATCGTCGGCGAGTCGGGCTCGGGCAAGTCGTCGAGCTCGATGGCGCTGCTCGGCCTGCTGCCCCCGACCGCGCGGGTGACCGGATCGATCAAGTTGCTGGGCCGCGAAATCTCGACCCTCAATAAGCGTGACTTGCGCGCGGTGCGCGGCCAGCAGATCGCCGTGATCTTCCAAGAGCCCATGACGGCCCTCAACCCCGTGTACACGGTCGGGTTCCAGATCGTCGAGACGCTGCGCACGCACTTCGACCTCACCCCTGCACAGGCCAAGGTGCGCGCGATCGAGCTGCTCGAAAAGGTCGACATGCCTGACCCGGCCACGGCCTTCAACAAATACCCCCACCAGCTCTCGGGCGGACAGCGCCAGCGCGCGATGATCGCTCAGGCCATTTCGTGTGACCCCGTGCTGCTCGTCGCTGACGAACCGACGACCGCGCTTGACGTCACCGTGCAGGCCGAGATTCTCGAATTGCTGCGCAGCCTGCGCACGCGCCTCGACAGTGCGATCGTGCTCATTACGCACGACATGGGTGTTGTCGCCGACTTGGCCGACAAGATTATGGTCATGAAAGACGGCGTTGCCGTTGAGCAGGGCACGGCCCTCGAGATCTTCCACTCGCCGAAGCACCCTTACACACAGTCGTTGCTTGCCGCCGTGCCCCACCTCGGTATCGACATCACCGACGAGGGGTCGCGGGCCATCGACCGGCGTGGCGTTGAGCCCGTGCTGTCGTTTCAGGATGTCTCGATCGAGTACCCCAAGCGAGGCCGGGTTCCCGCCTTCCTCGCTGCTGATGACATCACTCTTGACGTCTACCCGGGTGAAATCGTGGGCCTCGTCGGTGAGTCGGGATCCGGCAAGACAACCCTCGGCCGGGCCGCGGTCGGCCTGTTGCCCATCAAATACGGCCGCCTCATCTCGGCCGGCATTGACATCTCGAACGCGACCCTGAAAGACCTGCGTCCGTTGCGGCGCAAGGCCGGCATCGTGTTCCAAGACCCGGGTTCGAGCCTTAACCCGCGCATGCCGATTGGTGAGAGCATCGGCGAACCGCTCTTGCTCGCCAAAGCGGCGAGTGGCAAAGACCTTGACCGCCGCGTTGAAGAGCTGCTGAGCCAAGTCGAGCTGCCGTCGAGCTATCGCAACCGTTACCCACACGAGCTCAGCGGTGGTCAGCGCCAACGCGTGGGTATCGCGCGTGCCCTCGCGTTGACGCCTGAACTGCTCGTCGCCGACGAGCCCACGAGTGCGCTTGACGTGTCGGTTCAAGCGCGATTCCTCGACTTGCTGCAAGACCTACAGCAGAAGTTGCAGTTCGCCTGCTTGTTCATCAGCCACGACCTCGCGGTCGTCGATATCCTCGCGCACCGCATCGCTGTGATGCACCGGGGTAGACTGGTGGAGCAGGGTTCGCGCGACCAGATTCTGCGCAACCCCCAAGACCCCTACACTCAGCGCCTCATCGCCGCTGTTCCCCTGCCCGATCCAGTGGCGCAGCGGGAGCGTCGAGAGCAGCGCGCAGCCAGCAAGGACTGATTCACCATGGCAATCGCCACCCGCACCGACCTGCGCAACGTGGCGATTGTCGCTCACGTCGACCACGGCAAGACCACCCTCGTTGACGCCATGTTGCGTCAGACCGACTCGTTCGCTGCCCACGCCCACCTCGAAGACCGAGCGATGGACTCGAACGATCTCGAGCGCGAAAAGGGCATCTCGATCCTCGCCAAGAACACGGCGGTGACCTACAAAGGCAAGCACGCCGGCGGTGCCGAGATCACGATCAATGTGATCGACACCCCGGGTCACGCCGACTTTGGTGGCGAGGTCGAGCGCGGACTCAGCATGGTCGACGGTGTCGTCTTGCTCGTCGACGCGAGTGAGGGCCCGTTGCCTCAAACGCGCTTTGTGTTGCGCAAGGCCTTGGCGGCCAAGCTTCCGGTCATCTTGCTCGTCAACAAGACCGACCGGCCCGACGCGCGC
>NZ_JANRKZ010000156.1:0-18855 GCF_033763155.1 Microcella sp.
CGTGACCGAGCTGCTCGAAGGCAACGAACTGGCGTAAGGCATGCCGGTGGGGCCGCGAAAGCGGCCCCACGCCCCGCACACGGGGCCGCGAAAGCGGCCCCACACCCTGCACACGGGGCCGCGCCACCGCGGCCCCGCGCCCTGTTCTCTGCCTAGAGCCCCGGCGCGGTCATCTTCAGCACGTCGAGCGCACTGTCGAGCTGCTCGAGCGTGACCTCGCCGCGCTCGACAAAGCCCATGTCGATGACGGCCTCGCGAATGGTCATTCCCTTCGCCACCGAGTGCTTGGCGATCTTTGCGGCGGCTTCGTACCCGATCACGCGGTTGAGGGGGGTGACGATCGACGGCGAGCTCTCCGCGAGAGCGCGAGCGCGTTCGAGGTTGGCCTCGAGGCCCTCGACGGTCTTGTCGGCGAGAACGCGCGTCGAGTTGGCCAAGAGGCGAATCGACTCGAGCAGCGAGGTGCCCATGACGGGAATGGCCACGTTGAGTTCGAACGAGCCGGAGGCCCCCGCCCAGGCGATGGTCGCGTCGTTGCCGATGACACGCGCACACACCATGAGCACGGCTTCGGGTACGACGGGGTTGACCTTGCCGGGCATGATCGACGAGCCCGGCTGCAGGTCGGGAATGTGCAGTTCGGCAAGACCGGTGTTCGGCCCCGAGCCCATCCACCGAATGTCGTTGCAGATCTTGGTGAGTGACACCGCGAGCACACGCAGCGCTCCCGACGCTTCGACGAGGCCGTCGCGCGCGCCCTGGGCTTCGAAGTGGTCGAGCGCCTCGGTGATGGGCAGGCCAGTCGTGCGCGCCAACTCTGCGATCACCTTCTGCGAGAAGCCGAGCGGCGTGTTGATGCCCGTGCCCGTGGCCGTGCCGCCGAGCGGCACTTCGGCCACGCGGTCGATGGTCGCCTGAACCCGAGCGATGCCCAGACGGACCTGCCGCGCGTAGCCGGCGAATTCTTGGCCGAGCGTGACGGGAGTGGCGTCCATCAAGTGGGTGCGACCAGCCTTGACGGCGGTCTTCCACAGCTCCGCTTTGACCTCGAGGGCGCCAGCGAGGTGCTCGAGGGCCGGAATGAGGTCGCTCAGCAGAGCCGAGGTGACCGCCAGGTGCACCGACGTCGGAAAGACGTCGTTGGACGACTGCGAGGCGTTGACGTGGTCGTTCGGGTGCACCGGCAGGGCATCCGTCGACGCAAGCGTCGCGAGCACCTCGTTCATGTTCATGTTCGACGAGGTTCCCGAGCCGGTCTGGTACGTGTCGACCGGAAACTGGTCGTGGTGCGCGCCACCGATGATCTGGTCGGCAGCGCCGACGATGGCCTCGGCGAGGGCCGCATCGAGAATGCCGAGTTCGGCGTTGACGATCGCGGCGGCGCGCTTGATCTGCGCGAGGGCGACGATTTGCCCGCTCTCGAGGCCCGAGCCCGAGATGGGAAAGTTCTCGACGGCGCGCTGCGTCTGCGCGCGGTAGAGGGCGCTGCGCGGAACGCGCACCTCGCCCATGGTGTCGTGCTCGATGCGGTAGTCGGCGTCAGTGCTGCTCACGGCTGTGGTCCTTTGAATCTCACGGGGGTGTTCCCAGGGTGACGGGGAAGTCGCGGTGGCGGGCGGCCGGCTTAGGCCGCACCGGGTGCGGTCGATAGCTGGCCGACGACGACATCGGGAACGACTCTGCCCTCACGAAGACGGTAGTTCGCACCGACAACGGCCAGCGTACCGGCAGCAACCTCATCGCTGATGAGCTCGCTCGCGGTCAGCAGGGCACCGACCGTGTCGCGCAAGTGCTCACGGCCGACCTCGAGCGCGTCGATGTCGGCCGCTGCTGAAGCCCCGCTCGCGAGCCGAACGCGGTCGACGGCGGGCGTGATCTGGTCGACGAGACCTTGAATGTGCACCGGCAGGGGAGGCGACTCGGGGTCGACCGCCGTGATAGCCGCGCCGACTGCTCCGCACTCGTCGTGACCGAGCACGAGAATGAGCGGAACCTTGAGCACGGCAACCGCGTATTCGAGCGAACCGATGACGCTGTCGCTGATCACTTGCCCCGCGTTACGCACGACGAACAGGTCGCCGAGCCCCTTGTCGAAGATGATCTCGGCGGCGAGGCGCGAGTCGCTGCAACCAAAGAGGGCGGCGTGGGGTGCTTGGTGGCCGGCAAGCTCGGCGCGTCGGTCGACATCTTGGCGGGGATGCTGAGGCTCACCCGCAACAAAGCGCGCGTTGCCCCGCTGCATCTCACGCCAAACCTGGTCGGGCGTGCGGCGTTCGGTCGGCATGACGCTCCTGGGCGGACTCGGGGTGTGCAGTGCATCCCCGAGCGTAGTGCGCGACTAGTCGACCGGCGGTAATTCCGCCGCGACAGCAGTCGCGAGAACGTCGAGGTCGGCGTCACTCGCTGTGCCATAGAGCACGACCGTGCTGTCGGGCGTAGTCGTGACGAGGGCAATCTCGCGCAGGCCCACTCCCTCGACGCCGCGCCGGTCGTAGCGCTGCCACTCGACGCCGGCAATGCGCACCGTGTCACCGGCGCCCGGGTCGCGCAGCGCATCTTGCAGCCAGCTTTGCTCGTCGGTGAACCCTTGCAGCACGGCGAGAAACGTGTTCTCGGCCGTGATGAACCCGATCGCCCACTCGTCGACGCCGCCCGAGCCCGCCAACTCCGCGCGGTTGGCGCTCCAGGTGGGCGGCACGATGGGGGCGATGACGGCCGTGCCGAGACTCGCTTCGGCCTCGGCAGCGGCGGCGAGGTAGTCAACCGCGGGCGGCGTGGGTTCGGGGCGCACGACGACCAGCACGAGAAACATCACGATGGCGAGCGACGCAATGAGCGAACCGATGAGGTTGCGCACGGTCTGGTTGGCACGGCGCTTGCGGCGAGCCTCGGCGATGCGGTCAGCCTTTTGTTCTGGCGTCTCGGCGCCCGACTGGGCGGGGGAGGTGGTCATTGCACTCAGCCTTCGGCGGCCGCGCGAGCCGCGTCGAGGCGCTCTTTCGCGCCGATCAGCCACTCTTCACAGCGACGCGCGAGCGCTTCACCGCGTTCCCACAACGCGATGGACTGTTCGAGCGTTGCCCCACCTTGCTCGAGCTCGGTGACAACGCGAACGAGCTCGTCGCGCGCCTGCTCATAGCTCAGGTCGGCGATCGGTGACGATTCGGCAGCGGTCATGTCAGCCATGCTAAGCGGGCCTTTCTTCAGACGGCGTGAGAGCGGGGCCGGTAGCGGTCGCCCCCAAGCGACCGTCGGCGAGCGTAATGACGAGCTCGGTGCCCGCAGCAACAGAGGCGGCCGATCGCACGACGGCTCCGGCGGCCGTGTGGGCAATGGCATAGCCGCGGTCGAGCGTGTGCTGCGGCGAGAGCGCGCGCAATTGGCGGCGGCGTTCGTCGATCTCGAGGTGAGCACGTTCGAGCGCACGGGTCGTGAGCTCGACTCCGCGCGCGACGGCGCGCGTCAGTTCGTCGGCGCGCGACTCGATAATCCAGGTGGCCGAGGCAAGTGCTGGTCGCGAGCGAATCGAGGCAATGCGATCGACCTCAGTCGCAATTGCTCCCGTCACACGCGTGAGCATGCGTGCGCGCACTTGTTGCACGCGCGACAACTCGTCACTCACGTCAGGCACCACGCGTTTGGCGGCGTCGGTCGGCGTCGAGGCACGCAAGTCGGCGACGTCGTCGAGCAGTGGTCGGTCGTTCTCGTGACCGATTGCGCTCACGAGCGGGGTCTGGCACGCGGCCGCGGCCCGAACCAGACTTTCGTCGCTGAAGGGCAGCAGGTTCTGAAAGTCGCCGCCGCCGCGAGCAACGATGATGACGTCGACCTCGGGGTCAGCATCCAATTGACGGATGCCCGCCGTCACCTCGGCCACGGCCTTGTCGCCCTGCACTGCTGCGTGCACGACCCGAAACTGCACTGAGGGCCAGCGCAACTGAGCGTTGCGAATGACATCTTTTTCGGCATCGCTGTCTTTGCCCGTCACCAGCCCGATGCACTGCGGCAAGAACGGCAGCGGCTTCTTGCGCTCGGGCGCAAAGAGGCCTTCGGCGGCAAGGGTGGCGCGCAGCCGTTCGAGCCGTTCGAGCAAGTCGCCCAGGCCGACGCGTCGCATCTGCGACACCTGCATCGTGAGGGTGCCGCCCTTGACCCACCAGTTGGCCTTGACGAGCGCGGTGACGCGGTCGCCTTGCCCGAGCCCGTCAGGCAACGTTGACCGCACCGATGACCAGATGACGAACGACACGGTCGCATCGTCGGTGACGTCTTTGAGCTTGCCGTAGACGTTGCCGCCCGAGACGCCCCACTGAGCGATCTCGCCCTCGACCCACACCTGACCGAGCCGGTCGATGTAGTCCTTGATCTTTGTCGACAGCTGGCCAACGGCCCAGGGCGCATCAGCGGTCGACGGTGCGTCGGTCACGGTGCCCTCCTTGCGTCGATCGGCGGCCTTCGCCAGGGTAGTCGACAGCGCCGATACCGCGGCGCGCGCAGCTCAGGAGCTTCATGGTCACGCCTACTCCGCTCACAATTGACTCGCTCACGAAGGTGTATGGCGAGGTCACAGCCTTGCGCGATGTCTCGTTCACCGCGACGCCCGGCCGCGTCACGGGCTTTCTCGGGCCCAATGGCGCGGGCAAGACGTCGACCCTGCGCATTCTCTTGGGGCTCAACCGCCCGACTGCCGGTCGTGCGCTCATCGATGGTCAGCAGTACCGCGCCCTCGATGCACCGTCGCGCCGCGTCGGCAGTTCGCTCTCGGCCGACGTCTTTCACCCCGGACGCAGTGGGCGCAATCACTTGCTGACGCTCGCGATCGCGGCGGGAATCGATCGGGCCCGTGTCGACACTGTGCTCGACATGGTCGGGCTCGCCTATGCGGGCCGCCGTGCCGTCGGAGGCTACTCACTCGGAATGCGGCAGAGACTCGGGCTCGCGAGCGCTCTGCTGGGCGATCCCGATGCGCTCGTGCTCGATGAGCCCATCAACGGCCTCGACCCTGATGGCATTCGCTGGATGCGTTCGCTGTTGCGCTCGCTCGCCGCCGAGGGTCGCACGGTGTTGCTCTCGTCACACGTGCTGAGCGAAGTGCAGCAGACGGTTGACGATGTCGTGGTCATCCGTCATGGGCGCATCGTTTTTGACGGCCCCCTGGCGACTCTCGAGAGCGGAACGGCGCGTGTGCGCGTTGACGCGGCCGACCGCGCGGCGCTGACGGATGCCCTCACGCGCGCCGGCGCCACCGTCGAGTTCGGTAGCGCAGGTCTGACGGTGCTCGGTCTCGACGTTGGGCGCACGGGTGAGGTTGCCCGTGACGCGGGCCTCGCGCTCACGCACTTGAGCGACGAGTCTGACGGCCTCGAGTCGGTGTTTCTCGCGCTCACGGCGGATGAAGCCCCACCCGCACCCGCCCCCGCGCCCGCCGCTGCCGAGGGGAGTGCCGCATGACCGCCCTGTTTCGTGCCACGGCGTCGGAGTTCGCCAAGGTCTTCTCGCTGAAGTCGTGGTGGCTGCTCGCGCTCATCATGGTCGTCTATGTGGGCTTCACGGCGGCAGCGCTCGCGTTCTTCTTCAGCGACCTCGGGTCGCAGCTCGCGGGCGCGGGCACGGGTGCTCCGGCCCCCGAGCTTGACCCGGTCGTGGCTGCCAATCTCGTCTACAGCAGCGTTACTGCCGTAGGTCTCGTGATTCCGCTCTTGTTCGGTGCCTTGCTCGCGACGACAGAGTGGCGCCACGGCACCCTCACGCCCACGGTGCTTGCGCAACCGCGCCGCGGCATCGTGCTCGCGGCCAAGGGTGTGGTGGCGGCCGTCATGGGCGTCATCTACGGCGTCGTGGGGCTGATCGGCTCGGTGGGCCTCGGCGCGCCGGTGCTCGCCGCCCTGGGCGAACCGACGGCGCTCGATGACCCCGAGGTCATCGCGGTGCTGCTGCGCACGCTGCTGGCCACAGCACTGTGGTCGCTGCTCGGTCTCGGGCTGGGCGCACTGCTCACGAGCCAGATTGCGGCGATCGTGATCGTGCTCGCCTTCACACAGTTCGTCGAACCGATTCTTCGCCTCGTGGCGAGTGTGTGGGAGTGGTCGGCCTCGATCGGGCGCTTCTTGCCCGGGTCGGCAACCGATGCGCTCGTCGGCGCGGGCATCTTGAGCTCACTCAACGCTCTTGATCCGAGCGTGCCCTCCGCGACCGTGGATGCTCTGCTCTGGTGGCAGGGAGGCCTCGTGCTCGCGGCGCTCGCCGCCGTGCTCATCGTCGCGGCGTCGCTCACCACCATGCGGCGCGACGTCGAGTAGCGACGGAGGGTCACACTCGAGCCAAAGCCCATACGCAGACTGCCCCTCGTAGACTGAAGGGGTGAGCACGATCTCGAACGGCGCCCTGGGCTCGACCCTGACCGCACCCGTCATTCCTCAGCGGCGCGAGCGACTCGTTCCCGTCGCCGTCGACCGCCCCAAGCGCGTGCTGTTGGCGGCACCGCGCGGCTACTGCGCCGGTGTCGATCGCGCGGTCATCGCCGTCGAAAAGGCGATTGAGCAATACGGCGCTCCGGTTTATGTGCGCAAGCAGATTGTGCACAACGTGCACGTGGTCAGCGAGCTCGAGAAGAAGGGCGCGATTTTCGTCGACGAGGTCGGCGAGGTTCCTCCGGGTTCGCTCATCGTCTTCTCGGCGCACGGCGTGAGCCCCGCCGTGGTTCAGGGTGCGGCCGACCGCGACCTCCAGGCCATCGATGCCACGTGTCCGCTCGTGACGAAAGTGCACCGCGAAGCCGTGCGGTTTGCGAAGCAGGATTACCGCATCCTTCTCATCGGCCACGCGGGCCACGAAGAGGTCGAGGGCACGATGGGCCACGCGCCCGAGCGCATGATTCTCATCGGCACGCCCGACGAGGCCGACACGGTTGAGGTGCCCGAGGCCGACGAGCTGATCTGGCTGTCGCAGACGACGCTCAGTGTTGACGAGACCATGGAGACCGTGCGGCGTTTGCGTGCGCGTTTTCCGCACCTGCAAGACCCGCCGAGCGATGACATTTGCTACGCCACGCAAAACCGTCAGGTGGCGATCAAGAAGGTTGCCCCCGAGTCCGATCTCGTGATCGTCGTGGGCTCGGCCAATAGCTCGAACAGCGTGCGCCTTGTCGAGGTGGCGCTCGAATATGGCGCCAAGGCTGCGTACCGCGTCGACTACGCGAGCGAGATCAAGCAAGAGTGGCTGGAGGGCGTGGCCACCGTCGGTGTCACGAGTGGCGCGAGTGTGCCCGAGGTGCTCGTCGAGCAGGTGCTCGCCGACTTGCGCGATGCCGGTTTCGATGCCGTTGACGAAATCAAGACGGCCGAAGAAGACCTGCAGTTCTCGCTGCCGAAAGAGCTGCGGCGCGATAAAGACGGCAACGTCGACGAACGCGCCCTCGGCGGACGCATCAGTAGCTAACGCCAGGCCGGGCCCGTCGCCGCGTGAGGCGATCGGACCCGACCCGGCAGGTCGCTAGCGGCCCGAGTGGCCGGCCGAGCCGAGCTGCTGTGTTGCTTCGACGACGCGCTTGGCCATGGCCGTTTCGGCGGCCTTGCCCCACGCGCGCGGGTCGTAGACCTTCTTGTTGCCCATCTCGCCGTCGACCTTCAAGAAGCCGTCGTAGTTCTTGAGCACCGAGTCGGCCACCGACCGGCTGAAGGCGTACTGCGTGTCGGTGTCGATGTTCATTTTGATGACACCGTTCTTGACGGCGGTCGCGATTTCGTCGTCGGTCGAGCCCAAGCCACCGTGGAAGACGAGGTCGAGCGGAAGGGCATCCGTGCCGTTTGCGGAATTCGGGAAGTACCGTGCCTGAATGCCCGCCTGAATCTCGGCGAGCAGTTCGGGGCGCAGCTTGACGTTGCCCGGCTTGTAGACGCCGTGCACGTTGCCGAAGGTGAGGGCGGCCATGTAGCGGCCCTGCTCGCCCAGGCCGAGCGCCTCGACCGCGGCGGTGACATCGCCGAGGGTCGTGTAGAGCGCGTCGTTCGAGCCCTCGTGCTGCACGCCGTCTTCTTCGCCGCCGACGACGCCGATCTCGACCTCGAGAATCGCGTGGATGGCCTTCATGCGGGGGAGGAGGTCGCGCGCGATCTCGAGGTTCTCGGCGAGGGGCACGGCCGAGCCGTCCCACATGTGCGACTGGAAGATCGGGTTGCGGCCGGCCTTGACCTCGGCCTCGCTCGCGGCGATGAGCGGCATGACGAATCCGTCGAGCGCGTCTTTGGGGCAGTGGTCGGTGTGCAGCGCGACCGTGACGGGGTAGTTCTTCGCGACCTCGGTGGCGAACGCGGCGAAGGCGAGGGCGCCCGAGGCGCGGGCCTTGACGGTCTGGCCGGCGAAGTAGTCGGCGCCGCCCGTGGTCACCTGCAGAATGCCGTCAGAGCCGGCTTCGCTCAAGCCCTGCAGCACCGAGTTGATCGTCGACGACGACGACACGTTGATGGCGGGGTAGGCGAACCCGCCCTTCTTGGCCTTGTCGAGCATTTCGGCGTACTGCTCAGGGGTGGCGACAGGCATGACTCTCCTCAGTGCTGGTGTGTGGTGGATGCCCTTTGAGTCTAGCCAGCGAGCGCCCCGCGGGCTCTCGAGCGCCGGTAGGCTGACGGTGCGCTGATCTACCACCCGGCGCGTCCTTGCTTCCGCTCGTTCATCTACGGAAAGGACGCCCTTGTGGTGACCACCGAAACCGGAACCCTGTTCTTGCACCCCGACCGCAACCTCGCCATGGAGCTCGTTCGAGCCACCGAAGCAGCGGCGATTCGCTCAGCCCCGTTCATTGGCAAGGGCGACAAACTCGCGGCCGATGGGGCGGCGGTGGATGCCATGCGCAAGTTTCTCGGAACCGTCAACTTCAGCGGCCTCGTCGTCATCGGCGAGGGTGAGAAAGACAACGCACCGATGCTCTACAACGGTGAGGTGGTCGGGAACGGCCAGGGTCCCGCGTGCGACATCGCCGTCGACCCCATCGACGGCACCTCGCTCACGGCGGCCGGCCGCGGCCACGCGATCTCGATGATCGCCGTCGCCGATCGCGGCTCGATGCTCGACGCCTCGAGCGTGTTCTATATGGAGAAGCTCGTCGCGGGGTGGGAAGGCATCGGCGTGCTCGACATTCGCCAGTCGATCGCCGAGAACATTCGCGCGCTCGCGTCGGCAAAGAAGAAGCCCGTCGACGAGATGCGCATCGCCGTGCTCGACCGACCGCGGCACGAGGGGCTCATCGCCGAGATTCGCGCGACGGGCGCGGGCACCCGGCTCATCCTCGACGGCGACGTCGCCGCGGGCATCAACGCCGCGCGCCACGACAGCCGCATTGACCTCGCGGTGGGCACGGGCGGCAGCCCCGAGGGTGTCGCGACCGCGTGCGCGGTGAAGGCGCTCGGCGGTTTCATCCAGGGGCGCCTCGCCCCCGGCAGCGATGACGAGCGCACGCGCGGCGCGGCCGCGGGCCTGAAGTTCGACCACGTCTACGAGGCCGATGAGCTCGTGCGCAGCGACAACACCTTCTTCGTCGCCACCGGCGTGACCGACGGCGAGCTCGTGCGGGGCGTGCGGCGCGAGCGCGGCATCATCACGACCGAGTCGATCGTGTTGCGCTCACGCTCGGGCACGATTCGCCGCGTGACGGCCGACCACCTCGAGAACAAGTGGCTCGACGGCTGAGCGTGAGCGCAGCATCCGTCGCCCGCGTTCGCACCCCCCGTTCGCTGAGAGCGGCACGCTCGTGGCGTGAGGGCGGCCTGCGCGGGTGAAGAATGAGCAGGCCATGCTTGCACTCATTCTCCGGCGGTACTTGAAGCCCTACGGGCTGCTCATCGCGGGCGTCGTCGTCTTTCAGCTTGCTCAAGCCGTCGCCTCGCTCTTCTTGCCCGCGCTCAACGCGGCGATCATCGACCGCGGCATTGCCACGGGCGACACGGCCTACATTCTGCAGGTGGGTGGCGCGATGCTCGCGATCACGCTCGTGCAGATCGCGTGCGCCATCACGGCCGTCTACTTCGGTGCTCGTGTGGCCATGTCGCTCGGGCGCGACCTGCGCGGGGCAGTGTTCGCGCACGTCGGCACCTTCTCTGAGCGAGAAGTGAGTCGCTTCGGGGCGCCCTCGCTCATCACGCGCACGACCAACGACGTGCAGCAAGTGCAAATGCTCGTGCTGATGACGAGCACGATGCTCGTGAGCGCGCCGATTCTCGCGATCGGCGGGGTCATCATGGCGCTGCAGCAAGACCTCGAGCTCTCGCTCATCATGGCCGTGGCTATTCCGGTGCTGCTCATCGCCGTGAGCGCCATCATCGTGCGCACCGTTCCGCTGTTTCGCGTCATGCAAGAGCGCATCGACACCGTCAACCGCGTGCTGCGCGAACAACTGACGGGCATGCGCGTCGTGCGAGCGTTCGTGCGCGAGCGCCACGAGGTCGCGCGCTTTGCTGACGCGAACGCGCAACTCACCGACACGGCGTTGCGGGCGGGGCGGCTGTTTGCGTTGATGTTCCCGATCGTGCTGCTCGTGCTCAACGTCTCGAGCGTGGCCGTGCTCTGGTTCGGCTCCTACCGCATCGAGTCGGGGCTCATGCAGGTCGGTGCCCTCACGGCCTTTCTCACCTACCTCATCCAGATCTTGATGGCCGTGCTTATGGCGACTTTCATTGCCGTGCTGCTGCCGCGGGCGGCCGTGTCGGCCGACCGCATTGGCGAGGTGCTCGAGACGCCCTCCTCTGTGGCGTTGCCGCAGAATCCCGTGATGACGGTGACCGCGAGCGGCCGCGTTGAGTTGCGCGACGTGACCTTTGCGTACCCGGGGGCGGAGCATCCGGTGCTCGACGGCGTCAGCCTCGTGGCCGAGCGCGGAAAGATGACGGCCATCATCGGCAGCACGGGTGCGGGCAAGACGACGCTCATTAGCCTGCTGCCGCGGCTGTTCGACGCGACGGGTGGCGCCGTGCTCGTGGACGACGTCGACGTGCGCGAGCTCGACGCCGACCTGCTGTGGAGCCGCATCGGGCTCGTGCCGCAGCGCCCCTACCTGTTCTCGGGCACTGTGGCGAGCAATCTGCGATTCGGCAAGGCCGACGCCACCGACGACGAGCTGTGGGCGGCGCTCGAGATTGCGCAGGCCGCCGACTTCGTGCGCGAGATGCCCGAGCAGCTCGACGCACCCATCGCTCAGGGCGGCACGACCGTCTCGGGTGGCCAGCGTCAACGCCTTGCCATCGCGCGTGCGCTCGTCAAGCGGCCCGAGATTTACGTCTTCGACGACTCGTTCTCGGCCCTTGATACGGCGACGGATGCCCGGCTGCGAGCAGCCCTGCGCCGCGAGGTCACCGACGCCACCCTCATCGTCGTCGCCCAGCGTGTTGCCACCGTGCAAGACGCCGACCAGATCATCGTGCTCGACCGCGGCGTGGTGCTCGGCCGCGGCACGCACGCAGAGTTGCTCGCGAGCAACGAGACCTACGCCGAGATCGTCAATAGTCAGTTGCGAGCGGAGGTGGGCACATGAGCACGGCACCAGCACGGCCCGTCGGCCCTCCCGGGGGAGTGCGCCGCGGGCCCATGGGTGGCCCGATGGGCGGCGGCATCGGAATGCCCGCCGAAAAAGCCATGACCTTTGGCCCCTCGGCGAAGCGCCTCATCGGGCGGCTCGCACCCGAGCGAGGGCTCGTCTACCTCGTGATCGCACTCGGTGTTGTCAGCGTGCTGTTGAGCGTGGTCGGCCCCGCCCTGCTCGGCATGGCGACCAACATCATCGTCGACGGCGTGTTCGGAAACGGTGACGGAGCAGGCCAGGCGGGTGACGGCGCGGGCATCGACTTCGATGCCCTGCACGTGTTGCTCGGCATCGTGTTGCTCGTCTACGTGTTCTCGTCGGTCTTCTCGTGGCTGCAGGCCTACTTGCTCAATGGCGTCACGCAGCGAACCGTGTATCGCCTGCGTGAAGAGGTGCAGGGCAAGCTCAACCGTCTGCCGCTGACCTACTTCGACAAGGTGCAGCGAGGTGAGGTGCTCAGTCGCGTCACCAACGACGTCGACAACATTTCGCAGAGCCTGCAGCAGACGCTGAGCCAGTTGCTGACGTCGTTGCTCACGGTCATCGCCGTCATCGTCATGATGTTCGTCATCTCGCCGATCTTGGCGCTGGTCTCGCTCATCACGGTGCCGCTCACGCTCGTCATCACGGCGATCATCGCCAAGCGCTCTCAGAAGCTCTTCGTGGCGCAATGGGCGCACACGGGCGAGCTCAACGCGCAGATCGAAGAGACCTTCACGGGCCACGCGCTCGTCAAGGTGTTCGGACGGCAGCGCGAGGTTGAGCAGCGGTTCCTCGAGAAGAACGAGCAGCTGTTCACCGCGAGCTTTGGCGCGCAGTTCGTGAGCGGCATCATCATGCCCGCCATCATGTTCGTCGGAAACCTCGTCTATGTCGCGATCGCCGTCGTCGGCGGTCTGCTCGTGACAGCCGGCGCGATGACGATCGGCGGCGTGCAGGCCTTCATTCAATACTCACGTCAGTTCACGCAGCCGCTCAGCCAGCTCGGCTCGATGGCGAATTTGCTGCAGTCGGGTGTCGCGAGTGCCGAGCGTGTCTTTGAGCTGATGGATGCGCCCGAGCAAACCCCCGACCCGTCACCGGCGGCGACTCCAGAGGCCACCACGGGTCGGTTGGTCTTCGAGAACGTGTCGTTCCGGTACGACCCCCAGGTGCCCCTCATCGACGAGCTCTCGCTCGTCGCCGAGCCCGGACAGACGATCGCCATCGTCGGGCCCACGGGCGCGGGCAAGACCACGCTCGTCAACCTCATGATGCGGTTCTACGAGCTCGACGGCGGGCGCATCACGCTCGACGGCGTCGACATCGCCGAGATGACCCGCGACGACTTGCGCTCGCGCATGGGCATGGTGCTGCAAGACACCTGGCTGTTCGGGGGCACGATTCGCGACAACATCGCCTACGGTCGCCCTGACGCGACCGAGGACGAGATTCTCGACGCGGCCCGCGCCACCTACGTCGACCGCTTCGTCGGCGCGCTACCCGACGGCTACGACACCGTGCTCGACGACGACGGCTCGAACGTGAGCGCGGGCGAAAAGCAGTTGCTCACGATCGCGCGCGCGTTCCTCGCTCGCCCGAGCGTGCTCATCCTTGACGAGGCGACTAGCTCGGTCGACACGCGCACCGAGGTGCTCGTGCAGCACGCCATGGCGGCACTGCGTCGCGACCGCACGAGCTTCGTCATCGCGCACCGCCTCTCGACCATTCGCGACGCCGACCTGATTCTCGTCATGGAGTCGGGCCGCATTGTCGAGCAAGGCACCCATGAGCAGTTGCTCGCCACACCCGGCGCCTACGCGCGACTCTACGAGGCGCAGTTCGCGTCGCCGACAGGCGAGGCGTAAGCAAGCACAGTGCCGCGCCGACAGGCCAGGCGTAAGCAAGCACAGTGCCGCGCCGACAGGCCAGGCGTCAGCAAGCACAGTGCCGCGCCGACAGGCGAGGCGTAGACCAGGTCAGTGCCGCGCCCGAAGGGCGCGGCACTGTTGTCTATGCGGTCTCGGCACCGCTTCTACGAGAGTTCTCGTCCCTGTGTTTCGATGGTGGCGGTGTGTGAGGTGACGGCAATGGCACGCAGCTCGCGCCGCAGAATCTTGCCGATGGGGCTCTTGGGCAATTCGTCGACGAATCGTACCGACTTCGGAACCTTGTAGGCGGCGAGGGTTTCGCGGCAGTGTTCGAGCACGGCTGCCTCGGTGGGAGCATCCGTGCCTGCCACGACGTAGGCGCGCACGGCCTCGCCCGACTTGTCGTCGGGAATGCCCACAACACCAACCTCGAGCACGCCCGCAAGCGAGGCGATGCGCTCTTCGATCTCGTTGGGGTAGACATTGAATCCACTCACGAGAATCATGTCTTTCTTGCGATCGACAATCGTGAAGAAGCCATCGGCGTCCATTTCGGCGACATCGCCCGTGCGGAACCAACCGTCGACGATGCTCGCCGCCGTGTCGTCGGGTCGTTGCCAGTAGCCGAGCATGACCTGAGGGCCCTTGGCCGCGATCTCGCCGGGCGTTCCGGGCTTCACCTCTTTGCCCTTCTCATCGATGCACCGCAGTTCGGTCGACGGCACGGGAATTCCGATGGTGCCGTCTTTCGCCGAGGGGCCGAAGGGGTTGAAGCTCAACACCGGCGAGGTCTCGGTGAGGCCGTAGCCCTCAACGATGGGGGTGCCGGTGACCTCACGCCATTGGGCTGCGACCGAGTCGTGCAACGCCATTCCGCCAGCGGCCGAGGCGCGCAAGTGGCGGGGCGGGCTGTCAAGAAACCAGCGCTCGTTGAGCAGGGCGTTGAAGAGCGTGTTGACGCCCGTGACCCACGTGATCTTGTAGTTCTCGAACGCTCGCTTGAGGTTGCTCGGCGGGCGGGGCGAGGGCACCAAGATGTTGCGCGCGCCGAGGCGGTAGAAGCCGAGCAGATTCACCGTGAAGGCGAAGATGTGGTAAAGCGGCAGCGCCGTCAAGACCACTTCACTGCCGGGCCGCATGTAGCCACCGCACATCTGAATCATCTGCAGCGTGTTGGCCACGAGGTTGCCGTGCGAGAGCATGGCGCCCTTCGACACGCCCGTCGTGCCGCCCGTGTATTGCAAGGCTGCGAGCGAGTCGGGTCCGAGGTCGGCCACGTAAGCGGCGAGGCTGTCGTCGGATTTTGCTGCTCGGCCGGCAGCCAACGCACTCGGGAGCGGTGTGTGGGCCACCGTGATTTTCGGCAGGGAGCGGTCCCACACTTTCTGAACCATACGAATGACCCCTCCGACGACAGGGGGGAAGAGCTCGGTGATGCGCACCGTGATGACCGTCTGGATCGAGGTCTTTGGCAAGACGTCAGGCAAACGGTCAGCGAACATGTCAATGACGACGAGTGCCGTGGCGCCCGAGTCACTGAACTGGTGCACCATCTCGGTGGCCGTGTAGAGCGGGTTGGTGTTGACGAGCACGCACCCGGCCTTGAGGATGCCGAACGCGACGATGGGGTAGCTCAGGCAGTTTGGCATCTGCACCGCTACGCGGTCACCGGCGCTCAGCCCTACGACCTCACGGAGGTAGGTGGCAAAGTCATCAGACAGTACGTCGATTCGGCTGTAGGAGAGCGAGCCGTTCATGCCGTTCGGCATGCACTGCGTGAACGCAATCGTCTTGCTGTAGTCGGCAGCTGATCCACGCACGAGGGCGGGCAAGTGTGCAAACGGAATCTCGCCGAGTTCAGGCGCGACGTCGTCGGCGTAGTGGGTACTCCAAGGGCGTTGGGTCATCGTCGATCTTTCGCCGGGCTCGGGTCGTCGACGGATTCGCCGACGTTGGTGAAGCTGACTTCATCTTATCCCGGTGCATCCCGGCGCGCGAGGGGCGATTATTCAGGATGCCCTAGCCGGCGTTCTGGAGCACCGAGATGATGTTTCCCGAGGGGTCGGTGAACCACGCGATGTCGGGCCCCTGGTCGGCAGCAATGCCTCGAATGATTCCGCGGTCGTCGTGGGGCATGCCCGCATAACGTTCGAACGTGACACCGCGGCCTGTGAGCTCGTCGACGGCGGCGTCGATGTCGTTCACTTCGAGATTGAGCATCGTGTAACTCGCTGCCACGTGGTCGTCTTTCGGATACACGAGCACGAAACCGCCGGCGGGAAGCTCGATCGACAGATGACCCATGGACTCGTCGGTGACGGTGAGGCCGAGAGTGTCTCGGTAGAACGCGCGAGCGGCGTCAATGTCGGAAACCGCGAAGCCGCTGAAGACGAAGGCGTAGTCGATCATGTGGGGCACGCTACTCGCGTGCCGAGTCGTCGTCGAGAGTGCTGAATTCGAGTTCGGGGGTGCGCGTGGTGGTGTCTTCGAGCTCAGCGACGAGTTCCATCGCCGTCAGGTCGCGCGGCGAGTCTTCGATGGCCGCGAGCGGGCCGAGCACGGTCGACTCGTCGAGCTTCTGGAGCTTGCGGGCCGTGGGCAACACTTGCCGCTCGAGCGAGCCGACGAAGCCGTTGTAGTTCTTGATGGTGCTCTCAATGGCGCGACCGAGCTTTTCGACATGCCCCGCCATGGTCGAGAGCCGCGAGTACAGTTCGCGGCTGAGGTCGAAGAGCACCTGCGCATCGGCCGTGAGCACGTCTTGTTGCCACGAGAACGCCACGGTCTTGAGCACCGACCACAGGGTGACGGGCGAGGCAAGAGCCACGCGCTTCGAGAACGCGTAGTCCATGATCGCCGGGTCGGCCTCCATTGCCGATGACACGAGTGACTCGCTGGGGATGAACGCGATGACCATCTCGGGTGAGGTGCCGAGCCCGGCCCAATAGGCCTTCGAACCCAGTGCGTCGATGTGCGCACGAACGGCCTTGACGTGATCGTTGAGCAACCGCTTGCGACGGTCGCCCTCCTCGCCCGTCGCGGTAATCGCGATCTGGCTCGCGGCCAGGTAGGCGTCGAACGGCACTTTGGCGTCAACGGGGATGTGCTTGCCGCCGGGCAGGTGAATGACCATGTCGGGGCGACCCGCTCCGGCATCAGAGCTCACGCTCCACTGCACATCAAAGTCGACGCGCTCGATGAGCCCGGCCGCTTCGACGACACGCCGCAGTTGGGTCTCGCCCCACACGCCGCGCGTCGAATTGCTGCGCAACGCGCCGGCGAGCGACTCAGCCGTGGCGCGCAGCCGTTCTTCTGCTTCGGTGGCGGACTTCAGTTGCTGCGTGAGCTCGCCGTGCTGCAGGCTGCGCTGCGTTTCGAGTTCGGTGACTTTCGCTTGCATCGACCGCAGAGTCTCTTGCACCGGCGCGAGTTGCTGCAACACCTTGCTCTCGGCGCGCTCGCGCTCAACCTGGGCCGCCTGCTCGGTGCGCACGCGCTCGACGAGCTCGCGGTATTGCTCTTGGGCGGTCGCGATCTGCTCGCGCAGCCCAGCCGCCGTGGCCTGCAGGGCGGCAAGCTCGGTCGAGAGCTGTGCCCGGTGCTGTGCTTCTTCGGCGCGAATCTCGGCGATCGCCGTCTGGTGGCGGGCTTCGACGATGGCGGGGTCGCCGCCGGATGACCGCCGTGCGAGCACGAGGCCGAGCAGCGCGCCGAGAACGGCGCCGATGAGCAGACCGATGACGAGCGGAAGCACGAAGTCCATGGTGGCCAGTGTGCCAGTCGCCACCGACGACGGCCCGTCGCCAGCCCTACGCTGGGCGCATGAGCACCGGCCCGGATCCGCACGAGGTGAGCGCTGACGACTTGCGATACTTGCTCGCGGTCGCCCGGGTCGGTCGGCTCGTCTCGGCTGCCGCACTGCTCGGGGTCGACCACACGACCGTGCGCCGACGTCTCGACCGGCTCGAGGCGGCCCTGGGTGCGCGACTGCTCGACCGCGGTGCCGATGGCTGGCAACTCACGGCGATCGGGCGCGAGGTGGTGGAGCGCGCGGCGCCGCTCGAGGGGCTCGTCGAGCAAGTGGTGGCCGCCGCCGCGTCCGGTACCGACGCCGTGCGGGGCACCGTGCGCATGGCGGCACCGGAGGGCTTCGGCTCGTTGTTTGCGGCTCCGGCGCTCGCGCGAGTGCGTGCCGAGCATCCCGGAATCGCTCTCGAACTCGTGACCTCGACGCGCCCGTTGAGCTTGCGCGGCTCGGGATTCGACCTCGCCGTGACGGTTGGTTCACCCGCGGGCTCGCGCGTGGCGGCCGAGCTACTGACCGAATACGCGCTCCGGCTCTACGCGGCGCCGAGCTATCTCGCGGCGCGGCCCGCGATTCGCACGTCCGCTGATCTCGAGGGCCACGACCTCGTTTTCTACGTGGATGCCCTGCTCACGGTGCGCGAACTCGACCTCGCTCCCGAGCTCGAGGGCATGCGGCTCGGCTTCGGGTCAACGAACGTGTTTGCACAGCTCGAAGCGACGCGAGCCGGAGCGGGAATCGGCCTGTTGCACGCCTTCATGGGCGAGGGTGCCGCGGGGCTCGAACCCGTGCTGCCGCGCGCGATCGACTTTCGCCTGCCGTTCATGCTCTCGCAGCGCAGCGACAGCCCGGCGATTGACGCCGTGGGGATCGTGCGCGATGCGCTGCGGCGCGAGGTGGCCGAGCGCCGCGACGAACTCTTGCCCCCACGGTGATCTGCGTTTCTGCACATTCACTGTGCACCGATGGCGCTTGATCGCAGAGTCGCGACCCCGCAGACTGGGCACGAATCGTTGAGCGAAGGAGCACACATGTCTGTCGTCAAGCACTGGGTGAACGGCGCGGAGTTCGCCGGGGCATCCACCCGCACCGCCCCTGTCTACAACCCCGCCACGGGTGAGACGCAGCGCGAGGTTGCCCTCGCGACCACGGCCGACGTCGACCACGCCGTGCAGGTGGCCAAGGCTGCGTTCGCCGGGTGGTCAAACACCTCGATCGCCAAGCGCCAGCAGATCATGTTCGCGTTTCGCGAGGGCCTCAACGCGCGCAAAGACGAACTGGCCGCGATTCTGACCAACGAGCACGGCAAGGTGCTGAGCGACGCGGGCGGCGAGATTGCGCGCGGCCTCGAGGTTGTCGAACTCGCGTGCAGCATCCCGCAGCTCATGAAGGGCGAATACAGCGAGAACGTCTCGACCGGCGTCGACGTCTACTCGATCCGTCAGGCGCTCGGCGTGGTGGGCATCATTAGCCCCTTCAACTTTCCGGCCATGGTGCCGCTGTGGTTCTTCCCGCTCGCGATCGCGGCCGGCAACACGGTCGTGCTCAAGCCCTCGGAGAAAGACCCGAGCGCCGCCATCTGGATGGCCGAGCTCTTCAAGGCTTCCGGTCTGCCCGACGGCGTGTTCAAC
>NZ_JANRKZ010000157.1:0-10179 GCF_033763155.1 Microcella sp.
ACGTCTGACAGCTCGCGCTACTGGGACGCCACGCTCTACGCCGCGGGCGGGCCGTCGCGCTTGGACAGCTTCGACAAGCAGATCGTGCGCAACTGGCTCGCCGCGAACTGGGACAAGCAGGGCACGCCGCCCGCACTGCCCGCCGAGATCGTCGAGCGCACGGCCGCGCGGTATCGCGAGCTCATCGAGCGGCTCTGTTCGTAGCGACACGCGACGCCCGAGGGAGCTACTTCTACTTACCACTGGCTACGTTTGGTGAAACCGCACGGAGCCGCCATGAATGATCTTCGAGACGAACGTGTCTTCAGCGCTGTCGCTGCGCTCCGCGCGTTCATGAATGAGCACCTGGCGGCCAGCAAGATCGAACTAGAAGCGAAGCTCATTGATGTGCACTTTGGTTGGCCCCCGTTCGAACCCCACCACCTTCACAACGCAATTCGGTACCTCGCAGCACGCGACGAACTGTCTCGAGTAGAAGAACCCACTCGTGGAGGAAGGCGACCTCCACTTCTACTCAGCGCTGATACAACGGGAAGGTCCCGCGAACAGTCCGACGTCGCTGCCCGCAAGCGGCTACTGATGAGCCGCTACTACTCATACGTCGAGGGTTCGAAGGGCCGCGAATCGAGCCTGGCCGGGCCCGCCGGCGAGATCGCATTTCACACAGCGCTCTTGTCTGCGAATGTCGGAACCCCCATGTCCACGTTGACCCGAGGTCGCCCCAGCTTGGACACCGTTATGAGCCGACCGGTCCCGATCGGCCCACTTGACAACGGCTTTGTCCTGCAACGCTTCGACACGACCGGGCAACCTGTGGGCCCATGGGGTGTACAGGTTCTTGTCGAGGTAAAGAACATCCGGGAATGGATCTATCCCCGAACTCAGGAGCTCTATCAAGTCCTCCTGAAGGCTGCGCTAATCAAGCGTGCCCACCCAGAAGCACTAGTACTCCCAATGCTCGTATGTCGACGAGCTCATGTCACGACCAACTTCATGGCGAAAGACCTGGGCTTCTTCGTCATCCATGCAAGGCGACAGTTTCTGCCGTCCAATCACACGCTCATCAACAATGACCACCTCGGCGAGGTCCGGGCTGAGCTTGGGCTTGCCGACCTTGTTCAGGGTCTTGAAGAGTCAAGCCTGAAACTACTGAAGGGCGGACTGAGGGCACTCCAGCGAAGTTACGACGTCGAAGAAGCGTGCGAGCGCTGGGGTCGGTTCAGCTCGAGTGACGCAATCTTGCGATGTTTTCAAGTGCTTGCCAGCGAAAGGACCTATAACCGAGCAAGAGACGAAACACTGGCAGAGCTGCGGCAGGAAGTGAAGGCACTTGGCGCTAGCGCTGGTTGGTAATGCGCGGATCATGTGACATGCGATGAAGTCACGGAATGCGTCGGGGCGTGCGCCGGTTGACTCGGGCATGAGTGAATCCACCCGACTGGCGGCCGACACCTCGATGGGGGCCGTGACGCTCGATGTCGCCGACCTTGACGGCATGACCGCGTACTACCGCGATGCTGTGGGCTTGAGCGTGCTCGACGCGACGGGGCCGGTGGTGACGCTGGGGAGGGCGAGCGACCTCGGCACCGCATCCCTGCCCCTGGTGATTCTGCGGCACAGCCCCGAGCTGAAACATGCCGGTCCGCGTGAGGCGGGGCTCTTTCACACGGCGATCTTGTTCGAGACGCAAGCCGCGCTCGCGGCGGCCGTCTACACGGTGGCGACGTCGTATCCGCAGCGGTTCACGGGCTCGAGCGATCACCTCGTGAGCCAGGCCTTCTATTTCGACGACCCCGAGGGCAACGGCGTCGAGCTCTATTGGGATCGCGACCGCACTCAGTGGTCGTGGGTGCACGGCTCGGTCGAGATGGCCACGCTGTTTCTCGACCCCAACGGCTTCTTGCGTGAGCACCTCACCGAGGAGGCCCTCGCCGCGCACGGCTCGGCGCCCGCCGTCATCGGCCACGTGCACTTGAGCGTCGGCGATGTCGCGACCGCGCAGCACTTCTACGTTGACCAGCTCGGCTTTGACCTCACGACCGCGTTCGCCGGGCAAGCCATCTTCGTGAGTGCGGGCGGCTATCACCACCACATGGCCATGAACGTGTGGCGTAGCAGCGGCGCCGGTCGACGGATGCCCGCCCTCGGCCTCGGCCAGGTCGACCTCGTGCTGCCGAACACCGACGAGCTCGGCGCCACGGCTGAGCGGCTGCAGCACCACGGAGTCGCCGTGCGCAACGATGGCCGCACCCTCGAGCTCGACGACCCCTGGGGCACGCTGCTGCGGCTGACGCCCGCGGGCGCGTAAAGGCTCAGCCTCCCGCCCGCCGAGCGCTCTAGACTCCCGCAGGTGACCGAGTTTCGACCGCCGCGCCGACTGCGGCTGAGCCGCGCGATCGCGGCCGCGCAAGGGCCCGTGCTGCTCGCGCAGGGGCGCCGATTGCGGCGCGAGACACCGCGGCTTCCGGATGCGCCACTGCCGTGGGAAGGCCGCGTTGACGGCGGCGGATCGGGTAGCGAGGGCGGAGCATCCCGCCCCCTGAACCTGCTCGTGATTGGCGACTCGACGGCCGCGGGCGTGGGCGTGGATCACACCGACCTCGGGCTCGGCGGGCGACTGGCTGAAGCGCTTGCCGCGCGCACCGGACGCACGGTGCACTGGCGCGCGGCGGGGCGCAATGGCGCAACGTCACGCGACCTCGTGCGGCACTATTTGACGGCCGCGCTCGAGGGACCGACCGACCTGGTCTTTCTTACCGTGGGCGCCAACGACGCGCTCGCCCTGCGCTCGGCGCGAGCGTTTCGCCGTGACGTACGGCGGATTATCGAGCGCACTTTTGCCGCGCATCCCGAGACCGCCTTGCTCATGTCATCGCTGCCGGCCTTCTTCCGATTTCAGATGCTGCCCGACCCGCTCAAGCGCAGCCTCTATCGCCATTCGCAATCGCTCGAGCGCGAGGCACGCACCCTCATTGGCGCGCACCCGCGCGCCCACATGTCGCCGCCCCCGCCGCCCTACACCGAGGGCTTCTTTGCGAGCGACGACTTTCACCCGAGCGCCATCGGCTACAAAGACTGGGCCGACTTCGCGGTCGACGATGCGTGGAGCGTCGGGTTCGACCGGTTGCTCGACGGGCACTGACACTCGACCAACGCCGACCCGAGCCGCCTAGACTCGCGCGCATGACCCCCCGACCCCGCCCGTTGCGCGGCCGCCGCCTGAGCCGGGCCGTGGTGCTCGCCCTCGCGCCCATCTTGGTTCCGCAGACGGTGCGCCTGCGTCGCGTCGTGCCGCTGCTGCCCGAGCCGCCAAAGCCCTGGGAGGGCGGCGGCGGAGACGACCCGATTCGCCTGCTCGTCGTGGGTGACTCGATGGCGGTGGGCGTCGGTGTCGAGGAGGCCGTGCAGGGTTTGGCGGGCTGCGTCGCCGCCGAGCTCACCGCGCACACCGGGCGCCCCGTGCGCTGGCGTGCACGCGGGCGCAATGGCGCAACGGCGCGCGATGTGATTCGCGACCACCTCGACGAGGCGCTCGCCGAGCCGACCGATGTCGTCGTCATCAGCCTCGGCGCGAACGACACGATGCAGGTGCGCTCGCACCGCGCCTTTCGCCGTGACATCACGCGCATCGTGCGCGAGATCGAAGCGGCCCACCCGCGGGCGGTCGTGCTCATGAGCGCCCTGCCCGCGTTTCACCGCTTCGGCCTGCTGCCCGAGCCGTTGCGCGGCACGCTCTACTTGCACGCGCAGTCGCTCGAGGTCAGTGCTCGCCGTGCGCTCGCGAGCTTCCCGCTCGCGCACATGACGCCGCCTTTGCCGCCCTACGCCTCCGACCACTTTGCGACCGACGACTTTCACCCGAGCGCCCAGGGCTGCCGCGAGTGGGCCGAGTTCATCGTTGACGACGCGGTGACGCACGGCATCGCCGCACTGATTCCCGATCGGGCAGCCGCGGAGTGAGCACGGTCGGCGTGAGCCGCGACGGGGCTGTGAGCGACGACCGCGCGCCGATTGACCTGCCCGCCCTGGCCGCGATTGTTGAGGGGATGCTCGCCGCGCGTTCCGCATCCACCCCGCTGCTCGTGGGCCTGGCCGGAAAGCCCGGCGCCGGCAAGTCAACCGCGGCTGACCAGCTCGCCGCTCTTCTGCCCGGCTCGCGCGTGCTGCCGATGGACGGATTCCACTTTCCGCAGGCCCACCTCGTGTCGCTCGGCCGACGCGAGCGCATGGGTGCGCCCGACACCTTTGATGTCGACGCCTTCGTCGCCCTGCTCGAGTCGCTGAGCTCGGCAACGTCAGCCGTGCGCGCCCCTGGCTTCGACCGCACGATCGAAGAGCCCGTGCCCGATCAGCTGTCGTTCACGCCCGACGTGCCGTGCATCATCGTCGAGGGCAACTACCTGCTGCTCGACTCGGGCGGGTGGGAACAGGTCGCAGGCTTGCTCGACCTCACGGTCGGCATCGTGCTCGACGAGGACACGCGCCTCGAGCGGCTCATCGCGCGGCACGTGGCCTTCGGCAAGTCAGACGAGCACGCGCGCGCCTGGGCCCTCGGCCCCGACGAGGCCAACGCCGTGCTCATCGCGCCCACGCTCGACCGCGCCGACTACATACTGAGCGCTCGGTAGACTGGGCGCATCCACCCGCCGAGCCACCCCCGGGAGTCCACTGTGCCCACCATCGTCGTCGAGGTCATGCCCAAGGCTGAATTGCTCGACCCGGCCGGCAAGGCCGTTGCGGGGGCGCTGCACCGCCTCGGTCACGAGAGCATTCGCGATGTGCGCATCGGCAAGCGTTTCGAGCTGCACGTCGACGGCGAGGTCGACGCAGCCCTGCTCGAAACGGCCCAGCAGCTCGCGGCCGACATGCTCAGCAACGGCGTGATCGAAGACGTCATCAGCGTGCACGTCGACAGCGTGGCCGGAGAGACCCGCTAGTGCGCATCGGCGTCGTCACCTTCCCCGGCTCGCTCGACGACCGCGACGCTCAGCGCGCCATCCGGCTCGCGGGTGCCGAGCCCGTCGCGCTATGGCACGGCACGCACGACCTCATGGGTGTTGACGCGATCGTGCTGCCCGGCGGCTTTAGCTACGGCGACTACTTGCGCTGCGGCGCTATCGCGGCGCGCTCGCCGATCATGGCCGAGGTCATTGATGCGGCCAACAGCGGGATGCCCGTGCTCGGCATCTGCAACGGCTTCCAGATTCTCGTCGAAGCGCACCTGCTGCCCGGCGGCCTGATTCGCAACGACCACGGTGACTTCATCCGTCGCGACCAGCGGTTGCGCGTCGAGAGCACCGACAGCGCCTGGACCAACGGTTTCGAGCTCGGCCAAGAAATCACCATCCCGTTGAAGAACGGCGAGGGTGGCTTCATCGCCGACGAAGCCACGCTCGACCGCCTGGAGGGCGAGGGTCTCGTCGCCTTCCGCTACCTCGACGTCAACCCCAACGGTTCACTGCGCGACATCGCGGGCCTGCGCAACGAGCGCGGCAACGTCGTCGGCCTCATGCCGCACCCCGAGCACGCCGTCGAGCCCGGCTTCGGGCCCAACACGCCCCAGGCCATGCGCTCGGGCGTTGACGGCCTGACCTTCTTCACATCGGTGCTTAAGCAGAGCGTGCTGAACTAACGCCGTGACCGTTGACGCACCCCAGGCCGCGCGCCTGACCCCGAAGAAGCTCTACCGCATCGTCGCGATCGCCGAGGCGATCACCTGGACGCTGCTCATCACCGGGCTCATCCTGCGGGCGACGCTCGACCTGTCGATCGCGGTGACGATCGGCGGCAGCATTCACGGTTTCGTCTTCCTGACCTATGGCGCCACGGCCGTGCTGACGGCCATCAACCAGCGCTGGGGCGTCGGCCTCGGCCTGCTCGCCGTCGTCACGGCGATCGTGCCCTACGCGACCATCCCGTTCGACATTTGGGCTCACCGCACCGGCAAGCTCGAGGGTGATTGGCGCCGCGAGGCCACCGACGACCCGCGTGATCAGCGCTGGTTCGATCGCCTGGTGCGGTGGATGCTCAACCACCCCTCCCTGCTGGCCACCCTCATTCTGCTCGCGGTCGTGGTGCTCTTCACCGTGCTGTTGATTCTGGGCCCGCCGGTTCCGAAGAGCTAAGGGCGACTGCACTCCCGGCAGGTCAGCATGGAATCATCGTCTCATGCTCACTTTTCACCGGCGTCGAAAGATGCGGGTAGGCGTCTATATCGATGCCTTCAATCTCTACTACGGGGCCAGAGACCTGTGTGGTCGCGCAAACCCAGGCTGGCGTTGGCTCAACATCGTCGAACTCGTCGAACAGAAACTTACTGCGCGCACTGACTGGCCGCGTGCGACCGTAACGACAGTCGCCTACTGCACCGCCTTGAGGGAGAAGGACGGGGACGCCTCGTCTGCCCGTGACCAGCGGATTTACATCGGAGCCATCGCCAGTGACCCACGACTGAAAGTCGAGTATGGGCAATACAATCCCAAATTGGCCAAGGGGCTTCTCTCAAGGCCGGGCCGAAGGGGGAAGAAGGCCCGGATCGACAGGGTCGTTTCTCCGGGACTTGGCAACATTCCCGATTGGCTCCCGGCGCTCGAGTTTCGCCGGCCGGAGGGCGAGGTGAACCTTCTTGTGAACGTATCCACGTACGAAGAAAAAGGTTCAGACGTCAACGTTGCGGCTCGACTTCTGGAGGACCTGTTTCTTCACCGGATCGATGCCGCCGTCGTCGTGTCGAATGATGGCGACCTTCGGCTGCCCCTGCAGATTGCGAGGGCTCGGGTGCCCGTTGCGCTCTTCAATCCAAGCCGACGGCCAACTTCTGCGATGCTCCAAGGCGAGAGAAGCGATGGAGTAGGAAGGCACTGGTGGCTTCGACTTGCAAAGGAAGACTTCCTCGGCCATCAACTCCCGGACCAAGTAGGAGAACTTCGGAAGCCGCAAGGATGGTAGATATTGTCCTCGCCTAACTTCTTGCGCTATTGTTCTCAGATACAACCCAGTTCTCTCCCTTCGGGGAGGGGCTGGGTCTTTTCTTTTGGATGCTGCAGGACTCCCGCTATTCGGTTGCCGGGCCCACCCGGCTCGGCGCATCCGGATCAGCCGAGGGCGCGAGCATTTGCTCCGCCCGCTGGTGGGCTTCGGGCGTGCCGCTAAACAACTGGCGCTTCGCAGAGTCGTCGGCGGGGTCGCCGGTCGCCGTCGCATCGTCGCGCGAGGCTGCATCGACCATGACCACGCGCGTGCGCGGCATGGCACCGGGGCTCTCGAGTCGCACCCACTCGACGAGTTGCTCGCGCACGTAGTTGCGCAGGTCAAAGAGTGAGCCGGCGTCGGCCGCGCTCACGAGAATGCGCACGCGCACCAAACCGTCGGTTGCCGACGAGACCTGCAGCACCGACACCCGGCGATCCCACAGGGTCGTGCCGTCGAGTATCTCGGCGAGCCGAGACCGCATTGCGGCGGGGCTCACGCGCCAGTCGAGATCGAGCTCGACCGAGCCGAGCAGTTCGCTGCCCGTGCGCGTCCAGTTCTCAAAGGGTGTGCTCGTGAAGTGGGTCGACGGCACGACGAGGCGGCGGTCATCCCAAATGCGCACGACCACGTAGGTGAGCGTGATCTCTTCGATGCGCCCCCACTCACCCTCGACGATCACAATGTCATCGACGCGAATGGCGTCGCTAAAGGCAATCTGCACGCCCGCGAACACGTTCGAGAGGGTCGACTGCGCGGCGAGGCCCGCGACAATGCCCGCGAGGCCGGCCGAGGCGAGCAGACTCGCGCCAATGGCTTGCATCTGTGGGAAGGTCAGCAGAGCGGCGCTCACGCCCACGACGATGATCGTCACGGTCGCGAGCCGCTGCAGGAAGGTCAGCTGCGTGTGCGCGCGGCGGGCAGCGCGCGTGGCATCGGCGCCCAGCGGAAACCGCTGCATGGCACCGTCGAACGCAAAGTCGACGACCTCGACCAGTAGCCACGTAAACAGGCCGATGACGCCGACCGTGAGAATGCGGTCGATCACCTCCGAGAATCGCGACTCGGGCGCGGCGAGACTGACCGACACCCAGACTGCGATGCCCACGAGCAGCAGCCGCAGAGCCGGGCGGGTGTGCCGCAGCAAGACCGCCGTCCACGGTTGGCGCATCGCGACAACACGCACGAGCAGCTCGATGAGCACGACCATCACCGCGGCAACGGCGAGCGTGAGCACCGTCAGCACGAGCAAGAACAGCCACCCGCGCTCGGGCACGACAACCACGTCAACGAGGGTGAGCGCCAGCGCAGGAGTCATGCCCTCAGCATCTCGCGTTCACTGGTTGAGCGCGATACCCACAAACATCGCGCCGAGAAAGACGAGCACACCGATAGCGGCGTACATCCAGATGAATCGAGCGTTCATGCGGGGCTCCTGGGGTGGCTCAGGGCGACGGGACGTGGGCGTCGCGCGACCATCGGGGTCGTGAGGCGACAGCACCAGCCTAGGCCGCCGGTAGGCTGGAGGGTGTGACGAGCCCCGCGCAGATTCCCGCTCCTGACACTGTGGCCAACGCCGCCGCCACCCCCGAGAAAGTGCAGCCTTTTGAGGCACTCGGGTTGAAGGCCGACGAATACCAGGCCATCCGCGATCTCTTGGGCCGCCGCCCCACGAGCGGTGAGCTCGCAATGTATTCCGTCATGTGGAGCGAGCACTGCTCCTACAAGTCGAGCAAGGTGCACCTCAAGCAGTTCGGCCAGAAGGTCACCGACGAGATGCGCGAGCACCTCATGGTCGGCATGGGCGAGAACGCTGGCGTCGTCGACATCGGCGAGGGCTGGGCCGTCACGTTCAAGATCGAGAGCCACAACCACCCGAGCTACATCGAGCCCTTCCAGGGCGCGGCGACGGGCGTCGGCGGCATCGTGCGCGACATCATCTCGATGGGCGCTCGACCCGTTGCGGTCATGGATGCCCTCCGCTTCGGTGCCATCGACCACGCCGACACGGCGCGCGTCGTTCCCGGCGTCGTGAGTGGCATCAGCCACTACGGCAACTGCTTGGGGCTGCCCAACATCGGTGGCGAAACCGTCTTCGACGCCGTGTATCAGGCCAACCCACTCGTCAACGCTCTCGCCGTGGGCGTGCTGCGGCACGACGACTTGCACCTCGCCAACGCGCGCGGTGTCGGCAACAAGGTCGTGCTGTTCGGCGCGCGCACGGGCGGCGACGGCATTGGCGGCGCATCCATTCTCGCGAGCGACACGTTCAGCGAGGGCGGGCCGACGAAGCGCCCGGCCGTGCAGGTGGGCGACCCGTTCGCCGAGAAGGTGCTCATCGAGTGCTGCCTCGAGCTGTTTGCGAGCGACCTCGTGAAGGGCATCCAAGACCTCGGCGCTGCGGGAATCTCGTGCGCCACGAGCGAGCTGGCGAGCAACGGCGATGGCGGCATGGTCGTCGACCTCGATCAGGTGCTGTTGCGTGATCCCTCGCTGACGGCCGAAGAGATTCTGATGAGCGAGAGCCAAGAGCGCATGATGGCGATCGTTGAGCCGAGCAAGCTCGAGGCGTTCCTTGCCGTGACGGCAAAGTGGGATGTCGAGACGAGCGTGCTGGGTGAAGTGACCGACACGGGTCGCTTGATCATCCACTGGCAGGGCCAAACGATCGTCGATGTCGACCCGCGCACGGTCGCGATCGACAGCCCCGTGTACCACCGGCCGTTCGCTCGCCCCGCGTGGCTCGACGCCCTGCAGGCCGACAGCGCCGCGCGACTCGCTCGCCCGGCCGACGACGCCGAGTTGCGCGCCCACGCGCTGCAGGTGCTCGGCGGGCCGAACCTCGCCGACACGGCGTGGATCACCGACCAGTACGACTACTACGTGGGCGGCAACACCGCGCTCGCAACGCCCGACGACGCCGGCATGATCCGTGTTGACGAGGTGAGCGGCCTCGGCGTCGCCCTCGCGACCGACGCCAACGGCCGCTACTGCCAGCTCGACCCCTACGTGGGTGCGCAACTCGCGCTCGCCGAGGCCTACCGCAACGTCGCCGCCACGGGCGCCTCACCGCGGGCCGTGAGCGACTGCCTCAACTTCGGCAGCCCCGAAAACCCCGACGTCATGTGGCAGTTCGAGCGGGCCGTCACGGGTCTCGCCGACGCGTGTCTTGAGTTGGGCATCCCGGTCACCGGTGGCAATGTCTCGTTC